>CAIOSY010000105.1 GCA_903861075.1 uncultured Nitrosomonadales bacterium
GTGGAAAGTAACAAGCAACTCTACGATACTTTTGTCGGTCGCGCCAAGGAAACCGAAGTTTCCTCGAATTTGCAATCGACAGCGGGGCGATTGGTTGATCCTGCCGTGGTAATGAATGCACCGCAAAAGCCGAAAAAGCTCATGGTTGTTTCAATCGCAGCGTTGCTAGGTTTGCTGGCAGGCATTGCCCTGGTGTTTATACTCGATTTTCTGGATAGTACCTTGCATTCCATACCTGATGCGGAGCGACGTCTGGGCGTCAATGTACTGGGTGCAGTGCAAATTATGGAGCAAAAAGAGGGGGAGAATCTGGTGCCGGCGCGTGCTTTTCTCACGGAACCTAATTCGGTATTTTCTGAATCCATACGTTCGATTCGAACCGCAGTGCTGCTGTCCGCAGTAGATGAACCGCACCGGGTTGTCATTGTCACTTCTACTTTGCCTAGCGAAGGTAAAACAACGTTATCACTGAATCTGGCTTTTGCGCTGGGACAGATGAAAAAAGTATTGATCGTCGATGGCGATATCCGCAGACCTTCGGTTGGAAAAGCGTATGGTGAAGGTTTTGATAAAGGCGCTGGTTTGGTTGATTTTCTGGCGGGTGAGGCCAAAATTGAAGAGTGTATACGCGCAACTTCCAGTCCTAATGTGTTTATTCTGCCCGCCGGTAAGCGCTTTAATTCACCGCTTGAGTTACTCTCATCGCAAAAATTTGGTGACACGATTGCTCACTTGAAGGAAATGTTTGATGTGGTCGTTATTGACTGTCCGCCATTGAAACCGGTCAGCGATTCACTGGTGATTTCACGCTACGCCAACGCCATCGTTTATGTTGTAAAAGCGGACACAACACCACATCCGCTGGTCAGTGCCGCATTAAAACGTCTGCATACTATCAATGCACCGTTATTGGGTGTCGTGCTCAATCAACTGGATTACAAGAAGGCGGATCGTTACGGCTATTATGGTTATGGCTATAAGTATCAGTACCAATATGCTTATGGTCAGGAACCCGTAGTCAAATCACGTAGTTTTATGGGCATAAAAATCTAATTTATGCTGCATAGCAAGGCAGTACTGTGGTTGTCGGGCGTTATACTCGGCTTTCTTATCTTGTCGGCACTGCGTATCGGTGTGGCCGATCTGCTCTCTAATGTGATCAAGGACGAATTGTCGGACTTGATCGTACCTGTGGATGAGATAGCGGGTGAGCTTAAGCTTTTAAAGCTCATTTCACCGGCTAATCCTGATTTATATGAGAGTCTGGCGCGCGTTGCACTGATAAAATCAGCGCAACCGGCTTTGCGCGATCAACAACTCACTCTGGCGTTAGATGCTATCTGTCAGTCCATACGTTTACGACCTGTTTCACCTTACAGTTGGGCAACCTTGTTATTGATCAAGCGTGAACGTCATGAATATGATGAACAATTTCGACAGGCTCTGGAACGCGCGACGACTTTGGGGCCCTGGGAGCCGGCTGTTCAACTTGTGGTGAACGATGCCGGATTGAGTGCCTGGCCGCTTTTGCCTTTGCCGGATCAAAAGCGTGTTGAGGAAAATATGGTTCGTGGCATGAAACGTCAGGCGGCACAAATACTGGCACAGGTACAGTCACACATGAAAGATTGCCGGCCCGCGAGTGAAAGTAGCTTATGTCCGAAATAAAAGTGACTGATAATAAGCTGTTTATTGCCTTACTCTGCGTTTTGGTTTGGCTGCCATTGCCGTTTGGCAGCAATCGACCCTGGGCTGAGGCTATTTTTGAACTGGCTATGTTTGTGATCGTCTGGGTCTGGCTGGTCAGTTTTTATAGTGGAAAATTAACAATCAGCGCTCCCTTTATCGCCGCCCGTTGGGTGCTCACGATACTGCTGGTCTGGTGCGGCTATTGTTTATTGCAACTTTGTCCTTTGCCTCTTTCCCTGCGATTGCTTATATCCCCTAACAATACGCAAATCTATCTTCAGGCGGGGGTGACGAGCTGGGCACCCTTATCGCTTTATCCTTATGCGACTTTCTTGTTTTTCCTGCGTAGTACGGCTTATCTGATTTTGTTCGGGCTGCTGCTGCTCTTGGTCAATACCCGCCATCGTCTGGTGTTGTTGGGTTATACCCTGGTTTTTAGTGGTGTATTTCAGGCTTGTTACGGCAGTATTATGACTTTATCCGGCCTGGAATATGGGTTTTTTATCCCAAAACTATCTTATACAGGTTTTGCAACGGGTACCTTTGTAAACCGCAATCATCTGGGTGGTTATCTTGAAATGGTATCTGCCGTCGGTATAGGCTTGTTGCTGGCGACCACATCAACCTCAGTGCACGCGCGCAACTGGCGGCAACGATTACGTAATTTTATACATTTGTTATTGAGTCAAAAATTGATTTTGCGTCTCATGCTGGCGACCATGGTGATTGCGCTGGTTTTAACTCGCTCTCGTATGGGCAATACCGGTTTCTTTTCCAGTATGCTGGTGGCAGGATTTTTCACATTGCTGGCATTTCGCACCCAGGCTAGCTCATTCAAGGATATGTTTTCCCGTAACGATACACGATCTGCCGTTTTGTTACTGTCCAGCCTGATGATTATTGATATTTTTATCGTCGGGGCATGGTTTGGCGTTGAAAAGGTAGCGGATCGTATTTCCGAGTCATCGCTAGCTCACGATGCAGATAGAGTGGATATCTCGGTTAATTCTTTGAATGTCTTAAAGGATTACCCTTTGACAGGTTCGGGTGGTGGAACTTTTCATGCCGTTTTCCCCCGTTATCGCGTCGCTGATATTGGTGCTTATTTTGATCATACCCACGAGGATTATCTTGAAATCACCGCAGATACAGGCGCAATCGGTCTGGTTTTATTAGCTACGGTTGTGATTTTGAGCCTGTTTGGCGCTTTATTCGCCTTGTTTCGCAGGCGGGATCGTTTGATGCGCGGCATGGCATTTGCATCTATTATGGGTGTCACGGCGATACTGATACATAGTACAGTTGACTTTAACTTGCAAATTCCGGCCAACGCGGCTACTTTTATGGTTTTATTGGCATTAGCCTGGATCGCCTTGAGTATGGATAGAGCCTCGGAAATTTCGCATGCTTCCAGATCCGCTCATAATAAGCACCACAAACTTCATCCTACGGCTAGCGTCACCCAATGAAAAAAATAAATATACTCTTTGTTTGTACCGCAAATATTTGTCGTTCTCCGACGGCGGAAGCAGTCTTTACCCAAAAGGCAGAGCGTGCGGGTTTGCTGGCCTTGCTCAATATTGATTCTGCCGGCACTCATGATTACTATTTGGGCGCAGAACCCGATGCCCGTGCTCAGGCGGTAGCGCAGAATCGTGGCTACCTGATGTCGCATCTGCGAGCGCGTCAGCTGTCTCGCACAGATCTGGAAAATTTTGATTATGTCATCGCGATGGACATGAAGAATATGTCGGTATTGCATCGCTTAGGTGAGCCTGATCTATGGCAAAAGCCGACTTTACTGATGTCTTATAGTCGTTTATATAAAGAGCGCGAAATTTTAGATCCGTTTGGCGGTGATGAGGAACGCTTTGAACTCGTGCTGGATATGATAGAAAGTGCGGTAGACGGTTTAATCGCGCATATTAAATCGTCTCAGCCAATTCCCCAGTCCGTCTGACCTTAAGTTGATCCCCTGGCATCAAGCCAGGGGGAACAGGATTAACTCTCAGGGCGCATTTGCGGGAACAGGATGACATCCCGTATGCTCGCGCTGTCGGTAAGCATCATGATCAACCGGTCTATGCCTATTCCTTCTCCGGCTGTCGGCGGTAAGCCATATTCCAGCGCGCGTATGTAGTCATTGTCCTTGAACATCGCTTCTTCATCACCGGCTTCTTTTGCGGCAACCTGCGCATCAAAGCGGGCGGCCTGGTCTTCAGCATCATTCAGCTCTGAAAATCCATTGGCCAATTCACGCCCTAAAATAAATAACTCAAAACGTTCCGTGATGGCCGGATTCGCATCGCTGCTACGCGCCAGGGGCGAGACTTCGACCGGATAGTCTATGATGAAAGTCGGTTCAAACAACAGCGTTTCGGATAACTCTTCAAACAAGGATAGTTGTAGACCGCCCAACGCATCATTAGGGTTAAATTTCGCTTTCAGGTCTTGCAATACCATCAGCACAAAATCCCTGTCATGTAGCTGTTCGGTGGAAAATTGCGGATGATATTTCTGAACTGCCTGCACCATCGTTAAACGATGAAAGGGCAGGGCAAGATCCAGCTCACGACCCTGATAGCTGATTTTTGTTTTACCGAGTACCTTGAGCGTGATTTCGCGCAGCAGTTTTTCGGTAAAGTTCATCAGATATTTGTAATCCCGATAAGCTTCGTAAAATTCCAGCATGGTAAATTCCGGATTGTGGCGTGTTGATAAGCCTTCATTACGGAAATTACGATTGATTTCAAAGACTTTTTCAAAGCCGCCCACCACCAGTCGTTTCAAATATAATTCAGGTGCGATGCGCAGAAACATCTGCATATCCAGCGCGTTGTGATGGGTTTCGAAAGGTTTTGCCGATGCGCCGCCGGGGATAGAGTGCATCATCGGCGTTTCGACTTCCAGATACCCTTCGTTGATGAAGAATTCGCGTATCGCCTGGATGATTTTGGTGCGCGTCATAAACACATTGCGCGCGGTTTCATTGGTGATGAGATCCAGGTAACGCTGACGATATTTTTGTTCCTGATCGGCTAAGCCATGAAACTTTTCAGGTAGCGGGCGTAGCGACTTGGTGAGTAGACGCAGATGGTTGATGCGCACCGACAATTCGCCTGTTTTGGTTTTAAACACCACCCCGGCCGCCCCCAGTATATCTCCCAAATCATAGTGTTTGAATGCACTGTGCGCCTCTACACCCAATTCCGCATTGCTGATGAAGAGTTGTATGCGTCCGCTCATGTCCTGCAAGGTTGCGAAACTGGCTTTACCCATGACGCGTTTGAGCATCATGCGTCCGGCTATCGATACCTGTAACTGTAATGCTTCGAGTTCATCGTGGCTATATTGATCAAATTCCTCATGCAAATTTCCGGCTAAATGGGTACGCTCAAAATCATTCGGAAAGGCAATGCCGGTTTTGCGCAGGGCGGTAAGTTTGTTGCGGCGCTCGGTGATAATCTGGTTTTCGTCGTGCTCGGGTAAAACACTTTCGGCGTGAATAGAAGTCATAAGGTAAGGTCAATAGATGTGCATTTCAAAAGATACGCGATTGTGTCACGAATGCCCCGAGGTTTCCAGTTTCCGACTAAAGTTCACTGTAAATAACGCTCAGCAGACGTTACGCCTATCAGTTGAGCGCACATGATTCCACTTTGCACTGCGCCTTCCAGGGTTGCCGGATAATCTCCCCGGGTGTAATCGCCGGCCAGCAGTACGCGGGGTAGCGGTGTTTGTTGTGATGGTCGTAGTAAGTTGGCAGTGCAGGCAAAGGTGGCCCGTTTTTCAGCGATGACCTTAAACCACCGTGGTCGCACAATCAGGCCAAATTCTTCGGCGAGTTCATCGATAACGGCATTTGCCAGTGCATCTTGCGATAAATTCTGATGGATACCCGCAGCGCTGATGACACAGGCGATGAGTCCGGCCTTGCCTGATATTTGACCTTGATCAAATAGCCACTGACTCATGCGCTGATGCAAACCTAACATGGGCTGGGGTAAGGTGACGAAAGGGGGATATTGAAGATAGAGGGTGTATATCGGTTGATGCGTAAGGGCGTCAATTTGCGTCAAGACCCGGGTAAGACCGCTTACCGGGTGCAGCAGTTTTGCGGCCGAAGTCGCTTGCGTTGCGCAAATGACATGGCTGTAAAACAATTGCCCGCGTTTGGTGGTAATTTTTACCCCATCATTTAGAACGTCCAGGGCTGATACGCCACATGAGGTGAGTACATGAGCACCCCTTTTTTTAATATAGTGCGCGGCGCGTTCAGGGAATAATGCCGAAAAGTTGATGCGTGGAATTAACATATCACTATCTGCGCGCGTCTGATTCAGTGCATCACGAAGTACATTTAGCAATACTTGTGCCGAGGCGATACGCACAGGGGTGTTTAGCGCGGCGATACAAAGCGGCTCCCATAATTTTTGTATCAGTGCGGGACTTTGACCTTCAAGGTTTAAAAAATTTATCGCTGTCATGTCCTGCGTCAAGCTGAATTTGATTTGACGCAAGTGCATCATGAGGCGAACGGCCTGATAGCGTTCAGTCCAATTTATACCCTGAGCGCGAAGTAGGGCGATGAATAAATGCAGGGGCGCAGGAAGGTGAGCGGATTTTAGTTTGAAATGGCCGTGTAAATCCAGTTGCAGGGGCAGACGCAGAAAATCCTCGGTGAGGTTTCCGCCCACTTGCTCAATTAGTTTAAGCGTTTGCTGATAGCAACCCAGCAGCAAGTGCTGACCATTATCCAATTGCAGATTTTGATATTCGACACCGCGTGCCCGCCCGCCTAATTGTCGGGCACTTTCAAATACGGTAACGGCAATGCCGCGTGCAGCCAGTTTGACCGCCGCCGCCATCCCCGCATAGCCACCTCCAATAATCGCGATGTTCAGGTTTTCAGGGTCATCCATAAAATTGCCGTATTATTTATACTGTGTGGGTTAAGGCGGTACGGCGGTATTTTACACGGGAAGAGTGTGCGGGCGGTCAGAACGGGTGAAATTGCCGGGGGGACGTGGTTATTTTAAAAATTTACCATTGAATTTAGGGTTAATTGCCGTTTTAGGTTAAACTCACACCGCAATTCGCCTAATGTTACCCCCTAATCATATTAAAAACGTAAAGCGACTCTCGAGGAGACGCGGAAGATTTTTGTATTTAAATTACGAAGTTATTGTAAATTATGCTGGTAAATTGCACTAAACCCAATAAAATCAGTGTTTTATGCTCAAGAGAGCGCCTGGTAAGTTCGATTATTGTGAATGAATTTTATGATGTTAATGAAAAATAAGACTTTTTTGATTATTGATGACTATGAAGTGATGATACAAATCATTATCACCAATCTGGTTACGCTAGGAGCAAATCGGGACAATATTCTCAAGGCCTCCAATGGTGTGGAAGCGTTGAAAGCCTTGAAGCAACATGATTTTGATCTGGTGATCTCGGACTGGAATATGCCCGTGATGAATGGTTTGGAACTGCTCAAGGCTATACGTGAAGATGCAACGCTGTGCCGGACCTCTGTAATGATGATTACAGGTGAGGCAGAGTCCAAAATTTTACGCAAGGTGGTGGAGGTTGGCATTGATTCCTTATTACTCAAACCCTTTTCCCTGGCGAGTTTCAGTGAAAAAATTGAATTGGGCTTAAATGCACGTCAGCCACGCGGCTAAGCCGGATGCCATCCCCTTTTATTTTTAGATATGGATTAGTTCGTCGGTTATAATCCTAAAATTGCTAAGGGAATTCTTGCTGATAGCTTGAACGTAGACATGGCAATATATTATTAAGGTTAATTGGATGAGTTTTAAAGATTTCTCTGCGCGTACCTGGGCCGTATTGGCATTCATGATAGGTCTATGTCTGACCTATCAATTGGTACGCATGGCAAAGATTGATACCGAGCAAAAAAAACAGGATTATTATAATATTCGGGTCAGTGTCGCGTTAGACCATATTCAACAGCGCTTGCACGCTTACCAGCAGGTTTTACAAGGTGTATCCGGCTTGTTCGATGCTCAAAATCAGGTCGATCGTCAGGCTTTTAAACGTTATGTGGCCGCACAACATTTAGAGACGCAATTTCCCGGTATTCAAGGGGTTGGTTTTTCGCTTATCGTGCCTGCAGCCGACAAAGAGCGTCACATCAAATCAGTACAAAGCGAGGGGTTTTCCAACTACACCCTTAAACCTGACGGTGTGCGTGACAGTTATACCGCCATTATCTATCTTGAGCCTTTTTCAGGTCGAAATTTGCGGGCATTTGGTTTCGATATGTTCTCTGAACCTGTCCGTCATGCTGCGATGCAACAAGCCCTGGATGAAGATCGTGCGGTTTTGTCCGGAAAAGTCAGGCTGGTTCAGGAAGACGGCAAGCAACCTTCGTCCGGTTTTTTGATGTATTTGCCTGTATATCGTCAGGGGGTTATTCATAAATCATTGTCTGAACGTCGGGTCTCCGCGCTAGGCTGGGTTTATGCGCCGTTTCGTATGAATGATTTAATGAATCAAGTGTTGGGTGAAAACTCGGCGGATCTTGATCTGGAAATCTATGATGGCGATAAGGTGAGTCCGGATACCTTGATGTATGACTCTACTTACCTGCATGAAAATAAGGCCGTTGTAGCGAATTCAAGTTTTCAAACTCTGCCCTTGAGTATTGTAGGTCATACCTGGACCGTGCGTATGCGCCCCCTGCCATCCCTTTATTCAAGTCTGGATCTGCGTCGCCCTATATTGCTTGCCGTCATTGGCACAGTGATGAGTGTGTTATTAGCCTGCATAGTCTGGTTGTTGTTAACGGGGCGTGAACGCGCCATGTCGATGGCAAAACGTATCAGTCAGTCGCTTGTTGAGGAACAGGAGCGCCTGGTGCTTGCGACTCGAACCACTCAGGAATTGCTCTATTCAATGGCGGAAGCGGCTTACGGCGTAGACGACAAGGGCTGTTGTACTTTCGTTAATCAAGCGTTGATCACGCTGCTCGGTTACGACAGTCCTGATGAGTTGCTTGGCAAACCCATCCATCCTCTGATACATCATAGTCGTGCCGATGGTACGCCTTATCCGGCTGCTGAATGCAAAATGTTGCAACGTCGCGAATTTAATCAGCCTATCGTTGTGGCTGATGAGGTTTTCTGGCGTCGTGACGGGGTAGCCGTCCCGGTTGAATATCGCGCCAATCCTATCATCCGTGATGGTATAGCTATGGGTGTGGTCGCCACTTTTGTTGATATTACAGAACGCCTTGCTGTTGAACAGGAGTTGCGTCAACATCGGGATCATCTGGAACAACTGGTGGAGCAGAAGTCTAGTGATTTGCAGCGCATGCTCAGCGAATTGCAACAGCAAAGAACGGTGATAGATGAACACGCCATTGTCAGTATTAGCGATGTGCGGGGACGTATCACCTATGCCAATGATAAATTCTGTCAAATCAGCGGTTATACCCGCGAGGAATTGATCGGGCAGGATCATATTATTTTAAATTCGGATGTACACCCCAAGGGTTTTTTCAAGGATATGTGGGTGACGGCGGCTCGGGGCGGGGTGTGGCATGGCGATGTGTGCAACCGCGCCAAGAGCGGCAAGCTCTATTGGGTCAACAGTACCGTCGCGGCCTTTATGGGACCTGATGATAAGCCGCTAGAATACTTCTCGGTTAGAACGGATATTACCGATCGAAAACGCGCCGAAGTGGCAGCTCAGGTGGCCGTGGTTGCCAAATCACACTTTTTGGCTAATATGAGCCATGAAATTCGTACCCCGATGAACGGGGTAATCGGTATGCTCGATATTTTGCAGCAGACCGTGATGACGAACGATCAACAACGTATCGTATCGACCGTCCATACCTCTGCGCTAGCCTTGTTGAACATACTCAACGACATCCTCGACTATTCAAAAATAGAGGCGGGAAAGATGTCGATTGAAAGCATACCGCTGTCTTTGCCCCGGATCGTCGAGGACATCATACAGTTAATGCAAATTGAAGCCGATAACAAAGGCGTGCAGTTGTCAGCGGTGATCGCGCCTGATTTACCAGAGTGGATTGCGTCAGATCCGACCCGTTTGCGCCAGATTTTATTGAACCTAGTCGGTAATGCGATTAAATTTACCGACGGGACGCAGGGGCGGGGGAAGGTCACCTTGACAGTTGAATCCTGTGTGCTAAAAGGGGGCGATACCGGTTTGGTACTACGCATCGCGGATAATGGTATAGGCATGAGTGAGGCCGTGATCGATACGCTCTTTACGCCTTTTACTCAGGCGGATTCGAGTACAGCACGCAAGTTCGGCGGCTCAGGTCTGGGCTTGAGCATCGTTAAGCGTTTGGTGACGCTGATGAAGGGCGAGGTGAGTGTAGATAGTGCGCAAAGAGTGGGATCAGAATTTGTGGTTCGTCTGCCCTTGCTGGCGTCTGAACCCGCTGAGCCGATGAAAAGGCTGGCGTCTGTTTATCATGATTATGATGACAAAATTATTCCTACTGGATTGTTTGTTTTGCTTGCCGAAGACAACGAAATCAACCGGCGAGTGATGCAGGAACAATTACGCCTGCTGGGTTATAACGTTGATGTCGCCGAAGATGGCGTGCAGGCATTGTCAATGTGGAGGGCAGGGCACTACTCTCTGCTGCTTACAGATTGCCATATGCCTAACATGGATGGCTATGAGTTAACGATGGCTATACGCAGTGAAGAAGCAGCAGGGAGACGTTTACCTATTATTGCAGTGACCGCAAATGCAATGGACGGTGCAGTTGAGTGCTGTCTGAATAGCGGTATGGATGCTTTTATGTCCAAGCCCTTGCGCTTGAGTGAGCTTGATGAAACACTTAAACGCTGGCTACAGCTTGCTGAGCCGGACTATACAAGGACTCAGCACAGCGGCGAATCCGGCGAATCTGCCATTGAAAAACGACTCGCATCGGAGTCGGAGAACCTATCTTTAGTGCAAAGCAATGAAGTTCCCCCCGAAGAGGCTGAGGAGGAATTTGCAGTTTGGGATGCGATGAGTTTGACCCGCATGGTGGGCGATAATCCCGCCTTGCACCGTCGTTTGCTGACTAAATTTTTGCAAGGCGCCGATGTGCAGGTGTCGGATTTGCTGGCCGCAATTGAGGCGGGTGATCCGGCTGGCGTGACCGGTTTAGCGCATAAATTAAAATCGGGTTCGCGTTCGGTGGGTGCGATGCAGTTGGGCGAGCTGTGTTTATCGCTGGAAATGGCAGGACGCGCAGAAGATATTGATAAATGTCGTTCTTTTGCAACGGCGCTTTCGGCAGCCTATGCCGCCTGTAGAGAAATGATCTCCCTGGGGTTGACATAAGACAGGGGGCGACGAAGTCCAATAGCTATCGCAGGAATGAGGCACGCTGGACTCAATCCTGTTAATCGGGAGCGTTATCGCTTTGGCATTAAGAAAATTTCAAAATAACTGGCCCGCCTGGGTGGTGCTTTTTTTCGGTTTGCTGGCCTCATTGTGGGTCAGTCTGCACCTGCGTAATACTATTGACGAAGAAGCGTTAGTGCAGTTTTCGATTGCATGCGATCAGATTACG
This sequence comes from uncultured Nitrosomonadales bacterium, assembly GCA_903861075.1. Taxonomy (GTDB): domain Bacteria; phylum Pseudomonadota; class Gammaproteobacteria; order Burkholderiales; family Gallionellaceae; genus Gallionella. Next base: position 11,267 of record CAIOSY010000105.1, read on the forward strand.
ATTAAAGTAACCGAAACACTGGATAATGAAGCGCAAATTTTACGTGGCGGGGTTGCTTTATTTGCCGCATCTAATCAGGTGAGCCGTCAGGAATGGTATACCTTCGTTACGACACTGCGCGCCAGTGATAAACAAGGCATGGGTTATGCCCAGCGGGTTCCGGATAATCAAATAGCTGCACATCATGAACAGCTGCGCGCTGAGGGGCTATTCGATTACACCGTTTACCCCGCTTCTAACCGTGAAACGCATGCCCCGGTCATTTATTTTGAGCCGTTAAAAGGCGAGAATCTCAAACTCATCGGCTATGATATGTATACCGATGTCGTTAGGCGTAACGCGATGGATCAAGCCCGTGACACAGGCAAGCATGCACTGACAGGACGGGTGCGCTTGAGTCAGGATAAAAAAGGACGAATTCAGACGGGTGTTTTGATGTATGACCCGGTTTACCGTCAGGGTGCGTCGCTGGCTACGGTAGCGTCGCGACAAGCAGCGCTGTTGGGTTGGGTTTTTAAACCGTATCATCTTAATGAACTGTTGGCAGATGCCTTGACCGATCAGAGTCTGTATCAAGGTAAAACCTTGAGTTTACATATTTATGATGGTCAAACGCTTTCAGATGTGACGCTGCTGACGGATACGCATCCAAACAGAGACTTCAGTGTCAGGACGCCTTTTTATCAGCAAAGGACGATTGTTTTTAACGATCATATTTGGACGCTGGCATTTGAGCGGGATTTGAAGGTGGTGCCCATCAGTCATTTGTCGTCCTTCGCCGCTATGGCAGGCGGCATCATCCTGTTTTCTGCCATTTTCGTCTTGATGCGTGCCGTTTCCATCGCCGGTGTGACCTCATCGGATTTGTCTGAGGTGCTGGCTCGTGAGGTTGAATTGCGCACAGCGGAATTGGTCTTGATGCGTGATACGGCACAAGCGGCCAATCAGGCTAAGTCGACTTTTTTGGCCAATATGAGCCATGAAATTCGAACGCCGATGAATGGTGTGCTGGGGATGGTGGATATCTTGCAGCAAACCCAAATGACCGACACTCAGCGATATATGGTTGCGACCGTACATGATTCATCCCTTGCTTTGTTGAATATTTTAAATGACATACTCGATTACTCAAAAATTGAGGCGGGCATGATGTCAGTTGAAAGGATACCGACTTATCTGCGCGAAGTGGTTGAAGGGGCTGCGCAGTTGATGATTACCATCTCGGAAGCTAAATTTATTGATTTTTCGGTATTTGTTTCGCCCGAATTACCGCTTTGGATAGAAACAGATCCGACTCGCTTACGTCAGATATTGTTAAACCTGCTGGGTAATGCGATTAAATTTACTTCCAATATGTCAGATCGAACGGGTCGTGTCAGTTTGCGCGTTGAACCTTGTGCCCTGAATAACGGTTCGGGGTTGCGTTTTTGCATTACGGATAACGGCATAGGCATGAGTCAGAGCACTCAGGATAGCTTGTTTCAACCTTTTACTCAGGCTGATTTAAGCACGGCACGCAAGTATGGCGGCACGGGTTTAGGCTTGAGTATTACTCAGCATTTGATACAGTTGTTGGGCGGTAAGCTGTCGGTTTCCAGTCAGCCCGATGAGGGTTCCGTGTTTATGGCCGTGGTGCCTTTGCTTACTGCAGCCCCGAGCAGAGTGTTGCCTTCTGCGCCGGATCTTCAGGGTTTGCCGGTCTTGCTGGTGACGCCCAATACGGTTCAAACGGTGCCGCTGTATTGTCAGTCCGCCGGTGCTAAGGTGGATGTGGTGGCGGATATGGCTGGCGCACGGCAGTTTTTGCAGCACGCTGATCCGTGTACTGTTGTGGTGTTATCAAGCTCAATTACGCTACCCAGTGATGCCTTGGATTTGCCTGCGGGTGTGCAGGTAATACGTTTTGTGCGTCGCAGCAGTACCGGCTATTCGGGGGCTGAAATTAAAGTTCAGAGCCATCCTTTGTTGTATATGGACCTGTTAAATGCCTTAGGTATGGCCAGCGGGCGGATTGCTTCGCAACAAAAACCGCTTGAATCTCGCCGGGTTGAGCGGCGTAAGTCTCCGCGCGGTCAGCCACCTACAGTCGATGAAGCGCGTCAGGCCGGCCGCCTGATTTTACTGGCTGAAGATAATCCCATTAACCGCGCCGTGATGTTGCAACAATTACAGTTGTTGGGTAATGCCGCCGAAACAGCTTGTGACGGTGTGCAGGCGCTGGAAATGTGGCGCACCGGTCAGTATGCCCTGTTGCTTACCGATTGCCATATGCCGAATATGGATGGTTTTGAACTCACTAAAAAAATACGCAGTGAAGAGCCGGCAGGCAGCCATCTGACGATCATCGCCGTTACGGCCAATGCCATGCAAGGCGAGGTGCAAAACTGTATTGATCAGGGCATGGATGATTATTTATCCAAACCATTACGCTTGGCAGATTTACGCGCCATGCTTGGAAAATGGCTGCCGAGGAAGGTGGTTTCACAACCCGCTGTCGCGGAAGTCAGTCCTGCATTGCCAGAGGATAATAATGCAGTTGTGCAAACACCCGTTTGGGATGAGCAAGCGCTCGTCCTGGTGGTCGGTGATGATCCTGCTAATTTATGTCTTTTATTGAATGCGTTTTTGGAATCTGCACCGGCGCAAATTATCTCGCTATGCGAGGCCGCTCAAGCGGGGGAAATTGCCTCGGTTATCTCTTTAGCTCATGGATTTAAATCTGTGGCACGCACCATGGGCGGGATGCAGTTGGGTGATTTGTGTCAAGCACTGGAAATAGCGGGGAGGGCGGGTGAGGCAGAAAATTGCAGCCGGATGGCGACGCAGTTGCATGCTCAGTACGCAGCCTGTCGCGATGAAATATTAAAAAACCTGAACGCGCAGTCTTAAGCCGGCTTTAACTCCCGGTTAAAGCGGATTCGTTATAGGAATCTATCCAGAAGTTTGCGGCTTTGGGCGTCGAGTTGGCCTAGGTCGCGTATTAAAAAGGATACGCCATGCCCGTCGGTGATGAGCAGTGCCGTGTCTGAGAGCCGGCGTATATGATCTTCGGCTTTGAGTAAAAGTTCGGTCACCCCTCTATCCGTCACTACTTGCCAGGTACTGGGCGTGGCAAAGCTGGATACCTTATTGATAGCACGAACTTCCGGGGTGAATTCCCGACTGGCTAACTCCTCAAAAATTAAGGCGCGACTCGCTGTGTCTATCGTGTTGAGTGTTTCAAGCCAGACCAGTTCGTGTCCGGCAGAGTCCGTGAGTGAAATACACTCATTCGGTGCGGCAATCGGGAAGCTGCGTACCGGTAAAATGCCTGTGTGTATTTCTCCCGTTTCGGTGGTTAATACCAGTTTTCCGGCTAAATTTCGTGTCAGGGTGCAAGATGTCATGCGCCAGCCTTTTGATCAATTTGAGTCACGGGGGCATCATCTAAATCGGTATCCACGTTGCGCGCTTGTGCCTGATAGAGGCGGTAATAAGCGCCCTGGGCTTGCATCAATTCATCATGGCTGCCAATTTCAACAATTTCGCCTTTATCCAGAACCACCAAACGATGGGCTTTATGCAAGGTCGATAAACGATGGGCGATGGCAATGGTAGTGCGTCCTTGTACCAGATTGTCGAGTGCCTTTTGAATTTCCTTTTCTGTTTCGGTATCCACTGAGGCGGTGGCTTCATCCAGTATCAGGATACGCGGATCTATCAACAGGGCGCGGGCAATGGAAATGCGTTGGCGTTCACCTCCCGAGAGGCCGTGACCGCGTTCGCCTACCAGTGAATCATAGCCGTGTGGCAGGCGCAATATAAATTCATGTGCATGGGCTGCACGGGCTGCCGCAACAATTTGCGCGTGCGTTGCATCGGGTTTTCCATACGCAATATTTTCAGCAATGCTGCCGAAAAACAGGAAAGGATCTTGTAACACGAGGCCGATATGGCGTCGATATTCCGAGACCGGTAAGGCGCGGATATTCACCCCGTCTATATTGATTGAGCCTTCAGAGACATCATAAAAGCGACACATGAGATTGACCAGCGTACTTTTCCCCGAGCCGCTATGGCCGACCAGTCCTATCATCTCGCCGGGTTTAATGACGAGATTAAGTCCCTTGATGACGGCGCGATTGCCATAGCGAAAGCCCGCATTTTTGAGTTCAATTTGACCTTCTATTCTAGCCAGATGTACAGGGTGAGTGGGTTCGGGTACGCTGGAAACATGGTCCAGAATATCGAAAATACGTTTAGCACCGGCGGCGGCTTTTTGGGTAACGGAGACGATACGACTCATGGAATCCAGTCGTGCATAAAAGCGGCTGATATAAGCGAGAAAAGCGGTGAGCACCCCAACGGTAATTTCATTATTTGAAACTTGCCAAATGCCAAAAGCCCAAACGACCAGTAAGCCGATTTCGGTTAGCAAGGAGACGCTAGGTGTGAATAAGGACCAGATTTTGTTGATGCGGTCGTTGACTTGCAGATTGTGGGCATTCGCAACACGAAAGCGTTCCGCTTCCCGTCCTTCCTGAGCGAAAGCCTTGACGACCCGTATGCCGGGTATCGTATCAGCCAGTACATTACTTACCTGCGACCAGACGCGATCGATTTTTTCAAAGCCGGTTCTTAAGCGGTCACGCACGTTATGTATCATCCAGGCAATGAAGGGTAACGGTACTAAGGTAACGAGTGCCAGCCAGGGATTGATAGAAAATAAGATGGCGGCTGTCATCAGTATCATCAGTACGTCAGTGGCAAAGTCGAGCAGATGCAAGGATAAAAAAACGCAGATGCGATCAGATTCAGAGCCTATGCGTGACATTAAATCGCCGGTACGTTTTCCGCCAAAAAATTCCAGCGACAGGCGCAGCAGATGATCGTAGGTGATGGTGCGTAAGTCCGCGCCTATGCGTTCGCTGACCAGAGCAAGGATATAGGTCTTGGCCCATCCTAAACCCCATGCGGCCAGTGCTGAACCTAGCAGTCCGAGCAGCAACCACATAACGATGACAAAATCGATCGGTGCGCCATTTTGGTAAGGGATAAGAACGCGATCCATCAAAGGCATGGTCAAATACGGCGGAACCAGCGTGGCGGCAGTGGATGCCAGCATCAATAAAAATCCCGACAGCAGTTGCCATTGATAGGGTTTTGCAAAAATCCACAGACGTAATAAGGTCCAGGTTGAAGGTGGCGCATGCAAAGTGCTGCTGCATTGCGGACATTCGCCCTGCTCGAGCGGCAGGGGCGACATACATTCAGGACATAATTCCAGCGGCGCTTGTACAACGGCAACGCCCGTGATATGGCTTTGGCAGTGTAGATTAAACTGCTTGATAAAGCGCGTGGCTTGAATATTGTGCGCCAGGGTGTAAAACCAGCAGGCGAGTCGGACTTCCCCGTTAAACAGTTCAATTTTTCCGACGCCGCCGTGGTCATGACGCGTAAGGCTAAGCGTGTTCTGATAAGCGTACGCTTCAACGCGCTCAACACTGTAACTGAGCAGGCGCTGTCCTGTCAGGACGAGCAACTGATCCGAAAAATTGAGTTGATTATCCAGATTGATATTAAGCCAGCACTGAACTTCTTCAGTGTCGAGCAGGCATGAGGGGACGATGGCGCGCCAGACGTCAGGAATAAGTGTTTTGATGGGAGAGTCGGTTCGAGTATTCACTGGGGGTGATATTACTACTGCTGCTCAGGTGTTGTCTATGCAAAGCCGCAACTATCCCGCTGTAAAAGAGGGGGTTTTTAGCAAAACGATGAACGATCAGGAAGGTCGGGTCGTTATTGCGTTGACAATTAAGGCGTGCCCTCTGGTAAACTTCACGTCTCGCGCGGGTAAACCGTTATAGGGTCTACTGCGTTACACCCTACTCGACTTTTAAATTCACCAGGTACATCTGATGGAGTTTCTCAAAATATTGCCTTTGCGTGGTCCGAATATTTGGACCTATCGTCCCGTGCTTGAGGTTTGGTTAGATATCGGCGTGTTAGAAGATTCCCCGTCCAATACCATCCCCGGTTTTTACGAACGCCTGACTGACTGGTTGCCTACGCTGATCGAACATCGTTGTGGTATTGGTGAACGAGGTGGTTTCTTGCAACGGCTGCGTGAGGGAACCTGGCCCGGTCATATCCTCGAGCATGTCACCTTAGAATTGCAAAATCTGGCGGGTATGCAAAGCGGCTTTGGCAAAGCGCGCAGTACCTCTGTGCGTGGCGTGTACAAAGTGGTCGTGCGTTCGCGCAATGAACAAGTTACCCGGGTCGCCTTACAGGAGGCGCGGGGTTTGATACTGGCTGCGATGAATAATCAGCCCTTTGATGTTGCCGCAACCCTGGCGAAGTTGAATGATATGGTAGACAGATTGTGTCTGGGGCCGAGTACCGCATGTATTGTTGATGCGGCAACCGACAGAGCTATTCCTTCGATACGTTTAACCGAAGGGAATCTGGTGCAGCTGGGCTATGGCGCGCGGCAACACCGTATCTGGACGGCTGAGACGGATCAAACCAGTGCCATTGCGGAAACGATATCCAGAGACAAGGATTTAACCAAGACCTTATTGCAGGCGTGCGGCGTGCCCGTTCCTGAAGGACGAATTGTTGATAGCCCCGAGGATGCCTGGCAGGCTGCTGAAGATATTGGTTTGCCTGTTGTGGTAAAACCTTCCGACGGTAATCATGGTCGCGGGGTTTCAACGGAATTGATGACCCGTGAAGAAGTCTTGACCGCTTATGCCCTTGCCGATGAGCAGGGCAGCGAAGTGATCGTTGAGCGCTTTATACGTGGAAATGAACATCGCCTGCTGGTTGTGGGTGGCCGTTTGGCGGCAGCGGCGCGAGGTGAACTGGTTTATCTGGTGGCTGATGGTTTATCTACCGTCAGCACATTGATCGCAGAACAAATCAATACTGATCCGCGTCGCGGGGCGGGGGAAGATTTTCCGCTTAGTCTGGTTGAGCTGGATCAGAATGCGGCGGCTCAGTTTGAAATTGCACGTCAAGGTTATACTGCGGATTCAATTCCACCGGCGGGTGTGCAAATTTTAATTCAGCGTACCGGTAATGTGGTGGATGATGTGACCGATCTGGTACATCCGGAAGTGGCCTCCCTCGTGGCACTCGCGGCCCGTATTATCGGTCTGGATATTGCCGGTGTTGATCTGGTCGCGGAAGATATTTCACGCCCGTTAGCCGGCCAGGGCGGAGCGATCGTTGAAATCAATGCAGGTCCGGGTCTGCTGATGCATTTGAAACCGGCTTCAGGGCATGCGCGCCCGGTAGGTCTGGCTATTGTAGACAGCCTGTTTTCTGAAAATGAAAATGGCCGCATTCCCGTCATTGGTATTTGCGGCACGCACGGTAAAGCACAGGTTGCGCGCATCGTCGCCAGATTGTTGAAACTGGCCGGTTTTTATGTCGGGCTGGCATCGCGGGATGGCTTGTCGTTTGACAAACGTATTGTAGACAAGAAGGATTGCGCAAACTGGGCTTCCGCGCAAAAAATACTGCTCAATCGCTCAGTTGAAGCGGCTGTGATTGAAAATAGTATAGAGATGATTTTGTCTGAAGGACTCGGCTATGACCGCTGTCAGGTGGGTATTGTTACCAATTTAGAACCTGCCCGTCATGTCGGTGCCTATTATATTGAAACCCCGGAGCAGGTTTGCAATGTGGCACGCACGCAAGTCGATGTCGTGTTGTCCGAAGGCGTTGCGGTACTCAATGGCACGGATAGTCTGGTTGTGGCATTGGCACAGTATTCGGATGGCGAAGTGATTTATTTTGCCGCTAGCGATCCGCTGCCGGCCGTTTCGGCTCATCTTGCATCGGGCGGTCGTGCCGTTTTGGTTCAAGATGGCAGTATCGTATTAAAACAGGGGGAGACAGCGTGTATTTTGCTCAAGTTGGCCGCTGTCCCTATGTCCAGCAAGGAGTGCAGTTTGTCTCAGCTTGACAATGTACTGGCCGCGATTGCAGCGGTTTGGGCCTTGGGTGTTTCTACGGATTTAATGCGCGCGGGGATTGCGACCTTTGAGGTGGCGCGTGCGGATGTATCTGATGCTTAATGCCATTAACCACACTGAAGGAAATTTGTAATGGAAGTGTCTCGTATACGCGCGCTGCGCGGACCTAATCTGTGGAGTCGACATACCGCTATCGAAGCGGTGGTCTCTTGTACACAGGCGGAATGTGATATTGCTCAAATCCCGCAGTTCGAAGCAAGGCTACGAGCCCGTTTCCCGGAAATTGGCATGTTGCAACTGCCCGGTCACACGGATGCGGTAACGATGGCACATATTCTGGAAGTGGCCGCACTGGCTTTGCAAGCTCAGGCAGGCTGTCCGGTATCCTTTAGTCGTACCGGTACCACCCTCGATGAGGGGGTGTTTCAGGTGGTGTTTGAGTACAGCGAGGAAGAAGTGGGGCGCTTAGCCTTTACGCTGGCGCGAGATTTGTGCAATGCCGCTGTTGCTGATAGCACGTTTGATTTGGCGCTGGCGCTCGATCAATTGCGCGAACTGGATGAGGATGTGCGTCTGGGGCCGAGTACCGGTTCTATTGTGGATGCCGCTGTGCGCCGTAGCATTCCTTATCGCCGGCTCACCCAGGGTAGTCTGGTTCAGTTTGGCTGGGGAAGTAAGCAACGCCGAATTCAGGCAGCAGAAACTGATCGCAGTAGCGCGATTGGTGAGGCCATCGCACAAGATAAAGAACTGACCAAGAAATTGCTCGAAGCGGCCGGCGTTCCTGTGCCGCAAGGTCGTCCGGTTGCCAGTTCAGATGACGCGTGGGCTGCGATGTGCGAGATTGCAGGCCCTGTGGTGGTAAAACCTCTGGATGGCAATCAGGGTAAAGGCGTGACGGTTAATATTGTGACGCGTGAACAACTGGATGTTGCTTATAGCGTCGCCGCAGAAATGGGTTCAGAAGTGCTGGTCGAACGTTTTATTCCAGGCAGTGATTTTCGTATGCTGGTCGTTGGCAATCAATTAGTCGCTGCAGCACGGCGCGAACCCCCGCTGGTTATCGGTGATGGTGTGCATACCGTGCGTGAATTGGTCAATCAGGTAAATAATGATCCACGGCGCGGCGAAGGGCATGCAACATCGCTGACTAAGATACGTCTGGATGCCATTGCTCAGGCCAGACTTGAAGCCCAAGGTTATAGCGATACGTCCATTCCCAAAAAGGGTAGCTGTGTGGTGTTGCGCAACAATGCCAATTTGAGTACGGGTGGCACGGCGACCGATGTAACCGAAGACGTGCACCCTGATTTAGCCGCCAGTGCCGTTGCTGCGGCGCAAATGGTGGGTCTGGATGTGTGCGGCGTGGATGTGGTATGTGACAGTGTACTGCGCCCGATGGACGAGCAGGGGGGGGGTATCGTTGAAGTTAATGCGGCACCGGGTTTGCGTATGCACTTGCAACCGTCCTTTGGTAAAGGACGCGATGTGGGTGAAGCCATTGTTTCAATGATGTTTGAGCCCGGCGATGACGGACGTATTCCGCTGGTCACCGTTGCGGGTACGAATGGTAAAACAACGACGGTACGCTTGATAGCTCATATACTCGGCTGCCAGGGCTTGCGTGTGGGAATGACCAATTCAGATGGCGTTTATATTGAAGGGCGTCGTATTGATACGGGTGATTGCAGCGGTCCTAAGAGTGCACGCAATGTTTTGCTTCATCCTGATGTTGATGCGGCTGTTTTTGAAACGGCCAGGGGCGGCGTATTGCGCGAAGGTTTAGCGTTTGATCGTTGTGATGTGGCTGTTGTGACCAATATCGGTATGGGCGATCACCTGGGGCTCAACTACATTAGTACAGTCGAAGATTTGAGCGTGGTGAAACGGGTCGTCGTACAGAATGTTACGCACAATGGAACCGCCGTGTTAAATGCGGCTGATCCTATGTCGGCAGCAATGGCTGATGTGTGTCCGGGCTCGGTGACTTTTTTTGCAAAAGATCGTTATCATCCTGTGATGGCGGCGCATGGCGCACAGGGAAAACGTGTCGTGTATGTTGAAGGTCATCAGATAGTCGCGCGTGAGAAAAAAACGGAGTTGCGTATTGATTTTAATCAGATTCCGATCACCCGTAATGGCACGATAGGTTTTCAGATTGAAAACGCCATGGCTGCGATTGCGGCCGTCTGGGCATTGAATGTTGACTGGGAGACGATCTGTCGGGGGGTGGCAAGTTTTGTGAATGATGCCAAAACCGCGCCCGGTCGCTTTAACTTCTTTGATTATCATGGTGCGTCCGTGATTGCGGACTATGGACATAATCCGGATGCCATACTGGCGCTGATTCCAGCTATTGAAAGTATTCCGGCAAAAAAACGGCTGGTGGTTATCAGTGGTGCAGGCGATAGGCGTGACGAAGATATACGTATGCAGACGGAAATTCTGGGGGATGTCTTTGACGAGGTGATTCTGTATCAGGATCAGTGTCAGCGCGGTCGTGCCGATGGCGAGGTGTTGAATTTGCTCAGATTGGGTTTGACTCATGCTCAGCGTGCAACAAAAATGGATGAAATTACCGGTGAGTTTTTAGCGATTGATACTGCGCTTGCCCGTCTGGAACCGGGGGATTTATGCCTGATTTTAATTGATCAGGTCGATGAGGCTCTGGCGCACATCGCCCACGCTTGTTCTAAATGAAATTGATACAATCCCGCGAGAATGCCCAGTATAAGGCGCTCGTAAAACTGACCGGTTCTGCCCGCGTTCGAAGCCGTGAACGGCAGACTGTGCTCGATGGCGTGCATTTGCTGACGGCGTATCTGGATGCAGGTTGCAAACCTTGTCAGGTATTTTTTAATGCGCAAGCCTTAACCGCGCCGGAAGTGAACGCACTGATTGCCCGTTTGCTTGATGTGCCCCTCACGTTGTTGGACGATAAACTTTTCGATGAACTCTCTGAACTTAAATCGACAACGGGGGTGCTGGCGTTAATCGATCTCCCGGTGTCGGCGGTTCCCCTCTCGTCCTGTCGGTTTGCTTTGGTATTGGAAGCGATACAAGATCCGGGGAATTTAGGTTCTATGCTTCGATCTGCTGCAGCGGCAGGCTGTGATGCGGTTTTTTTATCCGCGAGTTGTGCCGATGCCTGGTCACCGAAAGTGTTGCGGGCGGCTATGGGCGGGCATTTTGTGCTGGCTATACAAGAACAACAGAATTTGCCCGCGTTGATGAGCGATTTTCCCGGTATGAAAATAGCGACTGCTTTAAACGCCACACAGCGTTTGTATGATTGCGATTTGAGTGGAACTGTCGTATTTATGATGGGCAACGAAGGCGCAGGTTTGTCAGACGAACTCCTGTCGCTTGCCACTCACCCGGTCATCATTCCGATGCCCGGTAAAGTCGAGTCGCTCAATGTTGCTGCCGCGACAGCGATTTGTTTGTTTGAGGCTGTTCGACAACGCGGCTGATTTCTGGCAACGCACTCATATCCCTGATGTTTTTAGCATTGACGTATAATGGCAGCAGTCTGCCGCTTACCCTGAAGAGATACTATATTGAATACTTTTGCTAACTTGAATTTGGCGCCTGAACTTCTCAGAGCGCTCACCGAATCCGGTTACACCCTTCCCACCCCGATACAAACCCAAGCGATCCCACTCGTTTTAAACGGGCGGGACCTGATGGCGGGTGCGCAAACCGGCACCGGTAAGACAGCGGCTTTTGCCTTGCCCATGCTGCAAAAATTATTACCTCATGCGAGTTCAAGTCCGTCACCGGCGCGTCATGTGGTACGCGCCCTTATTTTGGTTCCTACACGCGAGTTAGCCATACAGGTTGAGGCTAGCGTCAAGGCTTATGCTAAATACACTCACTTGCGTTCCTTGGTCGTGTTTGGCGGGGTGGATATTAAGACACAAATTCCCAGTCTCAGAGCCGGTGTGGAAATTTTAGTGGCAACACCCGGTCGACTGCTCGATCATATAGAACAAAAAACGGTGCAATTGAATCAAGTGCAAATGCTGGTGCTGGATGAGGCCGATCGTATGCTGGATATGGGTTTTATGCCGGATTTGAAGCGTATCCTGGCGCTGTTGCCATCGCTGCGTCAGAATCTTATGTTTTCAGCAACTTTTTCAAATGAGATCAAAAAGTTATCTTCTGAGTTTCTTGTAAATCCTGAACTGATTGAGGTTGCGCGCAGTAATGCAACCTCTGCCAATGTCACGCAAAAAGTCTACCTGGTTGACCACGCCGATAAACACGCTTTGCTCGCTACCTTATTGCGTGGCAGCAATGCGGCTCAGGCGCTGGTGTTTACTAAAACAAAATTGACCGCCAGTCGTATTGCCAGACAATTGCAACGGGAAGGTTTTACAGCCGATGCAATACATGGTGATAAAAGCCAGTTGGAACGTATGCAGGCGCTGGACGCTTTCAAGTCGGGGAAAATAACCGTGTTGATTGCCACCGATGTTGCTGCGCGGGGGCTGGATATTGATCAGTTGCCCATGGTCATCAACTATGAAATTCCCAGTGCCCCGGAAGATTACGTTCATCGCATCGGTCGCACCGGACGGGGGGGGGCCTTTGGTAATGCGGTCTCTTTAGTTTCTTCGGATGAAGAGAAATACCTGCTGGAAATTGAAAAACTGATCAAAACACAAATTGAACGTGTTTCGTTACCTAAGGTTGAATTGCCCGTAGCAAAACCCGCTGTTCACGCTGAGCGTTCAGTCGAATTGCGGATGCGCCCGGCGCATAACACGAAAAAACCCGTACATGATGCCTGGTTTAATAAACCCTATGAGCCGTCAGTAACAACCCGGATTGAGGAGGTTGTCGTTAGCAGTCGCCCCCGTAGTCAGATTCCCGCCTTATTTATGCCTAAGAAAACCATAGCCACCGATGCTGAAAATTAAGTCGAATTTCTTTATCCGGCTGCAAAGGATAGTGTGCTTGCTTGTTCTTGCAAGTGTAGCAGCATGCAGTACGTCACCCTCTGTGCTAACCGCCGTGACGCCGACTGTGACACGTCCTGCACCGAAAATTGCGTTGGTGTTAGGGGGCGGAGGAACACGCGGCTTTGCCCATGTGGGCGTAATCAAAGCACTCGAAGCACAAGGTATTTATCCTGACATTATTGTGGGTACCAGTGTCGGTTCGGCTATTGGCGCATTATATGCGGCAGGCTACAGTGGATTTCAGTTGCAGGAAATCTCCATACCGATGAAAGAAGAGCGTGTATTAGGCGATTGGTCCTGGCCTAATCGTGGGTTATATACCGGAAGACCGCTGGCAAATTTCATCAATCAGTCGGTGAAGCAAGTCCCGATGGAAAAATTGCGCCGTACTTTTGCTGTCGTGGCGACCGATTTGGCAAGCGGTGAAAAAGTGTTGTTTCGTAGCGGTAATGTGGGTTCAGCAGTCAGTGCTTCTTGCGCGGTACCCGGTATTTTTCAGCCTGTGATTATCAATGGTAAAAGCTATGTAGATGGCGGATTGGTTAGACCTGTACCCGCCAGTGATGCGCGGGCGCTGGGTGCTGACTTTGTAATCGCCGTCAATATCTCAAATTTGCCCCAGAATAACAAGACTGAAACAACCGTGGATGTGTTGATGCAGACGTTTGATATTATGAGTCAGACCATCAATCGTTATGAATTGAACTCTGCGGATATTGTGATACGTCCGGTTACTCGTGAAATTAACCAGAGCAATCTGGATGACAGGCATCTGGCAATACTCGAAGGTGAAAAAGCAGCCTCAGCGGTGATGCCGGAATTAAAAGCCCGTCTGGCAAAATTGCGTCAGTATCATTAACGTTGCCGCGTGCCGGATTTTCCTGCCCTATGTTCCAAACCCAGTATATCCAGCGTCCTTTCCCTGACGGCATGGAGCAAGTCTTCGTTCTCGTCCAGTGATATACCATAGGACGGGATCATTTCCTTTAGCTTGTTTTGCCAGCCGGGACTGGCGACACTGGATGGGAAACAGCGTTCGATAACTTCTATCATCGCTTGAACGGAGGTTGAAGCGCCGGGTGAGGCACCCAATAAGGAGGCCAGGGTTCCGTCACGGCTGGTTACAATTTCTGTGCCAAATTCTAATTTTCCGCCATTGACATCGCAGCCCTTAATGATTTGTACTCTCTGTCCCGCAGAGGCTAATTCCCAATCTTCTTCTTTGGCATCGGCATAAAACTCCTGTAAGCTGGCTACGCGCTCCTTATGTGATTTGAATGCCTCCGAAACCAGGTAACGCGTCAGATCCATATTGTCCCGTGCAACCGAGAGTATCGGTTTTAGGTTGTTGGATTTTAGAGATGAAAATAGATCCAGCACCGAGCCTTCTTTTAAAAATTTAGTGGTTATACTGGCAAACGGACCGAATAATAAAGCCGGTTTCCCATCAATAATCCGCGTATCCAGATGGGGGACTGACATAGGCGGTGCGCCCAGGGGCGCTTTGCCGTAAACCTTGGTCGTATGGCGTTTTACCACATCAGGGTTCTTGCAAATCAGCCATTGACCACTGACAGGAAAGCCGCCATACCCCAAACTTTCCGGTATCCCCGATTTTTGTAACAGCGGCAGTGCGCCACCACCGGCGCCAAGGAAGACAAATCCTGCATCCAGTGTTTTAGTGTGTTCGGTGTGATTATCTTTGACCCTAACATGCCAGCGACCATCAGGAAACTGCTTCATCCCGGTAATCGTATGTGCCAGCTTTAAATCAAAAGTGGAATGCTTGGACATTTCCTTGACGAGTTTTCTGGTCAGAAAGCCAAAATCGACATCCGTGCCGTGTTTGACCCGGGTGGCGGCAACGGCTTGATTAGCAGAACGATTTTCCATGACCAGCGGCATCCACTCTCGCAGAACATCGTGATTTTCGCTGTATTCCATTTCCTCGAACAAATGATGGGGATGCAATGCAGTATAACGGGCGCGTAAAAATGCGACATTATCTTCGCCCCACACGAAGCTTTGATGAAAAATGGGATTGATGAATTTATCGGGGCTAGGCAGAACGCCTTTTTCAACCAGATAAGTCCAAAATTGCAGCGACACCTCATAGGCGGCATTGATTTCCAATGCGCGTTTTATACTGACACTGCCATCGGCCTGCTGCGGGGTATAGTTGAGTTCGCAATAGCCCGCGTGCCCCGTACCGGCATTGTTCAGTCCATGCGAACTTTCATTCGCAACATGACTGAGGCGTTCGACCATGGTGATTTTCAGCGCAGGATCCAATTGTGCCAGTAATTTCCCTAAGGTCGCGCTCATAATGCCAGCCCCGACCAGCAGGACATCTACTTTTTTAATGCTCATTATTTTGTTCCGTATAAACGCAGAAAATGTTAACTGATAATTTTTTTGCTGCGTAGTACCTCAATGATTTCCGGAATGACACCGGTATCATCTATCGTGGAGGGAACCGTATATTCACGTCCGTTGACGATGTTACACAATGTTTTACGCAGCGTTTTCCCGGAGCGAGTCTTGGGGAGGCGTGATAATACTACCGTATCTTTGTAACAGGTGATGGCGCCTATGGTTTCCCGTATATTTTTGAGCAATTGTTGATGCAGCTCGATTTCACTTAAGGTTGCACCGGTTTTTAGCACCACGAGCCCCATGGGCGTTTGCCCCTTGAGTTCATCATCACGCGCGATGACTGCACACTCCGCAATTGCAGGGTGGGTGGCGATGACTTCTTCAATTTCACCTGTGGAGAGTCGGTGGCCGGCTACATTGATAACGTCATCAACGCGTCCCATCACGAAAACATAACCCTCCTCATCAATATAGCCGCCGTCGCCACTGGTGTAATAGCCCGGCAGAAAAGTTAAATAACTCTCCCTGAACTTGTCTTCATCACCCCATACCTTGTTAAGGCAGGAAGGCGGCAGAGGCAGTTTTATCGCAATATATCCTTGCGTCCCTCTGGCCTGCTCTACCCCTTGCTCATCGAGTATCTGTACATTGAATCCCGGCACAGGTTTAGTGGAGGAACCCATTTTGATAGGCAAGGGTTCAACGCCACGCAAATTGGCCGTAATCGCCCAACCGGTCTCGGTTTGCCACCAATGATCGATAACGGGTTTTCCGCTCATGTGATTGAGCCACTCTTCTGTCGGCGCATCGAGTCGTTCACCTGCTGAAAAAATGGTTTGCAGTTTACTCAGGTCATATTGCTTCATGAGTAAGCCTTCCGGATCTTCTTTTTTGACGGCACGAAAAGCGGTCGGTGCGGTAAATAAGGCTTTGACGCCATATTCTGCACACACGCGCCAGAGCGCACCGGCATCGGGCGTCATAATGGGTTTTCCTTCATAGACTATGGTGGTGCAGCCTTGCAATAAGGGAGCGTAGACGATATAGGAATGTCCCACGACCCAGCCCACGTCAGATGATGCCCAAAACACATCGCCAGGCGCGACGTTATAGATTGCATCCATACTGTATTTGAGTGCGACCGCGTGCCCGGCGTTTTCACGCACCACGCCCTTGGGCTTGCCTGTGGTACCTGAGGTGTAAAGTATATAGAGCGGATCACTGCCTTTGACGGGGGTGCAATCTACTGTATGTGCACACGATAGCAAGGCATTCCAGTCGTAATCTCGTCCTTCAAGCAGCGGTGCGATGCATTGCGGACGTTGGTATATCACGCAGCTTAGTGGTTTGTGGCTGGCAAGTTCAATGGCGCGATTGAGTAACGGTGCGTATTCGACGATGCGCTTGATTTCAATACCGCAAGACGCACTTAATATGACTTTGGGCGTTGCGTCATCAATGCGCACTGCCAATTCGGGAGGAGCGAAGCCGCCGAAAACGACTGAGTGTATCGCACCCAGTCTGGCAACCGCCAGCATGGCAATGACGGCTTCGGGTATCATCGGCATATAGATGATGACGCGATCACCTTTTACTACGCCTAAATTTGCCAGCATGCCCGCGGTGAGCGCGACAACCCGGGTTAATTCGGAATAGGTGTAGCTTGTCTTGGTTTGGGTGACGGGGGAGTCAAAAATGAGCGCGAGTTGATCTCCGCGCCCCTCGTTGACATGATGATCGAGTGCCATATAAGCCGTATTCATCTCACCGTCGCTAAACCAGGAACCCTGGCCATCGTCGGCTGTGGTCAAAATATGCTCAGGAAATTTAAACCAATCCAGGGCTTGCGCCTGCTTGCGCCAGAAACTTTCTGGATCTTGCATGGAATGATCATATTCTGTCTGGTAGCTCATTTTATTTTCTCCCCTAACTTAAATTTGAAACACAACGTCCCTGTTTTTATAGAGTGGTATTAGTTGATGGAAAAAAGCGCCATAAACTCATGGACGGGCGTGGCCTCCAGACGGGCTTTATCCAGGCATAACGCCATGATTTGCTGACAGCGATGTTCCGGGAATCGGGTGCGTAGATTGGATAGGAATTTTTCTTCCAATACAGGGATACCCTCGGCACGGCGGCGGCGGTGACCAATGGGGTATTCAACCGCGATTTGATCAGTACTGCTGCCATCTTTGAAGAAAATTTGAATTGCATTGGCGATGGAACGTTTATCGGCTTCCAGATATTCACGGCTGTATCGTGGCTCTTCGACGATTTCCATTTTTTCACGCAGTTGGTCGATGATAGGGTGGGCTGCATGGAAACTATCTTCGTAGTGTTCAGCGACCAGATCACCGAATGCCAGGGGTACAGCCACCATGTACTGGATGCAGTGATCGCGATCAGCCGGGTTGGCGAGCGGGCCTACTTTTGAAATTATACGAATGGCCGATTCGTGCGTGGTAATGACGATGCGACTAATATCATCCAAACGTCCCTTTACTTGCGAATGCAAACGAACGGCGGCTTCGCAGGCGGTTTGCGAGTGAAATTCGGCCGGAAAGGAAATCTTGAATAGTACGTTTTCCATCACGTAACTGCCATAAGGCTGGTTCAATGCAAAGCAACGCTGTGCTTCGGGTTTTAACAACTGATCCTTATTGGTCTTGGAAAACAGTACATCGTAAAAACCCCATTGGGGTGCAGTCAATACACCAGGGATCCCCATTTCTCCTGCCATGGTCATCAAAGCCAGTCGCACGGCGCGGGACGTCGCATCACCTGCCGCCCAGGATTTACGGGAACCCGCATTGGGCGAGTGACGGTAAGTACGCAACGATTGCCCATCGACAAAAGCTTGAGACAGTGCGTCTATGACTTGTGCTTCTGTACCGCCCAGCAGACGCGTGACGACGGCGGTGGATGCAACCTTAACCAGGATCACATGATCGAGGCCTACGCGATTAAAACTGTTTTCCAGTGCCAGCACGCCTTGAATTTCATGTGCCTTAATCATTGCCGTTAACACATCGCGTACGGTCAAGGCGACGCTACCTTCACTTATGTTGCAACGAGATAAATAGTCAGCGACGGCCAGTATGCCCCCCAGATTATCTGAAGGATGACCCCATTCGGCAGCAAGCCAGGTATCGTTGTAATCAAGCCAGCGTATCATCGCGCCGATATCCCAGGCGGCTTTGACCGGATCCAGTTCGTGGGAGGTGCCCGGTACGCGGGCTCCGTTGCGAACGGTAGTGCCAGGGACGATAGCGCCTAAATGTTTAGTGCATTCAGGGAAACGCAGCGCCAGTAAGCCGCAGCCTAACGTGTCTATCAGACAATTGCGTGCCGTGTCATAAGCTTCTAAGGAACTTATGTCCATACGGCAAACATAGCGGGCGATATCTACCAGGACTTGATCGGGGGCAGGGCGGTTGTTCATTTCTACATTTGAACTCATGATTTTTCCTTAATGTTGGGTATGTGCGGGTAGGGATGCTTAACGATTTTTGATCGCAACCCAGTCCAGATTTTCAGGGCCGGTATAATTTGCACTCGGGCGAATAATTTTGCCATCGCTGCGCTGTTCCATCACATGAGCACCCCAGCCGGTAACACGCGAGATGACGAACAGCGGGGTGAACATCATGGTGGGTACCCCCATCAGGTGATAAGATACGGCGGAAAACCAGTCCAGATTGGGGAACATTTTTTTGCAATCCCACATTACATACTCCAGACGATCTGCAATATCATAAAGTCCGGTATTTTCTGCCTCTTCAGCCAGTTTTTTAGCAACGCGTTTAATGACTTCGTTGCGCGGATCGGCAATGGTATAAACAGGGTGGCCGAAACCAATGACGATCTCTTTTTTTGCCACACGTTCGCGAATGTCGGCTTCAGCCTCATCGGCGTTCCGGTAGCGACTCTGTATGCGGTGCGCTTCTTCATTGGCGCCGCCGTGTTTAGAACCGCGCAAGGCGCCAATAGCCCCGCAAATACAGGAATACAAATCTGAATTTGTACCGGCAATGACGCGTGCGGTAAAGGTCGATGCATTGAATTCATGTTCGGCGTACAAAATCAGCGAGGTGTGCATTGCACGCACCCAGGTGTCTTTTGCAGGTACGCCGTGCAATAAATGAAGAAAGTGAGCGCCGATTGATTCGTCATCCGTTTCAAGGTTGATGCGACGACCCGAGGTGGTAAAGTGATGCCAATAAAGCAGCATAGAGCCAAAACAAGCCAGTAGACGGTCTATTAAATCTTTGGTTGCCGCTTCATTGTGGGCTTCAGATTCCTGTTCTATTGTGCCCAGTACCGAACAGCCGGTGCGCATTACATCCATCGGATGAGCCTCGGCCGGAATGGCTTCCAGTGCTTGCTTTACCGCTGGCGGCAATTCCCGTAGTTTTTTTAGTTTAGCCTTGTAAGCTTGTAACTGCGCTTGATCGGGTAAGCTGCCATGTATTAAAAGGTGGGCAATTTCTTCAAACTCAGCCGTTTCTGCGAAATCGAGAATGTCATAGCCGCGATAATGCAGATCATTGCCGGTACGTCCCACGGTACAAACGGCGGTATTACCCGCGACCGTACCGGACAGAGCAACCGATTTTTTAGGTTTGAAGGCGATGTGTTCTTCTGTCATGAAAATCTCCCTGAAATAAATTATTCTGCGCCTTGCTCAGAAAACAGGCGATCCAGTTTTTGTTCAAAGGCGTGATAGCCCAGATAATCGTAAAGTTCCATACGGGGCTGCATCTTGTCGATTACCTGTGCCTGAGTGCCGTCAGTTAAAATATGCTGATAGACGTTAAGTGCTGCCTGACTCATGGCACGAAAGGCTGACAAGGGATACAGGACTAATTTAACTCCCTTGCTGGCGAGTTGTTCTGTCGTGTAGAGTGGTGTCGCGCCAAATTCGGTGATGTTGGCCAGTACGGGGACAGGCACGGCACGGGTAAATTCTGCATATTGATCCAGGGTAATCATTGCTTCAGGAAAGATCATATCTGCACCGGCTTCGACACAGGCTTGCGCTCGTTCTATGGCGGAAGACATTCCTTCAACCGCCAGCGCATCGGTACGCGCCATGATGACGAAATCAGGATCAACACGCGCATCAACTGCCGCTTTGATGCGATCTATCATTTCGCTCATAGAGACGATCGCTTTATTCGGGCGATGACCGCAACGTTTTTGCATGACCTGATCTTCGATATGAAAACCCGCTGCACCTGATTGTGCAATTTCACGCGTGGCACGGGCGATATTAAAAGAGCCACCCCAGCCGGTATCGATATCAACCAGTAAGGGTAGTGTGCTGACAGCCGTAATGCGGCGGGCATCTTCACAGACATCATGCAAGGTTGTGATGCCTAAATCAGGAATGCCAAGCGAGGAGGCGGCAACGCCCCCGCCTGATAAATATAATGCCTTGTGTCCGGTCTTCTCGGCGAGTATCGCGCAATAGGCTGTTACCGCCCCGACGACTTGTAAGGGGTTATTTTCTTCGACAGCGAGACGAAATTTTTTTCCGGGTGTGTGCGGGGTCATGCTTCCTCCTTGTATTGTGATTCAATAATACTGCGCCAGGCGCCCTGGATATGGCGACGCATCAGCATCTCTGCCAATTCGCCATCCCTTTGCGCTAATGCCTCTACAATGTGACGGTGTTGTTGTAATGCAGGACTGGTGCGCTGTGCATTTCGACTTGTTTGAAAACGACACATACGCAGTAATTGGTATTGTTCACTGCCTAGAATACGCATCAACATTTCATTACGGCTACCCAAAACGATCTGGTAGTGAAAGTCAAGATTTCCTTCACTTTGGCCATAACATCCGCCATTGCCTTGCTGTTGAATTTGCTTTTCATGGGTGTCAAGCAGTCGGCTTAGCTGTTCTATTTCTTCCGGGGTCATTTGAGTGGCTGCAAGGCGACACGCCATGCCTTCCAAAGCCTCGCGTATGGCGTAAAGATCCGAGCGGGTTTTATAGTCTAGGACGACTACGCGCGCGCCGGCATTGGGGATGCGTTTAACTAAATGTATTCCCTCAAGATGACGCAGCGCTTCACGCAACGGACCGCGTCCCATGCCAAAACGTTCCGCAAGTTCGGCTTCGTTGAGTTTTTGACCTTGTGCCAATTCGCCCGTTACGATGCTATGCGCCAGGCGGTGCGAGGCGATATCGGCAAGCGTACCTTGTTTAGGGGTGATAATTGACATGGCGTGACTTCATTGTTGACAATGTGGCGTAATAATAGCACTTTTAAATTTTAAAATGGCAGAAAATCTTTTAATTGTCGACAATTTAAATTGTGTGTGATGAACTAATCCTTAGTCGCCCAAAGTTTTTCCGGTGTTTGTTTTATCTAAGATGTTGAATTAAAATAAATAATATATTTTTTCTGTATGCCGGGCCGGCGTATGAGGGATAAGCCAGGATGTGATACCTGAAATTGTCAGGATTGCGAGGAAATTTGGTGCGTATAATTGCAAAGGAATATTTATGCCCATGCTGAAAGCCGAATGAATCTTTTTAAAAAATAGTGTTGGCCATTGCGTGACGACGATCCTATTACTCAGAACAGATAGTCTCCGGATTTTATTACAGTAACGGTGAATTGGGTGCTGACTTTTCGGTGCATCAGCTTGTGTTATTTGATCGGTTGCGCGGTAAACCTCGTCCTTCTTAGGTCGCAATATCCGTTTTGAGCCAGCGGCTTGTTATTTTTAATCAAGAGAGTTTTGATGGATTTTTTGCCAATATTTATGAATTTGAAAGGGCGGACTTGCCTGGTCGTGGGGGCCGGTGAAGTTGCTTTTCGTAAAGTAAGCCTGTTGCTGGAAGCGGGAGCGAGTGTGAAGGTGGTAGCGCCCGAATTTCATCGTGATTTTACTGCCTTATACGGGATTATCCGTGTCCATGAATCTTTTCAAGCGCAACATTTGACAGGGGTGGTGCTGGTTATTGCGGCAACGAATGATAGCGCGACGAATGAACGTGTTTCTGAACTTGCAAATCAGATGAATATTCCTGTCAATGTCGTAGATAGTCCTGAATTGTGTAGCTTTATCGTTCCTTCAATTCTAGATCGCGCTCCGTTGATGGTGGCTTTTTCCACAGGGGGGGCATCGCCTGTCTTAGCGCGTATGTTGCGCGCAAAGTTAGAAACAATGATCCCTCAGGGTTACGCTCGTCTGGTTTCTTTTTGTGCAAAGTTCCGAGATGACGTGAAAATTCGCATAACAGAATCTGCAGGCCGACGTATTTTTTGGGAGAATGTGCTCGAAGGTGTGGTTGCTGAAAAGGTTTTGGCAGGCGATGAAGCGGGAGCCAAAAAGCTTTTTTTTACACGACTGGAACAGGATTATACCGCCACGCAAGGTGAAGTTTATCTGGTTGGTTCAGGACCGGGTGATCCGGATTTGTTGACATTTCGTGCTTTGCGTTTGATGCAAAAAGCAGAGGTCGTGGTTTACGATAATCTTGTATCCAAAGCGATACTGGATATGACGCGGCGTGATGCCAGACGTATTTTTGTTGGTAAAGAACGCGATAATCATAGTTTGCCCCAAGAGAAAATCAATGCGCTTTTAGTGAGTTTAGCGCGTGAAGGCCTGCGCGTAGTGAGGCTAAAAGGCGGAGATCCTTTTATTTTTGGCAGGGGCGGCGAAGAAATCGAAACGTTGAGTGCGCAGGGAATCGCCTTTCAGGTGGTGCCCGGTGTGACCGCAGCTTCCGGTGTGTCAGCCTATGCGGGGATTCCCCTTACCCATAGGGATTATGCTCAGTCGGTAATTTTTACGACGGGACATCTGAAAGAAGGAACCCTCAATCTGGATTGGCAAAGTTTATCGCGTCCCGGGCAAACGGTGGTAATTTACATGGGCTTAGCTGCGTTAGCTGAAATATGTCGCCAGTTAATTTGTCATGGACTTTCTGCCGATATGCCGTGTGCCGTTGTTATGAACGGTACGCAACCTGATCAAAAAGTCGTTACAGGAACATTAGAAAATTTAGCCGGCAAGGTGAGTCTGGCGGGATTAAAGTCGCCGAGTCTGATTATTGTGGGTGAGGTTGTCACATTGCGTGACAAGTTAGCCTGGTATCGTTAGTCGCGAGGGCTAGCGTTAGCTCAAGAGCGGGGATGGTGTAGAGTCCTTGTTTTACTTTAATTTCTTGAGTGTGATATGACGGTTTTTGTGTGAGTTTTGTTCGCTTTCACCTGTAAGGCGGAGTGTGGGTTATGTTTTTCGGGAACGATCGTCAATGTTTGACCTTTTTTGACTCGTTTTGTGTTTCCATTCCAACTTTTTAAACTCGCAACGCTGACGTGGTAGCGGCTGGCTAATTTATCCAGCGTATCACCGTTATGAACGATGTATTTTATGGAAGCGATACTTTGCACCGTCTTTGCAACAGGATGAAGATGTAAATTGATATCCTCGAATTTTTCTTCGTTTTCGATAACTTCGCCATTGAGTGGCACGAGTAGCGTATCGCCTTCAGTTAATGTCGTGCGTGCAGTCAGGCTGTTGACGGATTTTAATTTTTCTAGCGACAGGCCAAAACGGGGAGCCAGATGTTCGAGTTTTTCCCCTTTTTGTGTATGATAAATTTGCCAGCTGACGAGCGGCATATTGTAATTTCTTAAATTATTCTGGAAAGCCTCGATTTTTTCTATCGGCAGTAAAATAAAATCGCCATTATTTTGTAAAATAACAGGGCGATTATGAGCAGGATTAAGGGCAATAAACTCTTCTTTGGTAATGTCAGCTAATTGTGCGGCCAGCTCTACATCAATATGCTTTTCGGTTGTTACGGCTGCGAAATAGGGTTTGTTGGTAATGTCAGATAGCGTTAAACCATAGCGTTCGGGATTGGCGACGATATTTTTAATCGCTAAGAGTTTAGGTACATAATTACGTGTTTCATCAGGCAGATTTAAGCTGGCAAAATCCGTGGGTAAACCTAGCTTTCGATTGTGAGCTTGAGCGCGTTGCAGGGCGCCTTCGCCCCAGTTGTAAGCCGCTAACGCTAACTCCCAGTTGCCAAACATTTTGTGTAATTTTTCAAGGTAGTCTAGCGCCCCGGTTGTTGCCCCGATGATGTCTCTGCGCCCGTCATACCAAAAATTTTGTTTCATGCCAAAATAGCGACCGGTCGCAGGCATAAACTGCCAGATACCCGCCGCATTGCTGGTCGAGTTCGCCCCGGGATTAAAGGCGCTCTCTATCATCGGCAGCAGTGCGATTTCACTGGGCATGCCACGACGCTCCACTTCATTGGTGATGTAATATAAATAACGGTTGGCACGAAACATCATGCGAGCCACATAGTCAGGGCGGGTCGCATACCATTGCTCATGGCGTGCGATTAGCGGGCTCTCCATCTCTTGCAAGGTAAAGCCCTCGCGCAGACGCTGCCAAAGGTTGTTCGTATTATCTTCAATGAGAAGATACATCGGCGTGTTGCGTGCATTCGTCAGTGTAACAGGAGATATTGCCAATGCAGGAAGCTGTGCAGATTGACTTTCAGCGTGTGTAAGGTGGGGTATAAAAAGGGTGATAGTCGTGTATGCTAATAAAAAGAACAGTTTAATCAAATGCACGAGAAAAATTCCGGAAGGGGAGGAAAGACTTTCAGATAGTAGCCGACTCGTAAGGTGGGGTCAAATTAAAGCGGAAAATTCTAAATTAAAAATGGCTTTATAATATGAACATTGAAAATCTACCTTCTGATGATGTCGTTATGTGTCATTGCAGCGGTACAAAAAGAGGCTGTATTCAAAAATTATTCCAGCAAGGTCTTGACCTAAATGCAATTTCAAGATGGACAGGCGCGCTTTCGGGTTGTGGGGGTTGCGAATGGGATATTGCGCAGTTTTTAAAAGAACTGGCCGAACAAAAAAGCGCAATATAATTTTTATCGGCCAGGATCTGCTTCCGGTTTTATAGTGGAAGGGGAGGCGGGATGCAGCCCGGCGGCATGCTGCCTTGCATGTCGTGTTTAGAGGGTGTAAGAAATTTTGTGTAAACGGTCATTTGGCAGGACACTCTGCCTAACGTTGAAAAGGAAGTAAAAATGACCGCAGCAAGAAAAGTGGCA
>CAIOSY010000106.1 GCA_903861075.1 uncultured Nitrosomonadales bacterium
AAGAATGACCCGTCAGATTCATCGGCTTCGGCAACAAACAAATCACCTTTTCCTAAACAGGCGTTCGTATTAATATTATTAAGTATGCCGCCAATGGCCACTGTAGGACAAAGACCTGCCTCAAGCAACATATAAGAAATTAATGACGTGGGAAGATCAAAATCCGTGTAAAAATTTTGTCATTAAAAATGATGATTTACCTTATGGATGGCTTCCAGTTGATGTAGACCAAAAAGTGTCCAAGTTATAGGCGTTATGCCGACCGAAAATTGACCCAGGTGTTTTACTGCCCCTGCCTAATTTTAAGGCAGGAGATAAAAGGTGATCACTATGGAAATGATAGGTAAGATTCGGCGGATGTTTTTTCGCGACAAGAAGTCGCTTCATGAAATTGCAAAGCGCACGAGTTTGTCGCGCAACACGATACGCAAGTGGATCAGAAACACCGAGGAGGTGGCGGAGCCTGCCTACCAGCGGAGTAAGAAGCCCGGCAAACTGACCGCCTTTCATGAGTCGCTGGAGCAGGCGCTCAAGGCGGATTCCCTCAGACACAAACGAAACAGACGGACAGCCAAAGACCTGTATGCTCAAATCAAGCTTGATGGCTATCAGGGCGGCTATACCGGCGTAACTGATTTCATCCGTGCGTGGCGCGAACGTGAAGGCAAACAGCCCCGCGCGTTTGTACCGCTGAAGTTTGAACTGGGCGAGGCATTCCAGTTTGACTGGAGCGAAGAAGGTCTGGTCATTGGCGGCATTTACCGGCGCATGCAAGTCTCTCACCTCAAATTGTGCGCCAGTCGCGCCTTCTGGCTGGTTGCCTACCCGAGTCAGGGACACGAAATGCTCTTCGATGCGCACACCCGCTCCTTTACGGCACTGGGCGGCATTCCCCGGCGCGGCATTTACGACAACATGAAGACGGCGGTTGATCGCGTCAACAAAGGCAAAGGTCGTGTCGTCAACGCGCGCTTTGCGGTGATGTGAGCGCACTACCTGTTTGATGCCGACTTCTGCAATGTGGCTTCCGGTTGGGAGAAAGGCGTGGTCGAGAAGAACGTGCAGGACAGTCGCCGCCGTATCTGGCTGGATGCGCAGAATTTACGCTTTGGTTCCTTCGATGAACTTAATGTCTGGCTGGGTGAACGCTGTCGGTCGTTGTGGGGTGAGTTACAGCATCCTGAGTTCAAGGGACTTAGCGTAGCCGAGATGCTGGAACAGGAACAGGCGTTGATGATGCCCATGCCTACCCCCTTTGACGGCTATGTAACCGATCAGGTCAAGGTATCTGGCACCTGTCTGGTCAGCGTGCAATGTAACCGTTACTCGGTGCCCTGCGAATGGGCGGGAAAGCAGGTCAATTATAGAATCTATCCAACCCAAATCTGCGTAGTGGCCGGTGGCAGCATCGTCGCCACACACGAGCGTCTGACCGAACGGGGTAACGTTCGCTATGACTGGCAGCACTACATTTCCTTGGTGGAGCGTAAACCCGGCGCACTCAGGAACGGCGCGCCCTTTGCTGATATGCCGACACCTCTGCTGCAATTGCGTAAGGGATTAATGCGCGATACGGGTGGTGACAAGATCATGGCGCAGGTGCTGGCTGTCATCCCGCGCGCAGGACTTGCCGCTGTACTGGTGGCGGTGGAGCTGGTACTCGAATCCGGCGTCATCAGTGCCGAACACGTTATCAACGTGGTGGCTCGTCTCAAAGAAGGGCCGACTCCAGCCTGCGTGGAAACCAGTTTGCAGCTCAATGAAGCACCGCTCGCCGACACCAGTCGCTACGACACGCTGCGAGATACGGACGACGCTGACATCAACATGACCGAGGTGAGTCATGCTTGATATTACGACAGAACTTAAAGCATTGAAACTGCACGGTATGGCTGACGCTTGGGCAGATTTGATGGATCAGAGTCCGAGTTCAGCAGAGAATTCAAAACTCTTGCTCGAGCATATGCTGCGTGCAGAGCAGACGGAACGCGCCATGCGATCGGTGCGCAATCAGTTGATCGCGGCCAAGTTTCCGGTGCATCGGGATTTGGCGAGGTTCGACTTTAACGCATCCAAAGTTGATAAGAAGCTGGTCGAACAACTGGCAACGCTCGAGTTTACTGACAAGGCGCAAAACGCAGTATTGATTGGCGGTCCTGGCACGGGCAAGACGCATTTGGCGACCGCCATCGCTGTTTCCGGCATCGCCTCGAAGGGCAAACGGGTGCGTTTTTACTCTACGGTTGATCTGGTCAATGTACTGGAACGAGAGAAGCAGGATGGCAAATCAGGACGCATTGCTCACACGTTGATGAAGATGGATCTCGTGATTCTCGATGAGTTGGGCTATTTGCCATTCAGTCAGGCAGGAGGCGCTTTGCTGTTCCATCTGCTCTCGAAACTGTATGAACACACCAGCGTGATCATCACCACCAACTTGAGTTTCTCGGAATGGTCTAGTGTTTTTATTGATGCCAAGATGACCACGGCACTGCTGGATCGGCTAACGCATCATTGCCATATCGTGGAGACGGGCAATGAATCGTACCGGTTCCAGCACAGCAGTCTGACCGCAAAGTCGCGTATCAAATCACGAGAACAGAAACGCCGGGGTGCTGAAGACACTCCAGTAGAAGAACCGTTCTGATGAAGTATTAAGGCAAGTGGGGATTCGCATCGGCCTACACGCTTCGCGAATCCCTCATTTCGTTACGTTACAAAAAATGGAAAAAGTGAACTTCAAAAACCAGTTATTGGTACACTTATCCACAGTTGCTGTTCCAAAATACGGCAACCGGTCCTGGGTCAATATTCAATCGGCACACTGGGTCAGTATTCGGTCGGTATCAACA
>CAIOSY010000107.1 GCA_903861075.1 uncultured Nitrosomonadales bacterium
CAATCAGACTATCCTCACCACTTTTTGTGGAAAAGATATGTCAGCGAAGAGAACAGCAATGCGAAAAATAAGAGAAGTACTCAGACTCAGTTACAGCGCTGGACTAAGCATCCGAAAGATCAATGCCAGCACCAAGATCAGTGTCGGCAGTATTCAAAACATCTTGAAACTGGCTGAGCAATTAAATATCACCTGGCCGTTGCCAGAGGATTGGGATGATCAAACCTTAACGCTGAAATTTTACCCCCAAGCAGAGGCTCAGATTTCCGCTAAATACCAAGAGCCGGTCTGGACAACGGTTCACATGGAGTTGAAGAAAAAGGGCCTAACCAAGCAGTTGCTTTGGGAGGAATACACCCAGCAGTATTCGAACCGTTGCTATAGCTACTCGCAGTTCTGTGCGCGCTATGCAGACTGGCGGAAAAAACAAAAACGCTCTATGCGGCAGACTCATCGTGCCGGAGACAAGTTGTTTATCGATTATGCAGGGCCCACGATGCCCGTGGTCTGCGCATCAACCGGCGAAATTCGCACCGCGCAGATCTTCGTCGCGGTGTTGGGCGCTTCCAACTACACCTTTGCCGAAGCCACCTGGAGCCAAAGCCTGCCGGATTGGCTGGGTAGCCATGTGCGAGCTTTTGAGTTTTTTGGTGGAACGACCGTGATGTTGGTGCCTGACAATTTAAAAAGTGGGGTGAGTAAAGCCTGTCGTTACGACCCCGAACTGAACCCCAGTTATCAACAGTTGGCGTCCCATTACTCGATCGCAGTGATGCCGGCCAGGCCATATAAACCGAAGGATAAAGCCAAGGCTGAGGCAGGCGTTTTACTGGTCGAACGTTGGATTATGGCCAAATTGCGCCATCAAACGTTTTTCTCCTTGGCGGAGTTGAATCACTGTATCGCCCTCTTGCTGACTGAGCTCAATCAAAAACCCTTTAAACAAATGCCAGGCTGTCGTCAGCAGTGGTTTGAAATGCTGGATAAGCCGGCACTATCGCCGTTACCTAAGTACGCTTATCAGTACACCGACATCAAAGCCGTTCGCGTTAATATCGATTATCACCTGAGCTATGAGCAGCATCTCTATTCAGTGCCCCATCACTGCGTAGGTGAACAGGTGGAGTTACATGCTGGTGACAAACTGATTGAGGTGTATTTTCACCATAAACGCATCACCACCCATGTTCGAAAATATTATCCCGGCATAACCACTGAACCAGGCCACATGCCGGAACAGCATGCCCAGCATCAACAATGGACACCGGGGCGGTTAATGAACTGGGCGCAATCGATAGGACCTGAAGTGCTGGTGTGGGTGAAGGGGCAACTACAACGTAGGGAACATCCTGAGCAGGCTTACCGTGTCTGTTTGGGCTTATTGAGCCTCAACCGTAGCTATGCTTCCGAACGCTTGAATAAAGCTTGTGCAATAGCCAATAAAGAATCTCTGTATCGATTAAAAAACGTCAAAGCTATTTTGGTAAGTAATAGAGATAAACTGCCTGATACCTCACCAGTACAGCTTTCATTATTACCTCAAGACCATAGCAACATTCGAGGCGCCAAGAGTTTCCACTAACCCTTAAGGCGTTGAGTAAATAAGGTTTACTGCAGAATCTGTTTGCTCGCCTTTTCTTTTAAAATGTAACGACAGGTTATTATTATGATTGCAACGACTCTCAACCAACTACGTCAATTGAAGCTAACCGGCATGGCCTCTGCATTGCAAACCCAGCTGGACCAACCGGGTACTTATGAAGGCTTAGCCTTTGCCGAACGACTGCAACTCTTAGTTGATCATGAAGATCAGGAACGTAATCAGCGCAAACAAGAGCGCTTGACACGCGCTGCGCAATTCAAACTCAAGGCGTATGCCAAAGACTTAGATTATCAGAGCGGTAGAGGCTTACAGTCGTCTCAAATGGCGTCGCTGCTAATGTGTGACTGGTTGAAAAAAGCCCAGAACTTGTTGCTGACTGGCCCCTGTGGCACCGGTAAAACCTATATCGCTTGTGCACTCGGCCATCAAGCCTGTCTGAAAGGCTACAGTGTTCGCTATTACCGACTTCCGCGCCTGATTCTTGCATTGACACAAGCTAAGGCCGACGGGAGCTACAGTAAGTTGCTAAAAGCTATCGCCAGTCTGGATATGTTGATTATTGATGACTGGGGACTGGAACCCTTAACGGCGGCCACTCGAAATGATTTAATGGAAATCATGGATGACCGTTATCAACAATCCGCAACCCTCATTATCAGTCAGTTACCAACAGAACAATGGTATGACGCGATGGGCGATAATACCTTAGCCGATGCGATTTTAGATCGATTGATGCACAATGCTCACCGAATGACCTTACAAGGAGAATCGATGCGAAAAAAAATGAATTCCTTGACTCAAGTTGAACACTTAGAGTAAAAATTCACTTCCATCGATGCGTTAGCTTTTAGGTGTTCAAGTTCAACCAGAATTGGTGTTCAA
>CAIOSY010000108.1 GCA_903861075.1 uncultured Nitrosomonadales bacterium
CGATCAGCGATGAGCGCAGCACGATCGTCGCGTTTGTCGTGCTGGAAACAATTTAGGCTATTTTGCTGTGCGTAGATTGAGTCCTTCGTAGTTAAGGGGTTGCGCGCTTTTGCGCAGGCTCGCTTGAGCGCCGTGTTAGTCTTGAGGGTTTTTCAAACAAACGACCAGCGGCATACTTGTGCAAGATGCTGGCGATAAAAGTCTGGTACGGAATACCTTCTTCAAGGGCCCGTGCCTGGATGTCCATCAGATCGGGTGAGGAAAGTCGGATATTGATACGCCTGTCCTTGATAAAGGTTGCTGTTGCCGCAGCCTTGAATTTGGCCAAATCAGTTTTTGACGGTGCAGTGGACTTAAATTCGCCAGTCTCGTAGTCGTTCAAAATGTCTTGCTCAAATTCATCAAGTTTTTTCATTGGGTTTGCTCCTCAGCAATTAGTCTCTGGTCGCTTTTCTGCTCGGAATCACTGTTTTCAGAAAGTAGTAATCCGGTTCCTCAACGTAGGACACCAAGTAAACATATTCATCAAGTGCCACAACAAAAACGGATTGGTTTGGATATTTCTCCGGGTTTGGATGGCGCAATTCGTCAAGTAATCCATCTGCTTCAATCGCAAGAACTATTTCCTCAAACGAAATACTTCGCTCAATTTTCAGTGTTTCATTTTTCTCGTGGTTCCAGCGAAATGGTTTCATGCAGTTAGTTTATGTTGATGTGTGCCTATTGTCACCTTTTGGCGCAAGATACTAACGTTAAGTTGGGCATCACGACTGCACACCCTGATTGCGCTTACGTGTAGCCACAGCCTTCTTTGCGGCCGCACTGCGCTTGCGTGTGAGTGCAGCTTTCTGCCCTGCATCCTTCATTCTTTTTGACCTTGTGACTACCTTCGGACGATCTCGCATCTGGATGATGGTTTCATTCGATATCAAATCAAGGTCGAGCATCTTGTGACAATTCGGGCAGAGGATTACGAGGTTGCCAATATCGTTGTTGGTGCGTTAACCGTCAATGTGCGCAACTTCGAGCACAGAGGGAATGCCAAAACCGCAGTGAGCACAGTACGGATCGTATGAGTCGAATGCCAGTTTTCGGTGATTGATGCGTTTGGTCATTGTGGATACTTATCAGAGGGCCAACGTTAAATTGAGGGGCTGCGCGCCTTTATCGCGGAGCGTCCAGCGACTGAAAGGAGCGAGGTTGAGCGCCAGGTTAGCCGTCATTTGCGAGCACCTCGCATACTCGGGCACGAAGGATAGGAATGAGCTCCTCTTCAAACCATGGGTTGCGCTTGAGCCATAAATTATTTCGTGGGCTTGGATGGGGCAAGGGAACAGTGTGTGGCCAGTTCTTTCGCCATGCCTGAACAACTTCTGTGACAGATGCGGCTTCGTTTGGTAGGTGGTAAGCCTGTGCGTACTGCCCGATGACCAGCGTGAGCTTGAGAGTCTTCAGATGTGACAGTAACGCCGTTCGCCAGGCGGGCGCACATTCGGGCCGTGGAGGAAGGTCTCCAGACTTGCCGCTCCCGGGGAAGCAGAAGCCCATGGGCAGGATGGCAACTTGCTTCGCATCGTAGAACACGTCGCGCGAAATACCCAACCACTCGCGCAGCCTGTCCCCACTTGCGTCGTTGAAGGGCACACCCGTTTCGTGAACCTTCCTGCCAGGTGCTTGACCCGCGATCAGGATGCGGGCAGACGAGTTCACCTGAACGACCGGTCGTGGTCCCAGCGGCAGGTGCTCAGCGCAAAGTGCGCAAGCACGGACTTCAGTGAGCAATGATGCTAGAGAAGACATTCGAGGCGATCCTGACGGCTAACGTAAAATTGAGGCGCGCCGCGCTTTCACGCCAGCATTAGGTGCTTCAGCACCAATGATGTCGGGGAAGACCCTTGCGGTCTTTGCGCAGCCCCTCTCGACTGACGGGTTATGCGCATTTTGTGCAGACAGCATTACTTGCCCAGCCTTGGGTCGTCACTTTTGATGCAACGACTGGCCGTCCAAGCATCAACATTTGCGTTGGCCCTTTCAGTCGTATACCTCATGTGTTTTAACACAGCCGAATCTTTATTCTCGCCGACTGCTTTGATGTAGTTTTCACTGAGCTTGGAGTAAAAACTGTGTTCTGTCATAAGGAGGGTATTTTTAACCGCTTCACACTCAGACGCGGAGTCATAAGCACCTTGTTGCCACCATTGAGATAGCGGCTTGGTGTCGAGAATTTTGAAGCCCTGTAAATATTCCGCGTGCTCATTGAAGTCGCTGCTGGGTGGAACGAGTAAATACCATCCTGATGCAGCGGATGCAGATGGCGCTATGACTAGCGCCACGAAGACAAGCACCGTCCCACCCAAAAGCCGTACGATACTGTTCATTTATTTTCCTCCAGCAATGTTGCATTGCGCATAACGTAAAATTGAGGCGTTCCGCGCTTTCACGCCAGCATTAGGTGCTTCAGCACCAATGATGTCGGGGAAGACCCTTGCGGTCTTTGCG
>CAIOSY010000109.1 GCA_903861075.1 uncultured Nitrosomonadales bacterium
AAATGACCGTTTACACAAAATTTCTTACACCCTCCTGCCAGGCAGTAAAAAACTCACCCACTTCTTCATGTACCTTATTCATAAAACCCCACTAAAAAATAAGCAATTTACGCAAAATTATAAATTTGACACGCCCATCCCGTTAAATAATCACTTAAACTTTTTTGCCGCCTAAAATTGATACCTGATCCACACACACCAGTCGCCCCAACGTCGACTTTAGCATTTCAAGTTTATCGCAAACTCAATCGCCGATTGTTACCTTTTTTGATTTGTCTGTACGTTATCGCCTATATTGACCGTGCAAACATTTAAGAGCCATACACTCCCCTACGCAAAGACATCGAACTATTTTATCAACAGAAAAAACCGAGCCCATGCTGATGCAAGCAAAAACAAAGATTTTCACAAGACTTTGCGACGGCTGTCGGCATCACGTTAGAATGCCCAAACGCATTTTAGCTCAAATGCACTGCAATCCAAACCCTTACACTGGTATCATGCGCCCCTGTCAAAAATTACACGAAATAACCAGCTGACCACCTTAGCCTGATTAAAAACAGACCCTTGTGGGCACACACAATTTACCCTGGAATCATGCGGACACTTGACACCGAACGGGGCTATCAGTGAAGTTTCATGTAGAGACTTAAAAAACCAATGGAGACAAACAATGTTATCTCGCATCAATCTATTTGCAGCATGGTTCTTGATTCCGCAAACTTTAGGCATGGGCTGGGTGGCTTTTGTCGGGCGCATGTTACTCGAAGTGCTGGGCGTCAACACTCATGAAGGAGATATACCCGGGCGTCTAGTCGGTGCAGTGATATTGTTTGGCGCGCTTTATCTTTTTTTGTATTTTCGCGGCTCACTTCCCCCTGAAGGAAAACCCGACGGCAAAGGCTATGGTTTTGGACAGAAACTGGTACTTACTGCCAATATACTTGCCTCACTTTTCTGCCTTTATCAATTTACCCAGTTTATGATTGAAAATCACGATATAAAACTGATCTTGAATGGCTTCACCGATGCCTTCGGCTATTGGGTCATGGCACTATGGGTGATTGGCTTCTCATTTTTATACCAATCATCACTCCCTAATTCTTCTTCGAACTTAAATCTTACAAAATAATGCCCTACATCACACTAGATAAAGCAAGCCTTGCCTTCGGTCACGTCGCCTTACTCGACCATGCCGAATTTCAACTCGATGAAGGCGAACGTGTCGGTCTGATTGGCCGAAATGGCGGCGGAAAATCCAGCATGATGCGCGTATTGGCAGGACAAGGCACGCTTGATGATGGAATCGTATGGCGTCAACCCTCAGCTCGTATCTGCTATGTCAGCCAGGAACCCGTGCTCGACCCTGAAGACAGCGTATTCGATGCAGTTGCCAGAGGGCTAGGAAATTTACAAAAATTACTACACGACTATCACCATGTCTCTCATCAATTAGCTGAGCCGGATGCTGATTTCGACACACTACTCGAACAGATGCAGATTTTACAGACCCAACTTGAAGCACAAGATGGCTGGTCAGTCCAAACGCGTATTGAAACAGCAATTGCCAAGCTAGACTTGGATCCTGATCGGTTGGTCGGCAATCTGTCCGGCGGACAGCGTAAACGCGTCGCCCTTGCTCAAGCCCTGGTCGCCGAACCGGACGTCTTGATTCTGGACGAACCAACCAACCATCTCGATTTCGCTTCCATAGACTGGCTGGAGGGGCTGTTAAATAATTTCGTCGGCAGCGTACTGTTTGTTACCCATGACCGGCGCTTCCTGGACAATGTGGCCACGCGCATCGTCGAACTCGACCGAGGAAAACTCTCCGGATTTCCCGGTAATTTCACCGCTTATCTGGCAATTAAGGAACGCATGCTGGCCGATGAGGCGGTAGTGAACGCAAAGTTTGACAAGGTACTGGCTCAGGAAGAAATCTGGATACGTCAGGGTGTTAAAGCACGCCGCTGTCGTAACGAAGGCCGCGTACTACGTCTGGAACAACTGCGGCGTGACAGATCCGCACGCCGCGATAAACTGGGCAAAGTGGAAATGACCGTAGAGACCGGCGAGCGTTCAGGCAAGCTGGTCGCAGAATTAACCGACGTCAGTAAGGCATATGGCGGACGAACATTGATCAACAATTTCTCCTGCCGCATTCAGCGTGGAGACAAGATAGGCTTACTCGGCCCTAACGGGGTAGGAAAAAGTACTCTGCTCAAAATCATACTGGGCGACATCGCCCCTGATGCCGGTGACGTCAAACTGGGAACCAAGATGACGGTCGCCTATTTTGATCAATTACGCGAGCAGCTCGATGAAAATATGACACTGGCCGATACTATCAGCCAGGGTGCAGATTTCGTCGAAATCGGCGGTCAACAAAAACACGTCATCAGCTACCTGGGCGACTTCCTGTTCCCACCTGAGCGCGCACGTTCTCCGGTCAAGAGTTGTTCGGGTGGTGAACGCAACCGCCTGCTATTGGCAAGATTGTTCACGCAACCTGCCAACGTACTGGTACTGGATGAACCGACCAACGATCTGGATATCGAAACGCTGGAATTGCTCGAAGAGCTGCTGGCCAATTACGACGGGACCTTGTTCCTGGTAAGTCATGACCGCGCCTTTCTTGATAACGTCGTCACGCAGGTGATCGCCTTTGAAGGCGATGGAAAATTACAGGAATATGTCGGCGGCTACGAAGACTGGGTACGCGTACAAAAGTTTCAGGCTGCGGCCGCTACGGCAAAACCCGCGACGTCTACCCCGCCACGCGTGGCAACCCCAGCGACTGAAAAGTCCAAAGCGACTAGCAAGCTGAATTACAAGGAAACACAAGAACTGGAAGAACTGCCTAAGCGCATCGAAGTATTGGAAAAGGAGCAAATCGACATCAATGCACATCTGGCCGATGGCACAATTTTTCGTACTGATACCAAACGTGCCAAGCAGTTGCAAACACGAGTTGAGGCTATCGAACTGGAAATACTGACCATCATGACCCGCTGGGAAGAACTGGAAAAACGCAGCTAATTATGCTGCAAGATGTGGTTTACGCCACATCTTCATTCCGATTGACATAATTTCCCGTGCATCGGTCTTACCATACTCTTCAGGCTTTTCAGCTAACCGAACACTCCGTGTAAAATCTACGTATTTTGGTATAACCTGTACACATACTAAAAACGGAGTCTAACCATGCCAACATGCCTTACCGCCACTCGCCTGCGCGCCGAGCTTTTCAGTACGCTGGATAACATTCTCGCTACCGGCGAAGCCGTGCAAATCAAACGCCCCAACGGTTCGCTGCGTATCGTTCGCGACCAGTCAACTCAGCGCCTCGCCTCGCTCATACCGCATCCCGGCATCATTAACGGCAACGCCGATGATCTGCTCAGCCTATTCTGGGAACAGGAATGGAAACCCACGCTGTGAAACGTCATTCTGCGGCAATCTGGTAACACAACACATGTTGAGGTGTGCAATGAGTCAAATTTTGCTCAGTCATCGTCACAAAGGAAATTAGCTTCCCTGTGATCACCGCGCGAAGTGACATGGTAAATCGCGCCTGAAAATTCAATTCTGAGCGGTCTGGAAATCGGCGCAGTGTAACAGAAAATGTTTGAATGTTAGACCTGACCCCGCAGCAGGACACTTTAGCGCCATTGGGTACGACAATCCCCAAACTGTTGTAACATTCCCATGCATATTCCGAACAAGCGGTGACAGAAAAAAGCATTAGAAGCATAAATCTTTTCATGAAATTCTCCCTAAAGCAGACAAACGACGAGGCATTTTATATGCACAAAAAATTTGATTAAAATCAGAATTTTAATTCCCTATTTTTCGTTTTAAGTTCGCAGTTTCCAATAATAAGGTTGGATTTTTTCTCAGCTACCTTGTATACTCTATCTAGAAGTGCGCCATCAATTCGTGATATTGTGACAACCCAAGACTCATAATTCACTATTAAACCTGATTGAAAATATTCTGTAGGTGATACTTTAAATTCAGCTATGGAATACTCTCTTGTTTTACCGACACAAGGGGGGGTATTTTTAACACCACACGATGTAGAGAGTCCTAATTCAATATCCATCATATTTATTTTGCATTCAAAATACTTATATTCCTCCGACCATGCCATTCCGCTTATCATCAATCCAGCCAGCAAGATTGCAGTCAGTTTTAACGCATTATATTTGTAGTTCATTTTGAAACTCCTCATTAATACTCGTTTTATTATTTTGAGTCGCCAGCTTCCTGCTGTCTTTTTCGCGTAACGTAATAGATCGCAAAACACACTACGGCAACAACCCCGCAGTAAAATATTCCGATGCATAAAGGACTCCACGGCACAAGAGTAGTGAGGTCGATTTTTTTCAATTCTTCAGATTTTATAGCGACAGGATTAGTGACGGAATTTATAGTCGAAGAATTAATCACGATATTTGCAAACTGGACTAATTGCAGTTGACTATGGAAAAGAGCCGCGAGATTTCCAATACAAAACACAAAGTATCCGAGAATGATAACGTATGCCCCCTGCATTGACCTTGTGGCTTTATCACTCCCTATCGTGTAACCGAGTACAGCCAATGTCGTGGCAGAAAAATAGTTCCATAGCTGATCAACATGTGAATACTGGATCTGATAAATATCCATCGCATCCTTCAAACTCAATAATTCACTCATACAACGATCCAATCAAATATATAAAGGGCACAGCCCGTTAGCCGCATATTTAAAACAATGGCTTCTTACCAC
>CAIOSY010000110.1 GCA_903861075.1 uncultured Nitrosomonadales bacterium
CTTAAAGAGTGCATGATTGCTTGGCTTATATAAGAAATATAACTTAAATATGACTTTTCGTAATAAATGTGGCACGCATATTGCTTGGTGTAAATAAAATGTAATTAATTTGTAATTAATATGTAATCAAAGACTGAAAAAAATTTATCGCAGGTAATGAAAATAATGGACATAACTAAGCGTTGGGTAAATGTACTTAGAAGAACAGTAAACGGATTTGTGGAATTTGAGTTTTTTGTTTCCGATGCAGATTTGTGTATTGAGCTAATTTTACCAGAGGCTGCATTTAAAGAGTTTTGCCTTAATAACCATATTGTTGTAGAAAAATCTATTAATGGCATGACAAAAGAACAGCACGGCGGACTACTAAAACTAGTTAAGTAAACGCAAAAAAAAGATTTAGTAAAAAATCTTAAATAATTATAAATAGTTTTTTGAGGAGCAATAGATGCAAGTCGATATTAAGAGCTTAAGTATTAAGCCGCTGCGTAACACGTTTGATCAAGTTGCGCGTTTTACAGGCAATGACAAATCTGCATCACGTTATTTAGAGGCGACGATTGGTGTTCAGCCCGAAATAAATTTCCATTATCAACCGCTTTGGTCAAAAAATCGTAGTATTTACGATAAGGATAATACGGTTATTGTTATGAATGATTGGTATCGCTTACTCGATCCGCGTCAATATTATTATGGCGCATGGACAATCACACGAAGCAAGCAACAGGATGCAGCTGAGCGCAATTTTTCGTTCGTCGAAAAACGCAACATGCTCACAACCTTGCCAGCTGATTTACGCGAAAAAATTATCAATGTATTTGTGCCGATACGCCATATGGAGTACGCGGCTAATTTAAATAATACATACATGTCTGCTTACGGGTATGGCGTTTCAATTACGCAAGCCGCTTCAATGTGCGCAATGGATAGACTGGGCATCGCTCAGTACATTACCCGCATAGGTTTGATGCTAGATGGCAATTCTGGCGATGCGCTTAAAACCTCTAAGGCGGCATGGCAAAACAATCCTGCTTGGCAACCGATGCGCCAGCTCACAGAAAACATGCTTACGACCAAAGATTGGTTCGAATTGTTTGTTGCGCAGAATCTTGTGTTGGATGGTTTGATGTATCCGCTTATGTATCAATCTTTTAGCGATTTAACTAGCGCCTCTGGCCAAACCAGCTTTGTCATGATGACGGAATTTATGAGCGAATGGTATGAGGAGCATGTGCGCTGGGTCGATAGTGTTATTAAAGTAGCTGCCGCGGAATCTGAAAGTAATAATGTGCAGATAGGAAAATGGCTTCAAAAATGGCGAACAGAAATTTTGCAAGTATTACAACCACTGGCACAAGAGGCATTAGGTGGAGCAGCCCAAGTTAGTCTAGATGCTGCGGTAGCGCAATTGTCAGCGCGGACTACCAAAAGTGGTGTCAATTAAAAAGCTATAGGAGAAATATAATGTCTGAAAAAATGGTTTTTTTGGCGTTGCAAGACAACGAAGATGCGCGCCCGATTCGGGAGGCGATTGAGGCAGATAATCCGCTTGCAGTTATCACACAATTTCCAGGCGTCTATAAAATTGATGCGCCGGGCCGTTTAGTTATAAATCGCGAGAGTGTAGAAGAGCGTATAGGTCGCGCTTGGAATCCCCAAGACATTCACCTTTCGCTAGTAACGCTTTCAGGAAACATTGATGAAACCGAAGATTACTTTGCGTTAGAGCGCACTTAATTTAACTAAATAAGGATAACGCGATGGAACAAGCAAAAAAAATGAACATGAAGGAAAAATACAACACCATGACCGGTGATTTGGCTTGGGATTTTTCTTATAAAACTGAAGCTGAAATATTTCCATTATCTGATTTTGAGGGCATCAAAATTGAGGACTGGAGCAAGTGGCAGGACCCGTTTCGATTAACGATGGATGCCTACTGGAAATATCAAGGTGAGAAAGAGCGCAAGCTTTATGCAGTGATAGATGCGTTTGGACAAAATAATGCCCATTTAGGTGTGACCGATGCGCGTTATATTAATGCCTTAAAAATATTTCTAACGGCTGTAACGCCTTTGGAATATGGTGCTCACCGTGGTTTCGCTATGACTGGACGCGCATTTCCTGGCGTTGGAGCACAAGTGGCCTCACAAATGCAGTCTATTGATGAGTTACGCCATGCGCAAACACAGTTGCATACCATCAGTCAGTACAACAAATATTTTGACGGCCTGCATGACCCTTTTCATATGTTCGATCGCACGTGGTATTTGTCTGTACCAAAATCTTATTTTGAAGATGCCTTGTCTGCCGGGCCATTTGAGTTCATCACGGCAATTTCCTTTTCATTTGAGTACGTACTTACCAATTTGCTATTCATGCCTTTTATGTCTGGTGCGGCCTACAACGGCGATATGGCAACGGTGAATTTCGGTTTCTCTGCCCAGTCAGATGAATCGCGCCATATGACGCTAGGCTTGGAGGTGATTAAGTTTATGCTGGAACAGCATCCTGACAATTTACCAATTATCCAACGCTGGATTGACAAATATTTCTGGCGTGGTTATCGCTTGCTTGGCATTGTTGGAATGATGATGGATTACATGTTGCCTAAGCGGGTGATGTCGTGGAAAGAAGGCTGGGAAATGTATTTTGAGCAAAATGGAAAAATGCTGTTTGATGATTTGGCACGCTATGGCATTACCATGCCAAAGTTCTGGGAACAGTCAGTTGAGGAGAAAGAACATCTTACGCATCAACTGTGGCTAACATTCTATTCTTATGGTCATGCTGCAGCTTTCCACACATGGATTCCAGACGACTCTGAGCTTGATTGGCTTTCAGAAAAGTACCCAGTCACTTTCGATAAATACTATCGCCCAAGATTGGTTTATTTGCGAGAACAAGAAAAAGCGGGTAAGCGCTTTTACAATCCTAGTTTGCCGCAGCTTTGCCAAACCTGTCAAATTCCGATGGTGTATACCGACCCAAAAAACCCAACAAAACGCGTTTATCGCGAGACGACATACAAAGGCGATAAATTCCATTTTTGCTCGGATGCATGCAAAGAAATTTTTGAACATGAGCCGGAGAAAATGTCACAAGCTTGGTTGCCACCACACCAAATTTTTCAAGGTAATTGCGGAGGTGCGACGATTCCTGACGTGCTTAAGTATTATCACTTTACTGAAAATGATGGTGGAGAATTTCTGCATTCCCGCGACAACGCGAACTGGAATATGTGGAAAGGCTTAACCCCTGATGAAGAAGCCGCTTAATAAAGGAGAATAAAAATGGCAGTTAA
This sequence comes from uncultured Nitrosomonadales bacterium, assembly GCA_903861075.1. Taxonomy (GTDB): domain Bacteria; phylum Pseudomonadota; class Gammaproteobacteria; order Burkholderiales; family Gallionellaceae; genus Gallionella. The sequence continues at coordinate 3,305 of CAIOSY010000110.1, forward strand.
AGCAGCTTACGAAAACTATAGTGGACCAAATCGCGATGCGGTTGAAAATTTTCATGGTAATCAACTTGTATATATTGGTTGGGACGAGCACATGATGTTCCCTTGCGCAGGGGTTTTCCCATTGCCTCCGCAAATGCCGTTTGGCGCAGTAATTAAAGAGGTGGTGCCAGCGGCGTTCTCATTGCATCCAGATTTTGCAAACATCGATTGGGGAAAAGTTGAGTGGTTACTAGATGGAAAATCCTTCAATCCAACTTTGGATAAAAGTTTGGAAGATAACGGGGTGCATCATAAATCTTTGATCCGTATGATTACGCCGGGCCTTAATGGCATCAATAACTCTGGGTTCTAAGGACTAAAAATGACTTTTAAATTGACCATTGAGCCTTTGAGTCATAGTGTTGATGTGCAGGAGAAGCAGACGCTTTTAGACGCAGCTTTGCGTAATGGGATCTACCTGCCACATGCATGTTTGCATGGATTATGCGGTACATGCAAAGTGCAGGTGCTAGAAGGAGAAGTAGATATAGGAGAAGCTTCACCTTTTGCGTTGATGGATTTTGAGCGTGAAGAAGGAAAATGTCTTGCTTGCGTCGCAACTGCTTTGAGTGATTTAGTCATTGAGGCTGATATTGACGAAGAACCTGATGCTGAAAATTATCCGATGCAAGATTTTGTAGGTACCGTTACAGCGCTGTCTGATTTAACTCCAACTGCCAAAGGCGTTTTTATTGAGCTGGATGGCGAAGGAATTCAATTTCAAGCTGGTCAGTACATTAATCTGCACATTCCAGGTGTCGAACTACCACGCGCCTTTTCATTAGCTAACGTGCCAAGTGAGAAGCGATCCATAGAACTTAATATTCGCCATGTTTCGGGCGGTCAAGCAACAGAATATATTCATAATAATCTTAAGGTAGGCGATAAGTTAAAGTTAAATGGCCCCTATGGAAGGTTTTTTGTGCGCAGTTCTGCACCAGAGAAGTTTCTATTTTTGGCGGGTGGTACAGGGTTGTCTAGTCCGAAATCTATGATTTTAGATTTGCTTGAAAAAGATGAAAGTCGTGAGATTACCTTGGTTTACGGCGCACGTAATCGAGCAGAGTTATACGACGATACTTTATTCCTAGATTTGGTAGGAAAACACACTAATTTTACTTATGTGCCTACGCTGTCTCAACCTGAAGAAGGTGATAACTGGGTAGGCGAAACGGGTTATGTGCACGATGCCGCAACTAAGCATTTTGGGGGAGATTTCCGTAACCATAAAGCTTATATGTGTGGTCCGACAGGGATGATTGATGCATGCATAACTGCATTGATTCGTGGACGTTTGTTTGAACGCGATATGTACATGGAGAAATTTATATCCGCTGCAGATACGGATCTGGCTGCGCAACGTAGCCCTTTATTTAAATCGATTTAACGTGTCGGAATTTTTTGAGATGCATGCTGTTTTGTTAGCCGAAACGAGCGAAGAGTATCTATGTGGTAGTGCAGAGACGCTGTTAGCAGGCATGGTACGCCTAGGGCGGAAATGTATTCCAGTCGGTTGTGTGAATGGTGGTTGCGGGGTATGTAAAGTGGCTATTGTGAAAGGGAGTGTACGCAAGTGTGGTCTTATGAGTCGTGTTCATGTCTCAGAGGAAGAGGAATCGCATGGGGTTCTGTTGGCCTGTCGAGCCACGCCAATGAGTGAAATAGAGTTAAAAGTAATTGGGAAAATGAAAAAAATAATTTGGTAGATCACTATCAATCGTTATAACTAGGAGATAAAAATGGGCGTCATGAGAATTGGGCACATCAGCATTAAAGTCATGGATATGGCGGAGGCGCTAAAGCATTACCAAAATGTTATTGGGATGAAAGTCACGCATACTGATGCAGGTGGTAATGTATATTTAAAATGCTGGGACGAATGGGATAAGTATTCAGTCATCTTGACGCCATCAAACCAGGCCGGGTTTAATCACGTTGCCTATAAAGTGACGGATGACTTCGCGTTGGTAAGGTTGGCACAAAAAGTTCGAGATTACGGCATTGAAGTAGAAGAGTTACCGGCTGGCACCTTGCCTGATTGTGGGCGAATGGTGAAATTTAATATGCCAAGTGGTCATGAAATGCGCTTGTTTGCAGAAAAAGATATTCTCGGTACCGATGTGGGTAGTACAAATCCAGACCCTTGGCCAGATGATATGCGCGGCGCTGGTGCACATTGGCTAGACCATTGTTTATTAGTGTGCGAAATGGATCCTGAGCGCGGGGTCAACACGTTGGTCGATAATAAGCATTTTTTTATAAAGGCGCTTAATTTTTTTGAGACTGAGCAAGTGGTTGTGGGACCAAATGGTTCGATTCAAATTGCTTGTTTCTTGTCGCACTCCAGCAAGCCGCATGATATTGCATTTGTGGCTGGGCCTACCTCTGGTTTACACCACCTTTCATTCTTCTTGGATTCTTGGCATGACATTCTAAAAGCGGCTGATGTGATGGCGAAAAACCGTACACGCATTGATGTAGCTCCAACACGTCATGGTATTACGCGAGGCGAAACCATTTACTTCTTTGATCCATCAGGTAATCGGAATGAGACTTTTGCGGGTCTGGGTTATCAAGCACAACGGGATAAACCACTGATTACTTGGACGGAAGATCAAGTCGGGCGTGCTATTTTTTACCATACAGGGTCGCTGGTAGAGAGTTTTACCACAGTGTATACGTGATTTAGGAACTGAGTTTGAGTTTGCCGCTCCGTAGCATATGCACAGCCTCTAGAAAAGCTAGTAACGCTGGGGATTTGTTATCGGGTCGGTATACACAACTCAAATCCACCTTAGCGTCAATTGAGTCAAGCAAATGGTAGCGGACACTTGGTAAGCTAAGGCTGATTGCTGATTCTGGCACGACGGCTATTCCCAACCCTGCAGAAACTAAAGCTATAGCCGTGAAGATGTCTTCTACATCATGCACTACGTTAGGCATAAATCCAGCATTGCTACAGAGCACGATGACGTTGTCAGCAAATGAGGGGCGCACATTGTTTGGAAACAAAATGAATGGTTGATCGACAAGATCCTTTACGTCAACCGTTTGATTGTCTGCAAATGGGTGATCTTTGTGAAGGGCGACGTAAAGATTTTCAATCATGACAGTCTCAACGGCCAAGTCTGGTGCAGTTGGAAAGACGCGATTGAAACCGATGTCGAGATGCTTATCGCGGACACCCTCAATTTGTTGTGTTTTGGTCGTGTTTTGCAACGAGATGATGATGTCAGGATGCGTTTTACGAAGCTCTATCAGTAAGGTGGGAATAACGCTTATCGTAGACGAGCCGAAAATTCCAATATCGAGTCGTCCAAGCTGACCTATATGTGCGAGCTTTGTTTTATTCACGGCTTGATCCGCTAAAGAAACAATTTTTCGTGCTTCTTCTAAAAAAATTTTCCCCGCTTGCGTAAGCGCTACCCCACGAGTTGAGCGATCAAACAAGGTAACACCTATAGTGTGCTCTAACTGCTGAATGTGGCGCGTAAGCGGGGGTTGAGAGATGTTCAGTTGGCTTGCAGCACGTGTGTAATTTAGCTCGGTGGCGAGCGCTAAAAAATATCGAATTTGTCTTAAATCCATTGCCGTGTCTCAGTGCTAATAAATAATATCATTTATACCATTATAGTATTAATCATACAAATAATAGTATTAGACGGCATAAATATCTTTAAGTATTATCGTTTTTGTTACAAATAGTAACAATAAGTATCAATTAGTATTATTGGTATTAAAAAATAATAAGAAGAGTTTTACTGCTTGTTTTATGGGGTGAGGATAGGAAGTATGCAATTGTTTAAAAAAAATAGCAGTTCTGTTGTTGCGCCTGACTTTAGACGGCAGGCGCTAGCATCCATTTCACTCACTGGATGGCTGGTCGTTATTACTTCCATCGCTTTTATGGCGCTAACTGGCTGCACGCACAAGAAAGAAGGTGCCGTGGCAACGGCAAAAAGAGATATGTCTGTTCGTCGTACAGATCAATTTCAAGCGGCTGCAACTAACCAGAAAAAAGCAGTGGTGGTTGGCGGCAAAATTATAGTGTTGCTCGATCTTCAAACCAACGAGCGTAGTCGCATTACACTTTCTGGGTCACCTGCCCTGATAGACGTTGCGAACTGTGCAGATGGTAGTTTTGTTGCGCTCGATTTCTATCGAAAGGTATGGGTTTCTGATAGTAATGCGACGAACTGGAAATCTCAAAATATTAGTGGCGACTGGCGTCCGTTGGCATTGACATGCGACTCACAAAACCGTATTTGGGTGGCCGGCAGTTTTAGCACCATTGCATCTAGTACTGATCATGGCGCGAGCTGGAAGACGACGGATTTTAAAGAAGATGCAATGTTCAATACGATTCAATTTGTCGATGATAAACATGGTTTTATTACAGGTGAATTTGGCACATTTTACCGTACAACGGATGGTGGTTTAACTTGGCAGGCTGCAAACAAAATTCTTGGAGATTTTTATCCTTATGCGGCCTTGTTTATTAGTCCAAATGATGGGTACATAAGCGGCTTAACTGGAGCAATGCTCACCACCAAGAATGCTGGAAAAACATGGGAAAAATTAGAAAGTCCTAGTGCTTTATCCCAATTTGGACTGGCAAAGCAGGGCGGTGATGTTTACTCGGTAGGTATTAACGGCTCATTCCTTAAACTAGAAAATCAGACATGGCAACCGGTTAGGCATACCGCTGGTGACGCACCATTCTTACGTGCAGTTTTACCGCTTGGCGCAGATCGATTGTTAATCGCCGGGGCTTCAGGGACATTGCGTATCGTGCAGTTAGCCAGCGCGGATAAAAAAGCAGGAAATAAATAAAATGTTAAGGATTGAACTTTGAAACACGTCGTTACTCATGCATTGCACCGCGGAGAAGCTTGGATTTTTGCGAATCCAAGATATGTC
>CAIOSY010000111.1 GCA_903861075.1 uncultured Nitrosomonadales bacterium
AGATTTAACTCAAATCTGCAAACACAATTGCGACCGAAAAAACTTTTTATACACTTTAAAACTGGTCGGGGTGGAGAGATTCGAACTCCCGACATCCTGGTCCCAAACCAGGCGCGCTACCAGGCTACGCTACACCCCGAAGGCTTTGCATTATACAGGGGGATCATAAAATTACAAGGGAAATTTCATATTTCTTTTAACCTTTGCATGGCCATCATTAAATAATAACCCATAGACCATAAAGTTAAGAGCGCAGCAAGATATAACAGCACAGAACCAAACCACTGACAATCAACCGTCAATATTGATTCATGATACAGCAACAAAGAAATGGCAATCATTTGAAAAGTGGTCTTAATTTTCCCCAGCATAGAAACAGCAACACTTTTACTCTCACCAACCTTTGCCATCCATTCACGTAAAGCTGATATGGTAATTTCTCGACCAATAATAATAAAGGCAATAGCAACATCGGCACGACCCAGTTTCACCAATAAAATTAAAGCGGCTGCCACCATGAGTTTATCAGCAACAGGATCAAGAAACGCACCAAAAGCGGAAGATTGATTCAACCGCCTAGCTAAGTAACCATCCAACCAGTCAGTCCAACCTGCCAATAAAAATACAGACGTCGCTATTAAATTTTTGGAATGCATACTCAACGTGCTATCTGACAGGTAATATACCGTCACAAACACGGGTATGAGTAGAATTCTTAACCAAGTGAGGAGATTAGGGATATTTAGATTCATGTGTGCTAGTGTAGCCCCTGATAAATCACTTGGGCAACCTCTTTTTTACTCTATGGTCATTTTTATGGTTGCGCATACTTTGTTTAAATTCAATTTAAACAAACTTGTAGATTCCAGTGATCCGCCTGAATTGATTTCTATTTCAAGTTGCTGTGCGCATACTGCAAGTTGATTTGCACCTATCATCAAGCACGCACCCTGAATTTTGTGTAGTAGAAATGCGGCTTTATCAGCCTGATGTGCCTGGATCAATGTCAGGATACGGCACGCGGTTAACTCATACTCATGCAGAAATCGGGACAATAACAAGCGCATGAGAACTTGATTGTGCCCTAGCCTTTCAAGGGCAAGTGGGAAATCAAAGCCGGGAAGTTCAGCGGGTAGTGGACGTGTACTCATAGGGGTAGGATGAGAGGCGATACGGGTGTTTTTTATATTTTTTCCAGCACATATCCTTTACCGCTTACGGTTCGAATCGTGACATGGCTGATCTGAATTTTTTTGCGTAAGCGATGCATATAAACGCCAATTGCATTGTGAGTGATGACTTTTTCCGGTTCTGACAACCGTTCGCATAGTAGCTCCCTGTTAACCAGTTTATCCGCGCTAAGTATCAGTATCTCCAAAATTTGCAGTTCTCGAATGGATAAGTCCAGCCTGACATCCTCTACGAAAGCGCACCGGCTCTCTTTGTTAAAGCTTAAATTACCTAGCATAATTGGTATACTAGCCAGAGACTGTCCGCGTCTGAGTAAGGCTCTGATTCTTGCTTCCAATTCGGTAAGATTCACCGGTTTGGCTAAATAATAATCAGCACCTGAATCCAAGCCCTGTATACGCTCTTCGAGCTTGCCTCTTGCGGTTAAAATCATCACGGGTGTGTTTGACCCGCGTTGACGTAGACGTCTTAACACCTCTGAACCGTCCATATCCGGTAAGCCCATATCGAGTATGATCAGTTCGAATTGCGAAGTGCTAAGTAGATAATCCGCGCGTTGTCCATTTTCTTCGTGTGTCACACTATGATGAGGCTGCATCATGTGCATCAGACTCATCGCGAGTACGGGGTCATCTTCTACAAGTAAAATGCGCATGATGATGGTTATTCGTTGCCGTTATTGATTAGGCATTTTAACGCAAACAGACACTCTTTGAAGTTTCCTGAACCCTGTTTATCCTGCAGTTGCAAGTAATCGCTGATAAATTTTAGTTTGAGATGGGTTTTAACGCGTGCATGAACGACGGGTGAGCTGATGGGCTTTTGTATAAAGTCAACGGCGCCACCAGAGAAGCCCATTTCTTCATCCCTTACATTGCTTTTTGCGGTAATAAAAATTACCGGGATATTTGTGAGATTATCCTCGGATTTAATTTGACGACACGCTTCAAATCCATCGATATCAGGCATCATAACATCCAGCAAAATCAAGTCTGGCGGCATTTTAATTGCATAGGTAATTGCCGATTTTGCATCTTCAAATAGCTTGAGAAAATAATCATCACCAAGAATCGCTTCGATGACCATCAAGTTTTCCGGTGCATCGTCCACGACTAATATTGTAGCTTTCCTTGCAACTACTTTCATGCGGATCTCCTGTGTGTCAATTTGTAACGAGGGTAATGTGGTTTATTTCGATCGAGTATTGTGCCACACTATAACTGTGTTACAACATTGTATACAATGCCGTATGGTATGAACAAATCCTAAGATTAGGCAAGGGTGCTTCAACAATGAAAGTTAAATATAGTCTTTCGGTTTTTTGTATGATTGCAGCTTGGCTTTCCGTTGCAGAGGCTGCAACGCAGGCAGTCAGTGACAGTTCGGTTAATGAAGGTCTTATCAATAGGAGCGAACCCACTCTATTTACATTGGGCGGGTTTGGCACTTTAGGCGTGTCACATTCCAGTCAGTCATTGGGCGATTATATTTTGGATAGCACGTTGCCTAAAGGGGCGGGGCGCAGCAGTTCCTGGTCGATGGGAAATGATAGCCGGATAGGCGCTCAGCTTACCGCCAATCCGACTTCTACCGTCTCTATGGTTCTTCAGATTATTTCTGAATATCAGTCCGATAATACCTACCATCCCGAGATTGAATGGGCTAATGTTAAATATGCTTTTTCACCGAATACCTATATACGCGCCGGACGTATAGCCTTGCCGACTTTCCTTAATTCCGACAGTCGTAAAGTGGGCTATAGTTATCCATGGATACACCCGCCTGTTGATCTTTACCGTGTTGTTTCTATCACCAATAGCGACGGCGTTGATGCCAATTACCGTTTCGAAATCGGCGAGGCGGGCAATACCATCAAAATTCTCAATGGCAAAAACACTATAAAGCGCCCGACCAGCATATCGACTTCAGAAGACATGTGGGGTGTTTTCGATACGATTGATTATGGTGCGGCTCTTTTTCGTATCGGTTATCAAAAACGTAACGCCAGTTCCTATAGCTTGCTCACCGGCATTACGGGGGCCTGGGTGCCGAACATTGATTTGTCAGTCGGCGGGAGCTACGATCCCGGCAACTGGTTTGTCATGTCTGAATGGATACAGCGTAAATCAACCACCAAACTCAGTGCCATGTATCTGAGTGCCGGTGTTCGTCTTGATAAATTTACCCCCTATGTGACCTATAGTAATAATGGTCGGGGTTCATTTTTACCGGGTTTCCCCCCTCCCACGGTTGCCAGTGTGTTGTCAGCTTCTCGCTCACAAAGTACCTTTACCACAGGAATGCGTTGGGATTTTAGAAAGAATACTGATTTAAAATTACAATACGATAATGTAAAATTGAGCGATAATTCAAACGGTTATCTAGCTAATCTACCTGCAAATACGGTGTTATTCGGCACAAGGTTGCATGTGATTTCGGCTGTTGTTGATTTCGTTTTTTGACGCCCAGCGATGAAATCTTTATTTCGACATTGTTTGATGCTGTGTGTGTTGTTTTGCACAGCAAGTTCCTGGGCCGATGTGGTCGTGGTCGTTTCTGCCAGAAGTTCAGTCACTCGCCTGAGCGCAGATAATGTAACTAAAATTTTTCTCGGGAAAAAAAATACTTATCCTGGTGGAGGGAATGCGATTCCTGTTGATCAGCTCGAGGGGAGCGTTACGCGTGAGGAGTTTTATTTAAAGGTGGTCAGCAAGAGCGCCTCGCAACTCGCAGCCTATTGGGCAAAAGTCATCTTCACCGGGGATGGTTACCCGCCACGTTTAGTTGAGGGTAATATCGCAGTAAAGCGTTTCGTTGCGGCTAATCCTGATGCAATTGGTTATATCGATAAAAGTAATGTAGATAGTAGTGTCCGGGTGGTTCTGGAGCCTTGATGAAAAAATTTGTCGATTATTCATTAACCTGGAAGCTATTGCTGGTTCCTGCTGTTGCCATATTTAGTTTTTCAGCTTATCTCATTTATTCCTCACTGGTGTTTTCTGACGGTAATGCGCTGTTAAATGACATTCACCAAACTAACTTTCCTATACTGGATACGGCTGCAAAAAATTTCACTCATTCTGAAAATCTGGTAGAAGCCATGAATGCGGCGGCGGCAACCGGTGAGGTCGAGTATTTGAATGCGACCGAAAAAATGGTTTTTGAAATTCGCTCACGTTATGATGCATTGGAAAAACTGGATCCCGGACATCAGCCCGAGATTGAGAAACTTAAAAGCGAGTTCAATCATTTCTATGTTTTAGCATTTGATGTCGCGTTGAAAATGACGACAAAAAAAGATGTACTTAGCATGCAACAACTCATTATGATGCGGCGCGCACGCGATCTTTATTTGTCAGATTTGATTGCTTACAAAGACAGGGCTGAGAAAGATTTTCATACAACGATTAGTCACGCAATTTCCCGATCCGAATATACTCAGCAGTGGGGGATATTGATAGGCCTGTTGATGTTAGGCGTGATTACCATCTTAACCTGGTTAGTGACGCGGGGTATTATTGTACTGGAGAAAAATGTCGAGCTTCGCAATAAGATGCTAGCGTCGCTTAATGATGAACTTGAACACGAGATTGAAAAACTTAAAACTGCCGAAGAAGCCATAACACATGCCGAGGCCGCCAGTCAGTTCAAAGATGAGTTTCTCGCTAATATGAGTCATGAGCTGCGTACACCGATGAACGCAGTGATCGGTTTGAGTCATCTTTGTTTACAGACAGAAATGTCGCGAAAACAACAGGATTATTTATACAACATCCATAGTTCGGCCAAATCTCTTCTGGGTATTTTGAATGACATTCTGGATATATCCAAGATTGAAGCAGGAAAAATGGAAATGGATCAGGAATTATTCGATCTAGAAGAAGTGATGGGCCATTTATCAACAATATTAGCGCATCGATCTCAGGATAAATCGCTGGAACTTTTGTTAAAAACCTCGCCCGATACCCCGATGATGTTAATTGGTGATCCCATGCGACTCGGACAAGTTTTGATAAATCTAGCCGGTAATGCGGTTAAATTTACCGAACAGGGAGAGGTGATGGTCTCGGCCGATTTGGAATCGGAAGAGGGCGACCAGGTCGTATTGCGCTTTACCGTTAGCGATACCGGTATTGGTATGTCTCAGGCGGATATAGATAAATTGTTTCATCCCTTCAGTCAGGCTGATACCAGTATTACCCGGAAATTTGGTGGCACGGGATTGGGATTGACCATTAGTAAACGTTTGGTTGAGATGATGGGCGGGATGATAACTGTGAGTAGTCGTCCGGGTGTTGGCTCAGAATTTGTTTTTACCGCAAAATTTCAAAAATCAAAAAAACAGGACGTCAATAAATATCTAAAAATCAGTGATTTGCGCGGGATTCGCGTTTTGGCTGTCGACGACTGTTTAAACAGTTTGCAAATATTAAGCGCGTATCTCGTCTCGTTTACTTTTGATGTGGTTGCTGTGACTAACGGTGAGGATGCATTGCAGTGGATACGTCGTGCAGATGAGGAAGGCCGTCCGTTTGATCTTGCAATTATCGACTGGAAAATGCCATTGATGGATGGTGTCACCTTGGCCGGGAAACTGGGTGAAATGACCCGTGTCAGACCGAAAGTACTGCTGATTTCTGCTTATGGGCAAAGTGAATTATCTTTACACTTAGATAACTGTCTGGTAAATGGAATTTTGGCAAAACCTTTTCAGCAAAGTAAATTATACGATGCGATTACTAAAGTCATGGGTATTGATCAGGCCATAACCGGCAAGTTCAAGGTTTTTGGTGCGCAAATTAATCCCGAGTGTCTGGCTAAAATTCGTGGCGCACACATATTACTGGTTGAGGATAATGAGATTAACCAGCAGGTTGCGCGTGAATTACTCGAAGGATTTTTTATTCATGTAAAGGTTGCTGATCATGGTGCTGAAGCCATCGCGATGCTGGATCAAGAGACTTTTGATGGCGTCTTGATGGATATGCAGATGCCTGTGATGGATGGCGTGACAGCGACGCGTGAAATACGGAAAAATCCAAAATTTGCCAATTTACCCATCATTGCCCTGACAGCCAATGTCATGGTCAGTGACCAGAGCGAGTATTTAAATGCGGGTATGAACGATCATATTGGTAAACCTATAGATCCGGATAAGTTGGCTGCGACACTTGCGCGCTGGATTCAGCCGGTTTGTATCATTGAGATTCCGCCTGTCGCACCGCCGCTGAGTGTGACTCAGGAAGCGCTGCCAGAATTGCCCGGCATAAATGTAGCTGAAAGTATTCGCCGTATCGGAGGTAAAGTGGGTGTTTTTTATATGCTGCTCGATAAGTTTAGATCGACTGAGCATAATGCCGTGAAGAGAGTAAGGGATGCCCTGGCGATTGATGATATTAAAACGGCTGAAAGAGTTCTTCATACCTTAAAAGGAATTGCCGGGACTTTGGGTGCTGAATCCGTGCAAAATCAGGCCGACATGTTGGAGCACAGCATTGTGAGCGGTATGTTCGATGAGATAGATGATCAGATCAAACAGCTTGAACAGACGTTGTCAGAATTTATCAAAGATATCGATCAGGTGTTTTTGCGGCGTGGGGTTCGTTAATGTGACATCCGTTAGGCGGCGTTTATTATGAGCTTATTAAGGACGCAGGATTAGACGCCGGCTCAGTAATACGGTCTGTTATTTTAAAAGCCTTTACCGGTTGAGCGTAGCCTTTGAGTATCAATTCGGGTATTTCACATGCTGAAATTCGACCGTTAATGTGCTTCATAACCACCTCGTCACATAAAATTTCTCCGCCGGTTGCTTGCCCGCAAAGTCTGGCTGCCAGATTGACGACACTACCGATGGCGGCGTAGTCGCGACGACCTTCGAAACCAATTGCGCCTAGTGTGGCCAGGCCTTGAGTGATGCCTATGCCCATTTTCATGTCATGTCCACGCAATTTCCATGCATCATCAATCACATTCATCCGTTTTTGCATGTCTATGGCCATGTTGACAGCACGTTCAGCGGGATTATGAATTTCAATCGGATCATTGAAAAAGATCATCATGCCATCACCTGTAAAACGTTCTACAGTTCCATCGTAAGCCATAATAATGGTACCCATTGCGACATGAAATTCATTGAGTGCGCACATGACGGCATCGGCTCCATGGATCTCGGTAAAAGCGGTATATCCGCGTAAATCCAGAAACACCACGACAATTTCCTTGCGTCTAGCTTTGAGAAAGTAGTCGGCTTTATCAGTCAAGAGTAGTTCTACAACGGCTGGGGAAAAAAATCTGCGTAGTTGATCTAAACGGGCAATCCTAGCGATCCCGTCAGATACGTGGCGTGCCAGAGTGCGATTCATTTCTTCGAGTTGGCACACAGCAGCATGAAGGGATAGGTGATTTTTGACGCGCGCCAGCAGAATGGGGATGCTTAGCGGTTTGCTGATGTAGTCTACAGCACCCAGATCAAATCCACGGGTTTCATCATTAACATCGGATCTGGCCGTCAGAAAAATGACCGGAATATCACGAGTTTTGATATTGCTTTTCAGTTGTTTACAAACCTCATAACCATCCATGCCGGGCATTAGAATATCGAGCAAAATTAAATCCGGCTGTTGTTCTTCAATGGCGACTAGCGCAGATTCGCCATCAAGGGACGCGAGTATAAGATAGGTATCTGACAAGGTTGCGTCAATTAAATCGATGTTAAATTGACTGTCGTCGACAACAAATAATGTTTTCTTCATGATTTAGTGCTTTAACCGTTTTGTTACGGGGCTGGATTAGGAAGTCTCTTATGAATCTCATCAATCTGCTCAATGACATCGGCGCCAAGTTCCACCGCCTGTGCATCTAAATTTTCTGCCAATTGTCCCAGCGTGGTGGCGCCTAGTATAACACTGCTACAAAACCAGCGACTGCGTGCATAAGCCAGCGCCATTTGTGCAGGAATTAGGCCTGCTTGTTGTGCAATAGCTAAATAGGCTTGCGTCGCAACGGTTACATTAGGTTTATTATAGCGTTGGCCAAACCCCGGAAAGCACGTTATACGTCCTGATGCTTTTGGATCTGCGTGATATTTTCCGGTTAACCAACCGAAGGCCAGTGCGCTGTAAGCTAACATCCCGATATTGCTGTGATAACAGACTTCTGACAATCCGCTTTCAAAGGTTCGATTCATCAGGTTATAAGCATTTTGTATTGAGACGATTTTGGGCAGTCCTGATTGATCCGCACAGCGCACAAATTCGCACACTCCCCAGGGTGTTTCATTGGACAGGCCGATATATCTGATTTTTCCAGCTTGAACTAACTCTGCCAACGCCGATAATTGTTCATGGATAGCAATAGTTTCCTGCTCTTTGCTAATGTCAAAATGGCTGGAACCAAACATGGGCACGTTACGGTCAGGCCAGTGTATCTGGTATAAATCAATATAGTCAGTTTGTAATCGCATAAGACTGTCATCAATGGCGGCATGGATGTGTGCCCGGTTGATGCGCGGACCATTGCGTATCCATTCAAAGCCGCGGCCCGCCCCTGCAATTTTACTAGCGATAATGAGTTGCTCGCGAGATTGATGTTTAAGCCAACTTCCGATATAGCTTTCCGTTCGCCCCTGGGTTTCCGCTCGCGGCGGTACAGGATACATTTCGGCAGTATCGATAAAATTAACACCTCGGGATATGGCGAAATTCAGTTGCGCATGAGCATCCTGTTCACTGTTTTGTTCACCAAAAGTCATCGTGCCCAAAGAGAGTGCAGAGACTTTTAAATCACTGCTGCCTAGTTGTCGATATTCCATGATTTTCTTCCGCATATAAAGTTGTATTTTAGTAGTAAACCCACCCCGTCCGGCAAGGATTAAACAGAATTCCTGTCACATCAAATTAACAATCCTAGCCTATAATGCCGAGGATTGAGCGTAATTGGAATTTTTAAAGAAAAATGAATAAAACATCCGCACTATTTTTTGCCTGTTGTTTGGGCATGACTACAAATGCGGCTTATGCCAGCGTTGTTGAGGAAGAAGCCTATTCAGCGCATCTACAGGCAACTTATAACTGGCAGTATCATCCTGCTTTTCAGACCGCGTATTCAGGACCTAACAGTATTATCCCGGCAGGAGAAAAGATGTACACCGCGACGACCACGGGATTCTTTGGTTTTCGCTCCTGGCAGGGCGGTGAATTGTATCTGACTCCGGAAATTTCTCAGGGTGTGCCTTTTTCCACCAATTTGATTGGCATGGGCGGATTCACCAATGGCGAGATCACCCGCGCAGGAGGAACCAATCCGACCTTATACCGGCAAAAACTATTCTTGCGTCAGACGTGGAATCAAGGCGGTGAGTCGCTGCGTATTGAGCCCGGTCAAAACAATCAGATGGCAGGATGGGTGGACAAGAATCGCGTCGTTTTGACGGTGGGTAATTTTTCATCACTCGATGTATTCGATCCCAATACGTATGCCAAGGATCCGCGTACTCAGTTTATGAACTGGGGAAACTGGACTTACGCCGCCTATGACTATGCGGCTGACGCGCGTGGTTTTGGCTGGGGATTTGCGGCTGAATGGTATAAGAATGACTGGGTAGTGCGTGCGGGTCGCATGACAGGACCAAAAAAACCGAATGGATTACCTGTTGATCAGGCTATTTTTAAACATTTTGGCGATCAGTTAGAAGTCGAGCATGCGCATGAGATGGATGGACGTCCGGGCAAAATCCGGGTGTTGGGCTGGCGTAATCGTGCGCAACTTGCCAGTTTTAGCGATGCGCTGGTCTGGTTAAAAGCCAATCCTAATCCTTTAGGGGTGAACGTTCCTTACGCAGGACCTGATGCCCTGATTGCCGTGCGGAGTTCGGAAAAGATTAAATATGGTATTGGTGTAAATATTGAGCAGGAGCTCTCTGATAATTCAGGTTTTTTTATGAGAGCAATGCAGACAGACGGACGCACCGAGACCTATGCCTTCACCGAAGTGGACGGCTCTTTTTCCAGTGGTGTAACGGTGAAGGGTAACGCCTGGGGACGCGCTGAAGATGGTATCGGTTTATCATTAGCGCGTAATTTTTTGTCGAAAGACAGACGAAGTTTTCTGGCGGCGGGAGGCACTTCATTTTTTATCGGAGATGGTCACTTAAATTACCGTCCTGAGGATATCTTTGAAGGATTTTACAATTTTCATCTGTACAAGGGCACATGGCTGACTACAGATTACCAGCGTATGCAGAACCCTGCGTTTAATGCCGATCGAGGAACTATCAATATTTATGCGTTACGTTTACACGCGGAACTGTAGTTCTGATTTTTGTCTCATTAGATTTTTTCCAGAAACTCATTCAAAAATTGACTGGTCTGACCCGCATCAGTCAATATTTGGCCGCTAACCCAGAATACATCTTCCGCACGACTACCGAGGGTGTTGATTTTTGCACGATGCAAGCGGATGTCATTCCTGTCCAGAATATGGGCAATGCGCGCCAGTAAACCAGGTCGATCGCCCGCGATTAAAGAGAGTATATACATACCCCGCCGGTCTTTTTCAATGTTGACTTTAGTGTGAATCGGAAAGTGTTTGAGCTGGCGGCTGATTCTTCCGGGCGCGATGGATTCAACGGGGGTGGATAGCGTGATTTTTTGCGTGAGTTCAAATTCGATGTAATTCATCAAATCCCGGTACGCCAATTCACTTCGGGTGATTTCCATAACCTGGAAGCTATTCAGAGCATAACCGTGTTGTGTCGTGTGTATTTTGGCTTCGACGATGGTGTATTGCATACGTGCAAAAAAGGCACAAATTC
Source organism: uncultured Nitrosomonadales bacterium (assembly GCA_903861075.1). GTDB lineage: Bacteria > Pseudomonadota > Gammaproteobacteria > Burkholderiales > Gallionellaceae > Gallionella. The sequence goes on from CAIOSY010000111.1 coordinate 11,006, forward strand.
GTGCAAATAACCATCGTTGATCAGGACAATATACTAAGACCTGCAAACCACTTTCACTTCGGCTTAATCGTGTTTTAACCACAGGAGTGGTCGTATTGACTCGGAAAGCCAGTAAGCGGGTGTGCCAGGCGATTTCTTGCGCTTCGTGATCTAGAAAATAGTTATCATCGAGTTGAGCCCAGAGCAGACGATATGAGTATGGAGGAATTGCATATAAGTTGAGTGTTGCTGACGCTTGTTCTCGTATTTCATCCAGGTGATTGGTACTGGCTCCTACACTCATATAGCGTCGTGTTAATTGAAATAAATCCGCCATCAACTTGCTTTTCCAGGCATTCCATACTTTAGGACTGGTGCCTTTAACATCCGCCACGGTTAATAAATATAAGGCAACCAGGTAGCGATCATTGCAAATTTTTTCACTAAATAATTTAATAATTTCAGGATCTGATAAATCCTGTTTTTGTGCAGTCGCTGATAGGGTGAGATGCTGTTCAACCAGCCAAACGACTAAATCAGTATCATCGCGACTTAACTGATGTTGCCTGCAAAATAAGCGTGCATCTTTTTTGCCTTTTTCAGCATGATCTCCACCGCGTCCTTTGGCAATGTCGTGAAATAATCCTGCAATATAAAGGACTTCAGGACGTGCAAATTCGCTCATCAATTGATTGCATAACGGAATTTCGTGCGCGTGCTTTTTGAGGGCAAAACGACGCAGATTTCGAACCACCATAAGAATATGTTCATCTACGGTATATACATGGAACAAGTCATGTTGCATTTGACCGGTAATCCGCCCGAAAGCGGGAATATATCGTCCTAAAATGCCATATTGATGCATTCTTCGCAGTGTGTGGTAGACCCCTTCTGTTTGTTGCAAAATATTGATGAAGTGTGTCCTGTTTTCACTTGAGTGTCGAAATGCAGAATCGATTTTGGATTGTGCGCGCCACAGAGCACGTAAGGTTTTAGCGGTAATATCCGTTAGTTCTGCATGTTTTTGCAAGATCAGAAAAAGTTCAAAAATGGCACTGGGCGTGTGTTCGAATAATTGCTCGTCACGAATTTCCAATAAATTGCCTATGATACGAAATCGTTCATTCAGTGCGTGCCGGGGCGGTGAGGTGCGAAACAAAAAATCATGCAGATTTTGCAGTAAAATCGTATTGAACTGACGTATGGCAAGTTTGGTTTGATAATACCGTTGCATCAAATGTTCACTGGCGCGTCGATTGGTTGAGTCGGCGATCCCCATTTGTTGTGCAAGCGTGGTTTGAAAATCAAATAATAAGCGGTCTTCTCTGCGGCGTGCCAGATAATGCAATCGCGTTCTTAATGTTTTGATTAATTTGTCATGGCGGGTAATTTGACGCGCCTCAGCGTGAGTGATTAAACCTGCGAGCGCTAACTCTGTCCAGCCTGTACCTAATCCTGCCGCACGACTAATCCAAGTGATCGTTTGCAGATCCCGTAAGCCACCGGGGCTTTCTTTGAGATTAGGTTCTAAATTGAAGTCGGCATTGTCGAAATGGGCATGACGTTGTTGTTGCTCATCGCACTTTGCTGAAAAAAAGGCGAGTGGATCCAGTTGTTTGGATACGGCAATGGAAAGCGTATCAAATAAAGGGCGACAACCTTCGATCAGGCGAGTTTCTAACAAATTTGTTTGAACGGTAATATCTTTGGATTCAGTCAGACATTCGCTCACTGTACGTATGCTATGCCCAACCTCAAGGCCGATATCCCAGAGTATGGCAATGAGTTCATGCAGTTTGTGCTGTAAATTTTCAGCAGGTTCAGCATCAAGCAGAATTAGTAAATCAATATCTGACTTTGGATATAATTCACAGCGGCCATAACCGCCAGCGGCAATCAAAGCCAGCGTATCTGGCATTTTTAGTTGTATCCATATATTACGCAAATACTGGTCTATCAACTTACTGTGCAGCGTTAACAAGCGTGCAACATTGCCCGTTTGTAAGAATTTCTTTTCGAGTATCAGCCTGTCCTGCCGTAATGATGCCCGTAAAAGAGTAACGACTTCAGGTGGGACTTGGGCATCCATCGGAGACGGTCAATACTTCAAATCCAGTTTCAGTAACCAGTATGGTGTGTTCAAATTGTGCGGACAAGCTGTGATCTCGTGTTACCACGGTCCAACCGTCACCTAATTGCTTGATTTCTTTTTTTCCGGCATTGATCATAGGTTCAATGGTAAAAACCATACCGGCTTCTAATTTTAAACCTGTATTAGGTCGACCATAATGCAGCACTTGAGGATCTTCGTGAAATTTCACACCTATGCCATGACCGCAAAACTCGCGCACTACGCTGTAACCTAAGGGCTCAACGAAACTTTGAATGGCATGGCCAATATCGCCCAGATAAGCACCGGCCTTAACCGTGCGGATAGCACGCCACAGGGAGGCGTAAGTCGTTTCGCATAAACGTTTGGCCTGTATAGAAGGTTCGCCCACGTAAAACATACGACTACTATCACCGTGATAACCGTCTTTAATGACTGTAATGTCCAGATTGACGATATCGCCGTTTTTGAGCACTTTTTCACTGGGCACACCATGACAAATCTGATGGTTAATCGAAGTACAAATAGATTTGGGAAACGGCTTGTGTCCGCCGGGCGCATAATTGAGCGGGGCGGGAATTCCTTGTTGTACATCGACAATCAAGTCGTGACACAGTTTATCAAGTTGATTGGTCGTTATACCGGCTTTAACATACTGTCCTATATAATCAAGAACTTCACTTGTTAAGCGACCCGCAATGCGCATTTTTTCAATTTCTTGCGGGGTTTTTATAGAAACGGACATAGTGTTTAGCAATATTATAGATAACTGAAGAATAGCACGTTAGAAAGATTCCCGACAAATACGTTTAAAGATTAAACTTGATCACTCATGATTTAAGTCAGTTTACAAGTACAAAGGATCGAATTTTTACTTGATGACTTACGCGTGAGTGTTTGTCTACTACCATTACACAAGAGGAAATATGAAAACGTCATTGCTATTATTGAGTTTGTTGTTAACTGCCTGTGTCAATAATCCCCGGGGAGGCGCTGCGATTGGAGGGGCAGTCGGCGGTGCGACGGGTGCGACAGTGGGCTACGAAATGGGCGGGCGTAGTGGTTCAATATTTGGTGGTGCAATTGGTGCTGCTGCCGGTACACTTATTGGTGAAGATGCTAGCCGTTCTGCTCGTTCTGGTGAGCGAGATGTCTCGCGAGATAGGGATGGGCAGCGTCGGGACGGGTATCGCAATGAACGACGAGACGAACGACGGGATGAACGAAGAGATGATTCACGTTATAACACGGACAGAGGCCCGGATCGTGGAGATCAGCGCCGGGAAAGACGCGATGATCGCGAACGTGATTAAATCTTTATAGCTCAATGCCAAGACGATATATGCCCCGGTTTTTGTCGGGGTTTCGTCTTGGATGGACTTTTCAGGGTAGCAGCCATGCAACATTACATCGTATTTGTGATAGCTTCACTGGCCGGTGCATTCATTGCCTGGCTTATTTTTCGCGAAAAAGTTTCACGTATAGCGAGCGTTGCTCAAATTGAGGTAGCCACACTTAATGAGCGTTTGAGCAGTCTGCAAGAAGAAATTCGGCGGCTTAGTGCTGCACATATTCGGGCGGAAGAGGCCGTTCAGCAGCTTGATCAAGTATCAGGGGATTTGCGGGAAAAGCTGGGGGCTGCAGTATCCTCAGTAAATATTCAGAATGGTCAATTGCTTATACTGCAAAGTGAAAGGAATGCGCTTGCCTTGTTGCGAGATCATTTGACCACAGAGCAGCAACGATTGAGTAATCAGGTGACTGAACTTTCCACCACATTAGATGCCGAGCGAGCGAAGGTTGCTGAGAATCTTGCCGTTCTCAGTGCTGCACGTACTGAATTATCTAATCAATTTAAAGCGTTAGCTAATGAAATATTGGAAGATAAGACGAAGCGCTTTACTGAACAGAATCAAGCCAATATCACTCAGTTACTAGAACCTTTGAAAGTTAAAATTACTGAATTTCAGGGGCAGGTGCAGGAAGTCTATGTGCAAGAAGGTAAGGATAGATCTGCGCTGGCTGAACAAGTCAAACAACTGATGACACTCAATAATCAGCTTTCTCGTGACGCACATAATTTGACCTCTGCGCTTAAAGGCCAGAGCAAGACGCAGGGAAACTGGGGTGAATTAATTTTGGAGCGGGTGCTGGAGGCCTCGGGCTTGCGTCGTGAACATGAATATGATGTTCAGGAAAATCATACTCGTGCGGATGGATCTCGTGCGCAACCGGATGTTGTGGTTCATCTTCCCGATGAAAAACATCTGGTAATTGATGCGAAAATGTCGCTTAACGCCTATGAAGAGTACGCCAACAGTGAAACGGACCTGCAGCGTGATGCGGCCCTTACACGACATATAGCATCGATAAAGGCACACATTAAGGAACTGTCGGAGAAGAACTACCAGTTGTTATATGGATTAAAATCGCTTGATTTTGTGCTGATGTTCATTCCCGTAGAACCTGCCTTCATGCTGGCAATTTCGCATGAGAGCCAATTATGGCAGGAGGCATGGCAAAAAAATGTGTTGCTCGTCAGTCCAAGCACCTTGCTGTTTGTGGTTCGCACGGTTGCCCACCTTTGGCGGCAGGAACAGCAAAATCGCAACGCCCAGGAAATTGCCAGTCGGGGTGCCGAACTCTACGATAAACTGGCCGGTTTCGTGGAGGATTTTGAGGGTTTAGGTATTAAGTTGCAACAGGCACAAAAAGCTTACGATGGTGCCTACATAAAATTTAGCGGTGGTCGTGGTAACGTCATCCGTCAGGCGGAAATGCTGAGAGTCTTAGGTGTAAAACCCACTAAACAATTGCCGCAAAAAATGCTGGATGCGGCTCAAGATACAAGCAAAGAGATGAATAATGCAAACTGAAGCAATTAGGGTGTTAAGCGGTGATATTGGCGGGACGAAAACGCGATTAGCCATTGTGACTGTGCAAGGTACGCAAGTTAATATTGAACATGAGGTCATTTATTTAAGCGGGGATTATGACCAGTTCGAAATATTACTGGGTGAATTCATGTCTTCTGTCGTTTTGTCTCCGACCCGTGCTGCCTTTGGGGTTGCAGGACCGGTACAGGGCAGGGTAGTGCAGACGACAAACCTGCCCTGGCGGATAGATGCGGATGTATTACAACAGCAATTTGGTTTCGAGTATTGCATGCTGCTCAATGATCTGGAAGCGACTGCATACGGCTTGCCCGCTTTAAAGAAGAATGATTTGTTGGTTTTGCAAGAGGGAGCTGCCGATGCAATTGGAAATGTGGCAGTTATCGCAGCCGGAACAGGCTTGGGTGAGGCGGGGTTGTTTTGGGATGGGGAGGACTACCACCCCTTTGCAACCCAAGGCGGGCATACCAGCTTTTCGCCTTCCAATACACTGGAGTTTTCTCTGCTACGTCATTTGCAACAGCAGTATGGCCATGTGAGTTGGGAACGTATAGTCTCAGGTATGGGGATTGTCAGTTTGCACGAATTTATTTGTCAATATCGAGGCGTTGTTGTTCCAGAATGGTTGCTTGAGGAAATGAGCCTGGGTGATGAGGCCGCTGCAATTTCTGCTGCAGCACTTGCCGGACGCGATGAACTCTGTGTACAGACGATGCAATTGTTTACGCGTTTGTACGGCGCTGAGGCAGGCAACCTGGCACTCAAGATTATGAGTTGCGGCGGACTATACCTAGGGGGCGGTATTGCACCTAAGATTTTACCCTTGTTGCAAAGCGGTGAGTTTCTTGAAGCGTTTTTGGCGAAAGGCCGGATGCGCCACTTGTTGGAAGCAATGCCCGTCACGGTTATCTTAAATGACAGAGCCGCATTGTACGGTCCTGCCTTGTATGCTGTAAAACACTAAACGAGCTCAGATAATCCAGTTTCCATCCCGATAGATGATGTGTCCATCAAGTGAAACCGACTCCGTGAGGGCAAATACATCGACGTGATATCGGGCCTGACTTTTCTTGATTTGTGGTTTGTTGTAACTGCCGTGTTTAGCACCTAAAGAGAGGTGAACGCCACACATGCGTTCATAGGTACCGATATCCTGAACTGTTTTGTCTTGAGTAAACGCTTTGTTCAGGCCTAAACCGAGTTCGCGTACCCATATTTCGCCTTCACAACTGCGAATTTGTTCAAGTACAGTATCAAATTCAGCTGTGGAATCAATAACGCCGGTGACTCTCCCGTTTTGCACGATAAGGGTAATGGGTATAGGTGGCTTATTGACGGTAAAGCTTGTATCACCAAAAAATGAAATTCGTACACGCCCTTGCAAAGCTTCTAAATCTTTTGACTCTGTGAATACTTCCCCTATGGGAAATTGTCCGCCGATATTTTGCATCTGACTGTAGTCGCCCACATTAAGTTTTGCAGGTTCGAACCCGGAGGTAAAGACCAGTTGCTCGCCTCCGCTGTCTATGATTCCCGTTTGAGCTTTGTCTATCATAGCTTTTAAGGAACTGCCTACACCTCGATAATAGTCGGGATCGTAGGCTAAAGATTCGATGTAAATTAAAGGCTCATCATTGGGCATCCGAGACAGGTGCGGATGTTCGATAACTTTCAGGCCGCGTTTGAAAAGTTCGACACGCAGACGAAAGGCATCCAGTCGAAAGCTGGTAGATTGTATCAATACAACCAAATCTGATTCTGCCAGTCGCTCAAACTCATTAAGAATGTAGTCGGCGGTGACATCATTAAAATTGATAAATATTCCGTCGGGCAAGCAGCGTCGATATGCTTGAGTGAGTGCGACTGCTAAAGCGCATTGATCGTCCCATACCACGACGGCCGAGTGTTCCTTTGTGTGCTTAAAGGAAAAAGCAAGGATATCACGCAGATTCTTCTCGGCAAGATCAATCCCGTTGTCGGGAATAGTGAAGTAGTTTTTCATGGCTATTCTTAATATCTTACGTTAACTCCCGCTGACACGAAACCAGCCGGTAATGCTACGGCGTGTTGTGTGGGATATGAGGACTTCATGGGGAAATACTTCGCTTAAAAAAATGATCATCGTACCCATCTTAGGCTTTACTGTCGCAATGACCGCGACACCGCCAGTGTCAAATAAAATTAATTCGCCTCCATCATCAGGCTGCCAGTCATTATTTAAGTAATAAACGGTAGAAAGTATGCGGTTTTTTTTACCCTGCAAGACGTCGCTATGTTTAGCATAGCCGGTTCCTGCGCTATAAATGGCGTAGTGGCACTCGTAGTCAAACAATCCTAAATAGAGCGCTTCATTGAGCTTAGTGCGCAATGACTCCATCCAGATAAGATAGGCTTGATCAACGGCGTTGGAATCATCCAGCCACTCAATCTCATCACCACGGATTGCAATGAGTTGTTTTTTGTCTGGTCCTCGACCTATGTGCGCTGCGTGAAATCTTGCAGCATCGTTCTGACAACGCCCAACGAGCTGGTTGGTCAATGTAGCAGACAGTGGATGGTCGAGTACAATGTAGCCCGTCTTTTCTAATTGGGTGGTAATTTTTGCGATATTCATAGGAGCATCGGATTAGTTTACGGGTAAATTATCACAGTTGCGTATTTTGTGTGGCAAAAACATAATTTTAAAACTATGCAGATGATCGTCTTAAGTTGCATTGCGTGTTAGCCGGGCAGGTGGTTACTTAGCTCGTACATCATAATGATAAAGCGTTAATTTCGTTTTGCCGTACTATTATGACCAGCATCAAAGCCAAGAGCTATTGTGCTAATTCCTCGCCACTAAAGAGTATTTTTGTTTTACTCACAATATCTGTGGATAACTCTGTGGATAATATTGCTAACAATGCTTCTAACGTAGTGTTCCGAAAGGCTTTTTTCTGAGCTGCCTATTATTTACAAGTTAAAATAAACCAAATAAAACAAATAGTTATATTATTTTATCAAAATTTATTGTGGCGAGTATATATTTATCCTAATGTTGCCTGGCTTTGTGGGTAATTCAAAAAAGTCAAGGTACTTATTCATATAATTGTGCAAGCATAGCTGCATGCAGCTTCGGTTAGTCCTAGTGACCCTGCATCCTGGATGATTTATAAAATAAACATAGAGGTCGCAGAAGCGAACGCAACAGCTATATGTACTCTTTATGCGGTTGTTGTTGCAGTACAAATAAGGTAACTACTCGCCCCCAATTTCTCCTGCCAAAGCCATCTGAATGGCGATCATAGGGTTCACACCCTTATAAGCCATGGTTTGCAGATAACTGGTGATACGGCAAAAGGCATGAGCATAGATCTCTGAGCGGAAGCACCCG
>CAIOSY010000112.1 GCA_903861075.1 uncultured Nitrosomonadales bacterium
CGGGTGCTTCCGCTCAGAGATCTATGCTCATGCCTTTTGCCGTATCACCAGTTATCTGCAAACCATGGCTTATAAGGGTGTGAACCCTATGATCGCCATTCAGATGGCTTTGGCAGGAGAAATTGGGGGCGAGTAGTTACCATCCGGGTATGCAAAAAAATATTCAGTCTGTTTTACGTAACAGAATTCCTCTGAACCAGCCGCATGCCAGTAGCGGGGTATCGCTTATCACCGACAGGCCGTAGACTTTCCCCAGTATCTCTTCAAATACGACATCCATTCTCGTGGCGATGTGACCGGAGAGTGGCGTGAGCCAGCGCCGCAATGGTGCCGATTGTCCCGGCCTCAAAAACTTATCGAACAGGATGATAGAGCCCCCGGGCTTTAAAACACGCGCAGCTTCGGACAGGCATCGGGTAGGGTCAGGGACGACAGCGGTAATGAGGTGCAATACGACATGATCAAAATAGGCATCTGGAAAGGGCAGGGACATACTGTCAGCCAGCACCCAGTCTACCTGTAGACCCGTGCTGCGGGGTCGGGCGCGAGACAACATGGCGGCGTTGAAATCCAGCGCGGCGTAGCGGTGCAGACTGGGTAGTAAGGGTAGATCTAGTCCGGTACCAATGCCACTTAACAAAACGTGTCCGGCAATGTCGCTGGGCAATGCACTCAGCGATAGTTGGCGTGCCTTGCGCATTGGACGTTCTATCAGCAGATCGTAAATAGGCGCAATCAAACTATAGCTGGTGCGCAGCAATGTATTATTTTGCCAGCGGTTCATGCCAGGAAATCCAGAACAATACCTAAAAATACCACTGCACCCAACCAGTTATTGTGCAAAAAGGCTTTAAAACAGGCTTCTCGCTGGCGGTGTCGGATGAGGGTGTAGTGATACAGTGCAATGCCGGATGCAATAAGCAGAGCCACGTAATACGCTATGCCCATTTGTAGTATCTTTCCGGCGTATGCCAGCAAGAATAGCGTGCCGGCATAACAACTCATCACTGCGATTACGTCGTACTTCCCAAAAAATAATGCGGACGAATGAATGCCTAGATGTGCGTCATCATCCCTGTCTACCATTGCATATTCAGTGTCGTAGGCGATTGCCCAAAAAATATTAGCGGCAAGTAATAGCCAGGCGACAGAAGGAATCAGGTTAAGTTGTGCGGCAAAGGCCATCGGTATGCCAAAGCCGAAGGCGATTCCCAGATAGGCCTGCGGGATGGCGAAAAAACGTTTGGTATAGGGATAGCTGGCAGCAAGAAAAACGGCAGGAACTGACAATCCCAGGGTTAGAATATTGAGCGGCAAAATAAGCACAAAGGCCGTGAGGGCAAGTGCGCTCGCCAGCCAAAGTGCCTCACGGGGTGCAATACGGCCACTGGTAATCGGACGCTGATGGGTGCGCTTGACGTGACGATCGATGTGGTGATCTGCATAGTCGTTGATGGCACATCCGGCCGATCTCATCAATAATGTCCCCAGCGTAAAGATCATTACGATGTTCATGTTAGGGTGTCCTTTCCCCGCAATCCAAACCCCCCAAAGTGTTGGCCACAGCAGCAGCAGGATGCCGATAGGGCGGTTCAGGCGAGTTAGTTGCATATAAAGCGATAAGCGTTCGAAAAAAGTCATTTTGTCAGGGGCGGGTATCGGGAATTTAGGATTAAGTTAAGGCAGGTATCTGTATGATTTGCAGGGTTCCTCTTGTTCATGCTTCCTCATATCCCGCTGCCGGATTTAGTATCTCAGGTAAAAATACTTCTGTGACGAGCAAGGGGGCATTGTGTAAATAAAACAGGGATCTGCGTGCCCAAAGCCGGGCGGGGGGATTGATCAAATGAAAGGCTGCACGCCGGTAAAGCGGATGATGGGCATTCAAGGCTTTGTAATGTAATGGTCGGCGCACCACTTGAGGGTGTGAAAACAGCACCGCACCTAGCGGTTTGTTACCCAGTATTCTCAAGGCATGCCAGGCACCGGAGAGATCGCGGGCACGACAAGCGCTATGGGCAAATACCACAGGTTTTTCATCCATACACAGAAATACTTCACGCGACCAGGCAAGCTGATAAGGCGCTATGTTCAACAGCGCCGATTCATCCCGTGCGATGCGAGACAGTCCGCTTTTTACATTGAATACGGAGAAATGATCGCAGCGTTGTTGTATGCGTCGAGTGAGCGAGCCGTGATCGCGCAGCCAGGGTAGCATTTTTATATTGGCTCCCTGCGCCCTCTGCTTCCAGTATTCGTCTTTAAACGTGTAAATAGTCATGTTTGTTTGCCATCCATCGATGCAAATAGGCCCGTGCCGCTTCAGGATAGTCACGCAGCAAAGCATCGGCAATGTTTCGTGCATGAATCAATAAATCTTCATCTGCATCAATATCGGCATAGCGTAACATTGCGACGCCGCTTTGTCTTGCACCGAGTAATTCACCGGGGCCGCGCAATTTTAAATCTTCCTGGGCAATGATAAAGCCGTCGGTGTTTTCAAAGATGACTTTTAATCGCGTTCTGGCTAATTCAGAAAGCGGTTTTTGGTAGAGCAGTATGCATAAACTTTGTGCCGCACCCCGCCCCACGCGGCCACGCAATTGATGCAGTTGTGCTAATCCCATGCGTTCACTGTGATCGATCACCATCAAACTGGCATTGGGTACATCCACGCCGACTTCGATGACGGTGGTCGCAACGAGTAATTGCAACTCGCCTATTTTGAACTTAGCCATTACGTCAATTTTCTCGGCGCTGTCCATCCTTCCGTGTACCAATCCGATGTGTAGCTCAGGGAAAGTCTCGACCAGTAACTGGTAAGTTTCCTGTGCGTTTTGCAGTTGCAATAATTCCGATTCCTCGATTAAAGGGCATACCCAATAGGCTTGCTGCCCGCTCATGCAGGCAGTTCTCACCCGCTCGAACACTTCTGCGCGACGTGCGTCGCTGACAAGTTTAGTAATCACCGGGGTACGTCCCGGTGGTAATTCATCTATCACGGATACGTCCAGATCGGCGTAATAGCTCATCGCCAGAGTGCGCGGAATGGGCGTGGCGCTCATCATTAGCTGATGCGGTTCTGAGGATTTTTCATCCGGTGCAACGGGTTGCTTACCTTTTTCGTGCAGCGCCAGACGTTGCTGCACGCCGAATTTGTGCTGTTCATCGACAATTGCCAGCCCCAATTTATGGAAAGTAATCTGCTCCTGAAACAGCGCATGGGTGCCGATGGCAAGCCAGGTTTCACCGGAGGCTATTTTTTCGGCAGCGATGCGCTTGTCCTTTTTTTTAAGACTGCCAGACAACCAGACTGGCGTGATACCCAGCGGCGCTAACCAGTCCGTTAGCTTGAGATAATGCTGTTCGGCAAGGATTTCGGTTGGCGCCATTAAAGCGACCTGGTAACTGTTTTCTATGGCCTGCAAGGCTGCCAGCGCTGCGACGATGGTCTTGCCGCTGCCGACATCGCCCAGCAGTAAACGTTGCATGGGATGTGGTTTGGCTAAGTCCAGACTGATTTCTGCGTAGACTTTTTGTTGTGCTTTTGTCAGAGCAAACGGTAAAATTTTCAGCAATCCCTCGGTGTAATGCCGCTGTTGCGGCAGGGCGGGGGCGATGCGAGCACTGCGCTCCTTGTGATGTACCCGCATTGAGAGTTGTTGTGCTAACAGTTCATCAAATTTTATACGCTGCCATGCGGGGTGAGTGCGGTCTGTCAGGGCGCTGGCCGGAATGTCGGCGCTGGGATTGTGCAGCAAACCTATACTCTCTACCAGTCCGCACAAATTTAATTGGCTGCGAAATTTTTCGGGTAGATAGTCGGTGGCGGGCACAACTTCAAGCGCGTTGGAGATTAGTTTCCTTAAAGTGGTCTGTGATAATCCTGCCGTGGTTGGGTAGATCGGGGACAGGCTGGTTTTTAGCGGCGTCTCATCCCCCACGGCACGACATTTTGGGTGCACCATCTCAAGACCGTAATATCCCTGGCGCACCTCACCGATAGCACGAATCTTGCGATCAACCGAGAGCAGCTTTATCTGATTGGGGTAAAAATTCAAAAAACGCAGGTAGAGTTCTTCCCCGTTGTCCTGCAAGCGGCAAATCAGCGTGCGGCGCGGCTTGAAAATAATTTCCGTATGCGTGATGATGCCCTGAACCTGCACCGTTTCGCCGGGTTCCACATTTGCAATAGGCACGAGTTGCGTTTCATCCTCATAGCGCAATGGCAGGTGCAGCAATAAGTCGGCGCGATGATGTATGCCAATCTTGGCAAGATTTGCTAGTGTTGCAGCAGAAATTTTGGCAGGAGCAGTCAAATCGCCCTCATATCAGAAGGGGGCGATATTTTTTTTATGCTCATTAGCACTGAATGACCAGTATGCCATCCATTTCAACCAGTGCGCCGCGCGGCAGTGCAGACACCTGAACGGCGGCACGAGCAGGGTAGGGTTGCTGAAAATAGCCCGCCATAATTTCATTCACTTTTGCAAAGTGTTTTAAGTCCGTTAAAAATATATTGAGCTTAACGATACCGTCGAGATTGCCGTTGGCCGCCAAGGTTACGGCACGCAAATTTTGAAATACGCGGTGAATTTGTTCGTCTATGCCGTCCACCATTTGCATGGTGGAGGGATTCAGACCGATTTGACCTGATAAATATACGGTCTCACCTACCCGGATTGCCTGCGAATAAGTGCCAATGGCAGCCGGTGCGTCAGGGGTCTGGATGAATTGTTTGTTTCCCATGATGAAATCCTGTCAGTAAATAAGGGTGAATTATAACCGACAGGGGTGTATCAATATCACGATTGATGTTTCATATTCCGATGCTCGCCTATGACTCACCGTTTGATAGTGTGCGCAGGCCGACTCGCTGTTAACGAATGACCCGCATAACTGTGTGTCATTGTTGTAATGGAAATTTTACGGGTTAAATGGCAATCTTGAATATCACCTTGTGGATCGGTCCTGTGCCGACAAGTGGTGCGTGGGCATCTTCCGGGAAGAAGATGCAGAAATGATCGGGCGGTACAGGGATCCAGGACGCCGGCGCATCCAGAAAAAAGCGGATGTCGCGATCTATGCTGTATTCAGCGACCGGGTTATAGCAATCTGTCAGTGGCTTCCATCCCATCGTCTCATCACCTTCCAGAATTAACTGGATATCGATATAACGCCGGTGTGTCTCCAGTTGTGCCATTGCTTTTGTTCTGCCGGACACTTGTTCCACGATGGCGATTAATTCATCACCTGCGAGGTTGTATCGCCCGGGTGGAAGCGCGTACAAATTTGTATCGCGGATATAGTCAAACACCCGGGAAAATAAGGGATGTAGTAAAGCGTAACGGTCAGATTGGGCGAGAGAGGAGAGTATCATAGGGGGGCTGTAAATTAGTTTGAGTGGATAGTCATGATATTTTGATGCAGTCGAATATCCATACGACTGAGAAAAGACATTCCAAGTAGAGCATCAGAACTGAGATTGTCTACGATAATCGCGGCAACATTCCGTTCTTCTATGCCGCCAATTTTTATACTATCCAGTCTAGTCATGTAACCGATTGCCTCACCGTTTGCAGTTTGGGTTCGAATTGCACTAACGCTTGTTATTCCTAATCGCTCGGCCAACTGTCTCGAAATTGAAACATCGGTTGCGCCCGTGTCTACCAGAATGTTGGTGTGCTACACCATTAATAAACGCTTCTGTGCGGTAATGCCCGCTCAAATCTCTCCTCAGGGTTACATCGCCTCCGACTCCTATTTTGTTGGAAGTATTGGGGTTGAGCTGCTTTTCGAAAACCAAGAATAGCACTGCTCCCACAAAGAGGAATATGAGAGCAGCGGCAACAGTTGTTTTCAGGTTGGTATTCATGGGCTATAGAAAGCGTGCGATCATGCCCTTGCTTAAATCGCCTTGTAACGGTATCTGCACCTGATGCCCGCTGCCGGGAGCGACGGTGATGAGCTCGCCCTTTTTGTCACGCATTTCTGTAAGCTCGATCAGATGATTGCCATTGGGGTGGATGATTTCGAGTCTGTCGCCAATTGAAAAGCGATTTTTTACGTCTATTTGGGCATAGCCGCCCGCGCATGACACGATGTCTCCTACATATTGCTGGCGCGTGCTCTCCGAGTGGCCGCGCATGTAATTTTGCTGTTCGTGGGTGTGGTGGCGCTCGTAAAAACCGTCGGTATAGCCGCGATTGGCCAGCGCATCCAGTGCGCCTAACAAGCCGTAATTGAACGGACGACCGGCGACGGCATCGTCAATTGCCTGACGATACACCTGTGCGGTACGCGCCACATAGTAGATGGACTTGGTGCGGCCTTCGACTTTGAGCGAATCAATGCCAATCTTCGCCAGTTTTTCGACGTGTTCGACCGCGCGCAGGTCTTTGGAATTCATGATGTAGGTGCCGTGCTCGTCTTCCATCACCGGCATCAATTCATTCGGGTGATCCTGCCGGGCGATGACATACACGCGATCCGCCATTGGGTGGCGTTTTTGTTCGCCGCAATCGGACAGTGCGGACTGGCTCAGTGCCTTGTCGAAATCGAAATCAAGCTTTTCGATGTCGCCAGTGCCGTTTTCCTCCGCGTTGTCTATCTTGTAATCCCAGCGGCAGGAGTTGGTGCAGGTGCCCTGATTCGCGTCGCGATGGTTGAAGTAGCCGGACAGCAGGCAGCGACCTGAATAGGCGATGCACAGTGCGCCGTGCACGAACACTTCGAGTTCCATGTCTGGACATTCCTGACGAATTTCTGCAATTTCATCGAGTGATAGTTCGCGCGACAAAATAACGCGCGTCAACCCTAGAGACTTCCAGAATTTCACCGCCGCATAATTAACGGTATTGGCCTGTACTGACAGATGCACATCCACTTCCGGCCAGCGTTCACGCACCATCGCGATCAGGCCGGGATCAGCCATGATCAGCGCATCGGGTTTCATGGCTATAACCGGTTCCATATCGGCCATATAGGTTTTTACTTTCGCGTTGTGCGGCATCAGGTTGCTGGCGACGAATAGTTTTTTGCCCAGCGCATGCGCTTCGGCAATGCCGGTTTGCAGCTCTTCAAGCTTGAATTCGTTATTGCGCGCGCGCAAAGAGTAGCGCGGCTGGCCGGCATATACGGCATCTGCGCCGAACGCATAGGCGGCGCGCATTTTATCGAGTGAGCCGGCAGGTAATAAGAGTTCTGGTGATTTCATGCGATGTGTACAAATAATAATTACAAATAAGTTTTTAGCGCATTGCCAGTCGAGCGGCTTCTGCCAAAAAACCGGAACGTGATTCCCCGTGTGAGCGGGCATAATCATCAATTTTTGCCAACAACAAGCGGGGCAAGGTGATGTTAAGTTTTTCGGAAGGGCCAAAGTAGCGTTCTACAGGTACTTCCACCACGGCCCAAATCCAGCCGGAGAAGTCAGGATCTGCCTGATGCTCCGTCAGTGTTTTAGCCGTCGGCACATCTCCACCATCCTCAATCACTGTTTCACACCAAAGGTCAATTGCTTCGCGGGCGTTGTCCACGGCTTTATCCAAGGTATCCCCGGCAGAAAAACAGCCAGGCAGATCGGGTACCTCCACTCCAAAAGAGGTGGTTTCAGTACCCGGTTCAATCGCAATAATAAATTTCATTGTCCCCTCCTTTATTTCAATCCGGCGTGCTTTAACAATTTATGCGCAATGCCCACGCCCAAGTCCTGCTTAGGATGCGAAACGCTGATATGACCTGGTTTCGCGGGGTGAGTAAAGATGTGATGGCTGCCCTTCACCCTGCGCAGTGACCAACCGTCTAATTCCAATTGCCTGATAAGTTGCTTGCTGTTCATGGTGGGTATTATAACCACCTGTGGAGCGGAGTCACAATAATTTAATTTGTGATAGTTGCGGATAAGCAGCGCTTGGTTTTGGCGACTTCGCGGGCGAGGGTTTCGATTTCGGCTATGTCTTCAGGATGAGTTAGTCGGTAATGCTCACGGTCGGTGCGGATGTGCGCGAGGTGCGCTTCGAGGTTTTGGCTGGTGAGCAAAACGCCGAAATCATCGGGGACAGTGCGGACGGGTGAGTGGTAGTTGAAGATGCGGTCGAGAACTAAATCGCCAGCGGCGGGCGTGTAATGAGACGAATCAAAATACCAGTGCATCATGGTTTTTGTGTCACCCAAGACTGGCACGGTTTCGGTAGCAACCGAGTGGTAGCCGCTAAAATCCCAAAGCGGAAAGGCCGGCTCACCGGCAAGTTGCGCTTCCTCTTCGTTCATTTTCACCAAACGATGTTTCCATTCTTCCCATTTATTCCACAAGTCCGCAGCTGCAAGGGTTTCCCATTGGCGTGCGTGAGAGGGGGAAATTAGTAATTTCAGTGTGATATGGTCACGGTGCGCACGGGCGAAAATGGCACGAATTTCTTCAAGCTGAGGTAATTTCCCTGTGTTTAATGAGAAGTCATAGGAGCATGAAGGAACTGGCAAATAGAGTGAAGATAAATATCCGTTTTCAGATAACTGCATCACTTTTCGATGACCTCCTGCATCTTTTATTTGCTGATTTGACCATAGGCGTAAACCATGTTCTGACCAAGTGTCGCCTAGAAGAGATTTTCTTTTGAGGATTGTGCGTATCGAGTCCATGAGTATCGAGCCAGATAAAGCCAACTTCCAACTACGGTCGGGTAAAAAATTTTCAGCCACAAAATCTGTTGGCTCAGGCAACAAATTGTTCGAGACGAAAAAATCTAGACCTATGACTACCGCATTGATATTTTGACGATCATTTAGCGCGTCAAAAATTCTGTGTGTTTCTCGATTAGGTTGTGCCGAGATAGCTAAATTTATTGCATTCTTTCCCAATGCAGGATGCTCTGGATTGAGTCCAATATCACTGCGCGACGTGCCGAGAATGATGGTGTCGGCAGGATGCCGAGCCAAGCCAACTGTTTTGTAAATTCTTTCGTGAATAGCTAATTCAGATTTGGCGGTATTGACGCCCGAGATTTTTGGTGAATTCCATATTTCATAAGGATCGATCAGCCAATTAAATCCGGCAAAGGAAATAAATGCAATCAAGGTGAAAACGAAAATTTGAAGTAGATGATTTCGCATAGTCAGAATTGGAAGTAAAGGAATTCACTGACACGGGTTAAACCCATAATCGCTATGGAAAACAACACTCCCGTTGCCAATGCCCGTATTTTTGTCGGTCGCCATTGGAAGAGTCGAAGCCATTTTTCTTGTTGGGCAGGGGCGAGACTGGCATCAGTTGCGGGACGGTGTTCTTTCAAATCTTCGCAGGTTGGCCGATAGGCTTGGAACATCTGACTGACATTTGGAGAGAACCAAATAATTGGGAATCCCAAACAAAAAATGATGAGGGCATTCAGCATGTCAATACCTGCCATTGGATGCAACCCCGTAAAAACCATCCAATTTATCCCCACAAAATAGTACCCAATCTTCCCTTCCAACGACGGTGGCAACGAAACGCCATTCATTCCCGCCATGCCGTGCAGCATGGTCATCGCCGAGGTAAAACTATCCGCTCTAAAAAACACCCAGCCGACGACAACCGCTAAAAACGTCAACGCGCCTGCCCCGAGTTTTGCCAATCTACCGCCGTCGCCCCAGCCCATTTTTTCTTTGAATCCGCGCCAGGCGTGGTTCACCATTAAATAAAATCCATGCAATGCGCCCCAAACAACAAATGTCCAGCCGGCACCGTGCCACAAGCCACCGAGTAACATCGTGATGAACAAATTGAGATAACGACGGAATTTACCGTGGCGACTGCCGCCGAGCGGAATGTATAAATAGTC
>CAIOSY010000113.1 GCA_903861075.1 uncultured Nitrosomonadales bacterium
ATCCGGCCAAGCAGGATAAATTTTTGCCCGGCTGCCGCCTTCCCATCGCTGCCGAAGCGCAACTCAAACAAACCCGTCCCGATTATGTCGTGATTTTGCCTTGGAATCTGCGCGCCGAAGTGACCGAACAATTGGCTTACATTCGTGAATGGGGTGGACAATTCGTCACCGCGATCCCTTCCCTGCAAATTAGTTAAACACCATGAAAATCGCGGTTTCAGGGGCAAGTGGTTTCATCGGCAAACATGTCCTGGCAGAGCTGGGTAAGCACGGTGCAGAAATCGTGGCAATCACGCGAAATGCCGCAAAGTTACAAGACTTAGGCGCGTCTGTGCGCGTGGTGGAAATGGACCTGTCGCGGCCGGAAAACGATTGTTTTGAACGGTTAGGTAAGCCGGATGTCTTGATTCACCTGGCTTGGGATGGCCTGCCAAATTACAAATCCCTCCATCATTTTGAGACTGAGCTACCAAGACAATATCAATTTCTTAAGCAAATGGTTGCATCCGGTTTGTCGTCGCTATTTGTGACCGGAACATGTTTTGAGTATGGAATGCAGTCCGGGCCGCTGGCGGCAGACTTGCCGACCAAACCGGATAATCCCTATGGATATGCCAAGGATACCTTGCGCAAGCAATTGGATTTTTTGCAATCGTACACCCGTTTTAATTTCACCTGGGCGCGATTGTTCTACATGTACGGTGAAGGGCAGCCCGGCACGTCATTGCTGCCCAAGCTGAAGGAAACTGTGTCCAAAGGCGAGCAGGTCTTCAATATGTCCGGCGGAGAACAGCTCAGAGATTATTTGCCGGTGGAAGAAATCGCACGGCAGATCGTGCACATGGCAACGTCTCAGCGCGATATTGGCGTCGTCAATATCTGTTCAGGGAAACCCGTTTCTGTGCGCAAATTGGTTGAGCAATGGATAGCGCAGTACAACTGGGATATTCAATTGAACCTTGGTTATTATCCTTATCCTGATTATGAACCGATGGCGTTTTGGGGCGAGCCGCCCGCGCAAGATCGGCAAGTGAATACACTGGAAGTAAGAGGCAACCAATGAGTGCGGCACAAGAAACCTTGATAATCGAAGCCGGTCGCACCGAGCGGCATTACTGGCAAGACCTGTGGCGTTATCGCGAGCTGTTTTATTTTCTTGCCTGGCGTGACATTCTGGTGAGATATAAACAAACCGTCATCGGATTGGCTTGGTCGTTGCTGCGCCCTTTTTTGACGATGCTGGTATTTACGCTGGTGTTCAGCAAATTGGCCAAATTACCTTCAGAAAATGTGCCCTATCCAATTCTGGTTTTTGCTGCATTATTGCCCTGGCAGTTTTTTGCCAATGCCTTTACCGAAGCGGGCAATAGCCTGATAAGCAATGCCAATATGATTTCCAAAGTGTATTTCCCCCGTCTAATCGTTCCGGCCAGTGCCGTGATTGTGAGCTTCGTCGACTTTTTGATCTCAGGCATTATTCTGGTAGGTCTGATGGTGTGGTACGGATTCCTGCCCGACTGGCACATTCTCTTACTGCCTGTCTTTATTCTGATCGCGTTCGCAGCAGCCATGGGCGCTGGATTGTGGATCGCGGCGCTAAATGTGAAGTACCGCGACTTTCGCTACATCATCCCCTTCGTGGTGCAATTCGGACTGTACGTTTCACCCGTTGGCTTCAGCAGTAACATCGTACCTGACGAATGGCGATTGCTGTATTCCATCAACCCAATGGTGGGCGTGATCGACGGTTTCCGTTGGTCCATCATGGGCGGCAATGCGCATTTATATTGGCCGGGTTTCGTACTCTCTATCGGATTGGTGGTGGTGATGCTGATCACCGGGGTTATTTATTTCCGTAAAACGGAAAAAACTTTTGCGGACGTTATCTGATGTCATCTGTCATTACCGTCGAGAGTCTCTCGAAAAAATATGTCCTCAGCCACCAATCCCAGGAACGATATACTTCGCTCAGGGATGTCATGGCGAACAGCGTCAAAAAGTTTGCGCGAAAGTTGCAGCATCCTGCCGCGACACTAGGTAATGATCCTACCCATGAAGAATTTTGGGCGCTCAAAGACATCAATTTTGAGATACAGCAGGGCGACCGCGTGGGCATAATAGGGCGCAATGGTGCGGGTAAATCGACGCTACTGAAAATTCTATCGCGCATCACCGAACCCACCTCCGGCAAAATCCAAATTCGGGGGCGAGTTTCCAGTTTGCTGGAAGTCGGCACAGGTTTTCATCCTGAATTGACCGGACGGGAAAACATATTTTTGAATGGCGCAATTCTGGGTATGAGCAAAGTTGAGATCGCCAGAAAATTCGACGAGATCGTCGCCTTCGCCGAAGTCGAAAAATTTCTCGACACCCCGGTCAAACGCTACTCCAGCGGTATGTACGTGCGTCTGGCATTTGCTGTCGCGGCGAATCTTGAACCGGAGATATTGATTGTTGACGAAGTGCTAGCGGTAGGCGATCAGCAATTCCAGAAAAAATGTCTGGGTAAAATGGAAGAGGTTGGCAAGCAGGGACGCACGGTAATTTTCGTTAGCCACAGTATGCCGACGGTCACTTCGCTGTGTGATAAGGCGATCCTGCTGGATGCTGGAAAAATAGTCAAAATCGGTCCGACATCTGAAGTGGTGATGCATTACTACACCAGCGGGCAAGCGTCCCCGGCGAGTGCCGATTTTTCCGCCAAGCATGTCGGTGACGGAAAAGTAAGATTGCTAAAAGGCGAGATTAAAAATAGCCGGGGAGAAATTGCGCTTGAAGCCAAAATTGATGAACCAATTATGGTTGAAATGACTTTCGAGGTGATCGAAGATAGTGCCGTCGTTTTGGTACCTAACTTTCATTTTTATACGGCAAATGGTGAGTGTGCTTTCATTTCGCATGATACAAAGATGCAACATTTATCAGCGGGTAAGTATGTTTCAAATTGCACGATTCCCGGAAATTTCTTGAATGAGGGTAGTTATTTTATCGGCCTAGCAATGTCTTCATTCAGTCCCGCAACAGCGGTTCACTTTTATGAAAAAAGTTGCCTGTCGTTCAATGTGATTGATCCGCACGAAGGCATCATTACCAGACCCAGTCACTCGACACCCATACCTGGTGTTGTGCGACCATATTTGGCTTGGAAATTAGAAGCAGTCAGTCAATAAATTTAATCAGTACAATCAATGATATGAAAACAAAATGCCCATATTGTGGCACGGATGCTGAAATATATTTCCGTAGTCGCGATTACAACCGCAACATCACGACGGTGATATTTGATCATTATCGCTGCCCGAAATGTCAGCTCATTTTCATTTCACCCATCCCGGAGAATCTCGGCGATTATTATCCGCAAGCTTATTACACGCTGTCTGATTCCACAGATTTGCTGGATGCCGGAGCGGCAAATGAGCAATATAAAATCGACATCATTAAACACTTCATGCCACAGGGTAGGTTGTTGGAAATAGGTCCGTCGTTGGGCTGTTTTACCTATCTGGCAAAGAAGAGCGGCTTTGAGGCTGAGGCAATTGAGATGGATGCGCGGTGCAGTAAATTTCTAAATGAGATCGCCGGAATCCCCACGGTGAATAGCAGCGATACCTGCGGCGCATTGAAGTCGCTAAAGCCGTTTGATGTGATTGCGCTGTGGCATGTCATCGAGCATTTGCCCAATCCCTGGGAAACACTGGAAGCCATCAGCGACAAATTAAATCCCGGTGGAATACTGGTGCTGGCCGCACCCAATCCTGATGCTTTCCAATTCCATGTGCTTGGACGATACTGGCCGCATGCCGATGCGCCACGTCACTTAATGTTAATTCCGTCAAAATTGTTAGTGGAAAAAATGGCGGCATTGGGGATGACAGTAGAGTTACTTACTACTACGGACAAAGGCGGTCTGGGTTGGAATATTTTCGGTTGGGAATTTTTCTTTTCCAATCTTTGTTCCTTACGCAAGATCAATCGCGCGCTGCACATAATAGGGCGCATGGTCGCAAAGCTGCTCAGTCCTATCGAAAAAATCGAAGGCAAAGGCAGTGCATACACCATTGTTTTTCGCAAGGCTGCCTGATATGAAATTCTCTGTATTATTGCCGACACGTAATCGCTTGGACTTGCTGGCGCGCGCCATTGAAACAGTCACACGGCAGGATTATGACAACTGGGAAATTATCGTCTCCGACAATTTTTCTGAAGAGGATGTGGCAGGTTATATCAGCGATC
>CAIOSY010000114.1 GCA_903861075.1 uncultured Nitrosomonadales bacterium
GCCGACCCAACGCACCAGTTTGAGATTTGAACGATACTGAAGGTACAAGTCAGTGGTGGCAGCCGACTCATGCCCCATCCGTGTTTTGACGAACTCCCTTACCTCCTTGAGCGTTGTTTTCCCTTGCTCCACGAGCTTGATCTGATGATCGGTCATGTTCATGCCAAACGTTGCCCGTGTGTCGTGGAATTGGTAATGAAAGTTTCTGGCACCATACTTGGTGCGCACGAACGGGATAACCTGCTCGGTGATAAATTGACGGACAGCCTGCCCAACCTTGTTGTGCCGCAACGTATTAGTGGCATCGTAAGCGCGTGACTCTTCCTTGCACCGATAGAACGGCACCCCGCGAACGCTCAAGAATAAATACTGGTTTTCGTTGTCTCCGCCGGTCGCACGCTCTCGGCGCTTCTTGGCGCGATCACTATGAACATAGGTGCGCAACATTTTGTAAAACCAGATCGGGATATGCAACACCATTTGCTTGTCGTTCTTCGTATCTATGCCGGTTCCCGGCCCAATCGGGAATCGCAATTCTCCGCCATGTATATCATCCAGTTCTAAGAGGGCGTGCCGCACACGGAACGTCAGGATGGTTTGAATGCGTGCGCCAGTCAGCATACCCATCAGGTGGATTAAAGTCATCTCGGTGTTACCGATAGAGGCTAGTGCATCCAACAGCCATTCTTGCTCTTCTTGCGCGAGTGGACGAAGCTTTCCTCCATCGTTAATTTTTCCATCGTATGGGTCTTCCTGTTTCGCCACCCTGATCGAGACATCGGTGGTGATCACCTTTTTTGTAAACTTGAAGCCGTGTGCATCTTTGAGTTCTATATACCGATCCGATTCCTTCCAAAGTGCGTTTTCAGTGGGCAGAACACCATCTGCCTTCAACCACCTGTAGAAGCTTATAACTGCCCCCATGCGTCGTCTTGCAGTTGCCGCCGCGATCTCCCCCGCCGCCACGGCGTGCCTTAGCCGGGCGTTGTATTTGTACGTTGGGCGACTTAGCTTCTGGGAGGGGAATGCGAGCCAATCTATCGCCGTTTCATCCAGGAAGCGCCGATAGGCCGACAAATCATCCGCTATCCCCGCGTAGGTGCTCATAGAAGGAGCTATTGAATCCGTGAGCCGTGAAAGCAGGTAAATATTGGCCTCGCCCCATGGGACGCTGTTTTGGTCTACGACAACCGGCATCAGGTTGTAACTGAATGACTCGGCTTCGTTGTGCTGAGACCCCCTGTTTACCTGGCGTGTCGAGTAGCCTAATGGTTCGTCCTTCAATGAAAGCTGAACTGAGGCGCCAGCGTCATCCGCATTGCAAACTTCAGTAAGCATAAACGATGGCAATAATATTTTGCGTGCTTGCAAGGTCATAAGTACGCTCTAAAGTGGAATGCTGCATATCCGAGTGCGCAAAGAATCAACGCTGGAGCAGCGATCTTCCAATCCTGACTAGATGGTAGGCATGCCATGATTACCGTACCAGCAATCCAGGCATGCATCACATACCACCACCCCGTTGCCGGGTGCATATATTCCGCAGCCCACCATAGTCCGAAAGGAGCCAGTAAAAAAGGAGCCAGCGCGATGGGAATGTTTTTTAATAAGCCGGGAGTGAAACTGACAGATCCAAGTCGCCAGCCAGTTGGGGTTCTTTCTGGAATAAGGCGTGGGAAGGATGGATTAGCCCCAAGCACGATAGCACACGCCCAGTGCATTGCTTCATGCAGAAACGTTGCGATCAGTGTGAATAACGCATAAGTCCATATACCAGCCGATGCAACAATGCGGTGCATGATCAGCACCAGCACTAATATGATTTTATCTGCCAATGAAAGGGTGCCGAGCCACAATGCCACGACATGTGTAAATTCAATCACGTTCAGTATCTGTAATCGACATGCTCAGTCGAACACGTACAAATCGAAGAACTGCCGAACCGTTTGGGCATCTCCAGTGTTAAAGGCTTCCTGCAACAGCTTGAGATGTTTCCCAAGTTCTTCAAGACCGTGCGCGCGCATCAGCGGCTGCGATTCCATCAGTCGATCATCGAACTGTTCGACTATGTGTTCAGGCGCATTTTCAAATGATTGCGACATTTCGGTTAGCGACCGGTGAGCATGCGATAGGACACCTGGCATACTAATCTTCATACCATTCTGATTGCCTATCGGAAGAGCTGCTGCCTCGACGAGAATCCTGCTGGCCTTGGTAAAGTTCATTTTTGCCTTTCTATCCATTATCGATATAGGCGTTGGTGATGGATGCAGTCAGGCGGCGATGGACAGCTTCTTGAACTTATTCCATTGCTCGATCATGTAGTCGGCCAGCTCGATCCGCTCCGCATCAGTCAGGGCATCGTTATCGTCCAGAAAGGCTTCCTTGGGTATTAGGATGCCGTCATGCCCCTGAAAGACTTCAAGGTATGGCGATATACCGATCACGCCGCGCAAGGCTGATACGCGCCGTCCTGTACTGAAGATCAGAGTTTGCTCATTAATGCTTGCCATACATACTCTCCTGACGACTATTTGACCACAATGTCTATCTTTTACGTGATAGTAAATCTGATTTACTTACAACTTTACGATTATTCGTTGTCCATTTTATTTTTACATTACAGTATTGTCAATAACGTATTTACTTGTCCGTATGCACAAAGAGTCTTAAGCATTGCGTTATGTGGGCACAGCGCGATTGCGGTAGTTCGCGCGTGTTCGCACAGTTTCTCGCCTCACTCTACAACGGTTATCGCGTCAAAGCAGACGTGAGCGATATAGGGACGCTTGATCCAGAGAATTTTGAGCACCTGATGAATGCATTGCGACTGTGTTACATGACGCAGCGCGAACCGCATACTTTCGTAGATAACGGTAGCGAAGTGTTTGAGGGAATTATCAGCCAGTGGAATATGGAGAAAAAGCTCAATGGTTAAGCTTATCGATCACCTCGACTGTACAGTCGGCACAAACAAAATACAAGGACAAAATGACCACGCCAGTTCATATCCGCAGCCGAGTTTGGCAGCACGTAAGAACGATTTAATCGGGCCATGCAGGTGGTTAGCACTATGACAAGTCCTGCCACACTCGACTTATTCAGTTTTAATGGCGCACAAATCCACGTCTTCGTCGATGACAACGGTGAGACGTGGTTTTCTGCCAAGGACGTTTGTGCTGTTCTAGGCTATGGCAACGACAGCGATGCCATCAAAAAATACTGCCGTGAAAAGGGGATCGCGAAACACGGCTCACATGCTGAAGGTGAAAATCAGGGATTAACCTACATCAACGAAGGAAACCTCTACCGCTTAATCATCAATTCTCACGAAGAAGAAGCGCAAGCCTTCGAGGTCAAGGTGACGAAAGAAATCCTGCCCGCGATCAGAAAAACAGGGGGCTGCACCACACCACATGATGCGCGCGTCCTCTCCCATGTCCAACAGAACGCCTTGCAGCAGATCGTCTCCCAGCGCGGAGAAAACACCGATGTGGTTCGCGCCGATATCTGGAGTCGCTTCAACGATCATTTCGAGATTGGCAGTTGTGGTGAGTTGCCGGCAGAGCACTTTCTCGAAGCGGTAGCCTTTCTTGCCACGCTGCCCAGGAACGATACGTTGCCCGGTACGCGATACCAGTACCCACGCGCCATGCTAGATCAAGCGCACTTTGTTGCACCGGATGCTGACAAAGCATGCCTGTCGCTGTCGATGCTATCTGATCCAACGCAGTTCAAGTCGCCGCTCATGTTGCTGCTGAATCAACTGTGCAGTGAGGGATACGACATCACCGCACCATTTGAAGAGGCTGTAGCCATGCGATCTGCCATGCAACAAACGGACAAGGTACTGGATGAAATTAGGTTAATTGCACTCAAGGCAAAATCGGGGAGACTGGGATGATTTCTCCTCAACAGATATTTCAAGCTTTTCTAATACGCAGATTTAAGCAAGTCTGGACTATGAATACGAAAAAAGCATGCAGCAAGGAGAGGACAAAATGAACGCACGAGACCTGACATTCGAGGAAATGAAAAAACCGGGGAAGGCACTGATTAACCGCAAGCGTCTCCTCAAAATCGTACCTCTTTCAGAAAGAACAATTCTCAATATGGAAAAACGAGGGGAGTTTCCACAGCGATTTTCTATCACAACGCGTTTGGTTGCGTGGGACTTGCAAGAAATTGAAGCCTGGATCGAACAACGAAAATCCGCAGCATTACTTCCGCCAGCCCCATGGCTTAGGGGCGTGTAGCAAACCTGTCTATCATGTCCGCCCAGTCTTGCAGCATCACGCGCCGCTGCTCTGCATACTCAGCCTTGTTGTAAACAGCGCGCACACCCTTTTGCTCATGAGCCAGACATTTCTCAACCCAGTCCGTGTTGTATCCTGCTTCATGCAGTAGCGTCGATGCCGTCCGTCTCAAATCATGCGGCCCAAATTTGTCCAGCGTCTTACCATCTTTCTGCGCGGCCATAAAAGTCAGCTTGGTAACTTGGTTCAAGGTCGCCTTACTCATCGGTATGTCAGGATCGTAGCGTGATGGCAAAACGTAACGTGAGCCGCCTGCGCAAGTCTTAAGAGCGACGAAGATATCCAAGGCCTGTCTCGACAGGTAAATGTTGTGCGGGTTGCGCCGCTTCATTCGCTCACTTGGGATAGTCCAAAGCGCATCAGTGAAATTGATCTCTGTCCATACGGCCTCAACCAACTCTGATTTACGCAACATGGTCAACAGCAACAGTTTTACCGCAAGCCTGATTGTAGGCGCTGTAGAAACGTGCTCCAGGTACTGATACATCACACCAATCTCTGCTGGCGATAGCGACCGATCTTTGGGTTGAAATCTGGCGATAGAGGTTGGCCGCACTAAGTCAGCCGGATTGTCATGTTTGTGCCCTTTCTCCAGCGCATAGCGATAAACCGACTGCACAACCTCACGTGCATGTACCGCCGTGGCCGGCGCGCCCCTAGCTACGATCTTTTCACACAAAGCGCGCAAGTCATCATGAGATACTTCACCCATCTTGAGCTTGCCGAACGGCTCCTTGAGGTCACGCTCATAGACTGATCGCCGCATATCGCGGGTTGAATCTGCCATCTGGTGATTCTTAAGCCATAGCTCCGCCCATTCACTAAAAGAATCAGCCCCTTTAGATTTTTGCTTTTCTCTCGCCTTGGCTCTGGATGGTGATTTGCCAGCGACAAGCTCTTTTTTCGCCAATGAAAGCCTCTCCCTGGCTTCCAGCAATGTCAGCCCTCCTGCACCATAGCGCCCGATCACAAGCGTCTCTTGCCGCCCATTGATGCTGTAGTTATAGCGGAACGATACCGTGCCGGTGGTCAAAACGGTGACATATAGGCCGTCACGGTCACTGACCTTATACGCCTTGGCTTCTGGCTTGAGATTCCGTAATTTTGTATCTGTCAGCATGCTCACTCCGCAATTTGATACCATGATTATAAAAGCTCATAAAAACCGCTACAACCCACGTATTTATTGAGCTTTATCTTATTTAATACCATTGTCGAACCGTGTTTTTTGCAATGGTATTGCACTGGACGAATGGTATAAGAGAAAATTATACCATTGATAAAACCATGAAAAAAACTTGCTTGCCACTACTTGTCATTACCAGATATTGCCAGATAAAAAACAAAAAACCCCGTAAAAACGGGGTCTTATGATTATTCTCTGCTTGTATTTACTGGTCTTTGCCAGACATCAATTCATTCCCACTCAATAGTTGCGGGCGGTTTACCGGAAATATCATAGACAACTCTATTGATGCCGCGCACCTCATTGATAATTCGATTGGAAACACGACCCAACAAGTCATAAGGTAAATGCGCCCAATGTGCAGTCATAAAATCTTGAGTTTGTACCGCACGCAAAGAAACGACCCACTCATACGTTCTGCCATCGCCCATTACGCCTACACTTTTCACCGGCAAAAAAACCACAAAAGCTTGTGAGGTTTTGGCATACCAGGATTTTCCCTCAGAATCGAAGGTGCTATTCAGTTCTTCCATGAAAATAGCATCCGCGCGGCGCAACAAATCTGCATATTCTTTTTTGACTTCACCCAAAATACGCACCCCTAAACCGGGCCCGGGGAAAGGGTGACGGTAAACCATTGCAGGGGGTAAACCTAACTGAACACCCAATTCACGCACTTCATCCTTGAATAATTCACGTAAAGGTTCCAGCAGTTTTAAATGCATACTCTCAGGCAAGCCACCTACATTATGATGAGACTTAATGGTATGCGCTTTTTTGTTTTTACCGCCTGCCGATTCAATCACATCCGGATATATCGTTCCTTGCGCCAGCCATTTAGCTTGAGATAACTTAGCCGATTCACGTTGAAACACTTCGACAAACTCACGACCGATAATTTTACGTTTTTTCTCAGGATCCGTCACGCCAGCCAGATGATGTAAAAATTCTGCACTTGCATCAACGTGTATCACTTTAACGCCCAGATTTTGCGCAAAAGTTTCCATCACTTGCTCAGCCTCATTCAGACGCAACAAACCGTTATCCACAAATACACAGGTAAGCTGCGCCCCGATAGCGCGATGCAGCAAGGCGGCCGCAACCGAAGAATCCACACCGCCCGAAAGACCCAGTATGACTTCATCCGTACCGACTTGCGCGCGAATTTTCTCAACCGCTTCCGCTATGTAATCCGGCATATTCCAGTCATGCCCAAAACCACAGATGTCATGCACAAAGCGCTCCAGCATACGCTTACCCTGATGCGTATGCGTGACTTCAGGATGAAACTGCAATGCATAAAAACGACGTGATTCATCCGCCATACCAGCTATCGGCGTGGTCGAATTACTGGCAATAACTGAAAAACCGGGCGGCAAAGTTGTGACTTTATCACCATGACTCATCCAGACATCGATTAAACCCTGTCCTTGATCGTTCACGCGATCCCGTATTTCATTGAGCAAGGTCGAATGTCCCTGCGCATGAATTTCAGCATAACCAAATTCGCGCACCAGACCCGTTTCAACCTCACCCCCCAATTGCGCGGCCATCGTCTGCATACCGTAGCAAATGCCCAACACCGGCACGCCCAATTCGAATACGGATTGAGGCGCGCGTGGCGTATCCCCTTCAGTCACCGAATTAGGCCCGCCCGACAAAATAATACCAGAAGGATTAAAGGCACGAATGTCGTCATCCGACATATCCCAGGGGTGCAGTTCGCAATAGACATTCGTTTCCCGCACACGCCGGGCAATCAGTTGAGTGTATTGAGAACCAAAATCGAGTATGAGGAGTTTTTTATGAGACATGGCTAGAATTGAGGATTTAGGATGAAGGATTGAGCAGTTATTGAGGAACCGGAACGCAGCGGGTTTACCCTTAATCCGCGCTCCTCGTCCCTCTATCCTGCTTTTAGTCTATATGGTAGTTCGGTGCTTCTTTTGTGATTTGTACATCGTGCACATGAGATTCGCGTATACCGGAAGAGCTGATTTCAACAAATTCTGCATTTTCATGAACAAGATCTATCGTCGCACAACCCAGGTAACCCATGCTCGCACGCAGACCGCCCATCAATTGATGTATGACTGCCAGCACACTGCCTTTATATGGCACACGTCCTTCAACGCCTTCGGGCACAAGCTTATCTTGATTGCTCTCGCCTTCCTGGAAATATCGATCGCTAGAGCCTTGCTGCATCGCACCCAAACTACCCATACCGCGATACGACTTATATGAACGTCCCTGGAACAATTCAATTTCCCCTGGCGCTTCTTCGGTACCTGCGAATAAACCGCCCAACATGACCGTATTCGCACCGGCTGCAATCGCCTTGGCAATATCTCCGGAAAAACGCACGCCGCCGTCTGCAATCAATGGTATGCCCGTACCTTTAAGCGCAGTGGCAACATTATTGATCGCTGCGATTTGTGGTACGCCGACACCGGCTACGATACGAGTCGTACAAATAGATCCCGGACCAATACCCACCTTAACGGCATCTGCGCCATGATCAACCAGCGCCAGCGCCGCCGCACCCGTTGCTATGTTTCCGCCTATCACCTCAACATGAGGGAAATTCGTTTTAACCCAGCGTACGCGATCCAACACACCTTGCGAATGACCATGCGCGGTATCAACGACAATCACGTCCACACCCGCTTCAGCCAGCAAAGTCACACGCTCTTCCGTCCCTTCACCCACACCCACTGCAGCACCTGCGCGCAGACGACCCAGGGTATCTTTACTCGCTAAAGGATGCTCACTCGCTTTTAAAATATCTTTGACCGTCATCAAACCGCACAACTCGAATGCTTCATTCACAACCAACACACGTTCAATACGATGCTGGTGCATCAAATTACGCGCATCTTCCAGACTGGTATTTTCCATGACCGTGATTAAACGTTCACGCGGCGTCATGATATTTTGTATGGATTGATCCAAATTGCTTTCAAAACGCAAATCTCGATTGGTAACAATACCCACCAATTGCTTACCCTGAACGACAGGCAGACCCGAAATTTTGTATTGACGCGTCAAACTCAATACATGGCGCACAGACATATCAGGCGATATGGTAATCGGATCTTTGACGACACCACTCTCGAAGCGTTTGACTTTCGCGACCTTGGCCGCTTGCTCCTGTATAGACATATTTTTATGAATAATGCCTATACCGCCTTCCTGGGCTAAGGCAATCGCCAGTCTGGAGCCTGTAACTGTATCCATCGCAGCGGAAAGCAAGGGAATATTAAGACTGATATTACGCGTCAGTTGCGTACGCAGACTCACCTCGCGTGGCATCACGTTAGAATAGGCAGGGACGAGCAGAACGTCGTCAAAGGTTAAAGCTTTTTGAATAATGCGCATGGAATAGAACCTTCGGCAAAACGCGCATTATACGCATCTGTAGCGTACGGGTAAATCTACCCGTCGCCGCCAATAAAAATTTAAGGACCAAATCGACTTTACAAGGCAGATTCGTTGGTTTCACCCGTACGAATACGGATCACTTGTTCAACGGTAGAGACAAATATCTTGCCGTCACCTATCTTACCCGTGTGTGCAGCCTTGATGATAGCTTCAACCGCAGCCTCCAGCATTTCACCGGATACCACCACCTCGACTTTAATTTTAGGCAAAAAATCAACAACATACTCTGCACCACGATAAAGCTCGGTATGGCCTTTTTGCCGGCCGAATCCTTTAACCTCAGTCACTGTCAATCCACTAATATTTAATTCGGATAAGGCCTCACGCACTTCATCCAGTTTAAATGGCTTAATCACAGCTTCGATCTTTTTCACGGTGTACTCCTTAATGACTGAAAATAACGAAATTTACCCGTACAGGCAATTAACCTAAAAATTGTCACACAAAGAACATGGACGTTACACGACAGACTTCAAATACTCAGTGCGGGCTATTCTAACGACAAATAGCGCACGCACAAAACTTCTATTTCAACCATTCCGACCGGTGTCATTAATTTTGTTGTATCTCCCTCATACAACTTAAGCAAAGCACGCGCCAACGGGGATACCCAACTGATATGACCACGTGATAAATCGGCTTCATCAACACCGACTATTGCATAGTTTGCCTCCGTTCCATCTTCATATCCGACAGTGACGGTAGCACCAAAAAAAACCTGCAGACATAAACCCCGCAGCGCCGGATCAACCACAACCGCAATATCAAGTCGCTTGTGTAAAAAACGCACACGCCTATCTATTTCACGCAAGCGTCTCTTACCATAAATATAATCGCCATTTTCTGAGCGATCACCGTTGGAAGCAGCCCAGGTTATGGTATTAACTAATACCGGCCGCTCCACTTTCCACAACTGATGCAACTCGGCTTGCAGTTTTTTATGTCCACCCGGGGTAATATAATTTTTAACCCCGGACGGCAAAGGGGAAAGCGCGCCCTCGTCGTCATTGTCATCGTCAATCTGTTGCGACATACGCCAGTTACTATTGTTTTCCGTACAATTTACGACCGCGTATCCGTGCGCGATGTGCTGAACGCTGTTCGGCTTCTGTCAAGGCTCGCGGCTTTTTACCCTCAAACGGATTTTTGCTGGAATTAAACTGGATTTTTAGCGGCGTCCCTTGCAACTTGAATATTTCCGCAAATGAACGTTCCAGATAACGCGCATAACTGGCAGGCACATTATCCAAACCGCTACCATGAATAACGATCAACGGCGGGTTACTTCCCCCCTGATGAGCGTAACGCATCTTAGGCAAGAAACGACCGACTTTGGGCGGAGCCTGCTTTTCAACCGCCCCCAGCAAGGCACGCGTTAACTTAGGAGTAGACATTTTAGCCATAGCCGCCGCATAAGCTTCATCAACCGAGGTGAGCACATTAGCAATACCACTGCCATTGAGCGCCGAAATATAATGACGTTTGGCAAAACCTAGAAAATGCAACTTGCGTTCGATGTCGCTTTTGACCATTTCGCGCTGATGATTATCCAAACCATCCCACTTATTAACCGCCAACACCAGCGCACGCCCCGCTTGTAACACGAAATCCGCTACGTGTGCATCCTGCTCGGTGATTTGATCACGCGCATCGACGACTAACACCACGACATTCGCATCTTCAATTGCCTGCATGGTTTTGATGACAGAGAATTTCTCTATTGCCTCATCCACCTTACCCCGACGACGAACCCCGGCGGTATCAATAATGGTGTACTGTTTTCCTTCACGCTCAAAATCAATATAGATACTATCCCGCGTTGTGCCCGGCTGATCAAAGGCAATCACACGCTGCTCACCCAAAATCGCATTTACCAGTGTGGATTTACCCACATTAGGACGGCCAACAATGGCCAACTTCGGCGGCTGGTCTGGATTAACAACTTCCTCTACTTCAATTTCTTCCGGAAAATGTTCCAGCGCAATTTCGATCACTTCAACGACATTATCACCATGCGCCGATGAAATCGGGTAAGGCTCCCCTAATCCCAACTCAAAAAACTCAGCGGTTACGCGTGCTCTGGCCATACCTTCCGCCTTATTGACCAATAACACAATCGGCTTACCGGTTTTGCGCAATTGCGTGGCGATGATCAAATCCTGAGGCGTACAGCCCGCACGACCATCGACCAGAAACAAGACCACATCCGCCTCATCGACCGCCTGACGGCTTTGTCTGGCCATCTCGAACATGATGCCGTCTTTAGCAACAGGCTCCAAGCCCCCTGTATCAACCACCAGATAAGGGCGTTCACCGACCCGACCCCGGCCGTAATGTCGATCGCGGGTCAAACCCGGCTGATCAGCCACGAGTGCATCGCGACTGCGCGTGAGCCGATTGAATAAAGTGGACTTACCCACATTCGGACGACCA
>CAIOSY010000115.1 GCA_903861075.1 uncultured Nitrosomonadales bacterium
ATTGGCTCCATCCGTTTGATGATGGCCTGCTTTTCGCGTCTTTTGGCTTCACCCATTTGGTGAGTCTCCCCGTTAGCTAAGATCTCAATAGCTGCGTACTTTAGCGGCTGATTTTACGCTGTCAACTGCCGAAAGTAGGTTAATCAGTGCTATCGCCCCCTGCGCATCAATATCGATGCCTTCTTGAGTACGGTAATGCCTACAGCATCACTGGAATTTGCGGCTAACGAAACGCTGTTGCTCATATTAACGTTCATGGATTTAACCCCCAGCTTCAGAATGTTTAAGAATACTCCGAATATAATCTGCAAATCAACCGGAACAAATTTCGGCTATTTGCAATCTGGGATTGGATAACGAAGTTTTCAGAGACAGATTCGGCTGCAATCTCCATACTGTGTACGTGAGCGAAGACAACCCGTGGCCGCCGAATAGCGTTATAACACCCTCACCCCAAACTCTCCTGCTCAACCGTAAACCCGGCCGCAACAACAAGCGCACCTAGCGTCCCCCACCCTGCTGCCTCAGCAAAATGCACCATTTTGTTTAACGTATTCGTGCTTGCGGCACTTCTTCGATCTACAGGCACATCGTCTGGGTGCATTTTCCAAGGCTGAAGGACGTGCCCGACTTTAAGTGCCTCACGCGCCAATACCGATGCAATCCTGAATCCGCCTTCATCCACGTCACCCCAGTGGTAGACAGGGATGTTGTTGGGCAGGCTTTCTAGCAGTCTGACGTACATTTCACGCCACGGTGGATTTGGCATGCCCGCAGTATAAATCAGCAACACATTCTCATTAGAGTGGCGACGTGCCTCACTATGAAATGTCGTCTGGTTTTCGATGGTCATGACGCGTGATGGCGTGCTGCCAAGGCGTTTAATAGTTGCGGCGGGCAGGCCGATGTAAGGCGTATCAATATAGCCGCACACACCCTCGCGCTCGACAATTACCTTTCCGGACAGCCGAACTGGATGCTCTTCCCTGAATAAACCTAGCTCGCCCCATACTTCGTCTGCGGGCCTATTTTCTGCATTAATATCGCCCGCCAACAATACATCAATGGGCGCAACCAGTTTCTTGATGCGTTTGGTGTCCTTAAATAACTTTCCGCTCGCCTCATTAATCGGTACTGAAACAACGCCCACCGCCAGGTTTTCTTTTGCAAAATCAATTACGCGAATAGCGTCCACCCAATCTTTCGCATCTTCAGCCGCGTAGGTTCGGACAGACCGAAGCTGCTCCCATTGCTGTAGTACATCTGTCAGAACGGGATCCGATAGTGACTCGCCCTTTTCCAACAGTGATTCGATGGCCAGCCTAACCAATCGGTCTGTCGGCATCAGCGAGCGCAGTCGATAATCCAAAAAGGCCAATGCACGTTTATTGGCTCTTCGAATTTCGTCGTCAAGCCTGTCAAGGTATTCGTCGATACGCTGCAGCTCGGACAAGCGGTGAATATCCCTTTCAAATAAACGTTCGGCTTTCTTCGCATCACCTGAAGTTCGCTTTGACTCATACCACGTAATTAAGCGTTTCCGGTGCGCCTCAGATTCGTGAATCGATTCAATTTTCGCCAGAATCTGTCCACGCTTTGAAAGTGGGTGTTCACGTGTTCTCAACTCACGATAATCGCCAATAAACACGCTTTCAATGTAATCACTGAAAAACCGTTGCACATACTGAGCGGTCGTAATATCTTGATGTAGTGACTCCATGAGGTCGCGGATATTGGTGCTGGTGTTACGCACATGCTCCAACAGGTTTCTAGCCTGCTCCGCCGCTTCGGCCAGTGAGTCGCCCGACGCATTGCCGTCAAGAACCATCTGAAGGTTTGCATCAATCGAGCGGATTTTTCCAGACACAAATACAGGGCCTGTTTCTGCAAAAGATACCAGCATCGTCAAAAACTGGCTAACGGCAGGCCGCATCGTGACACGCCGCTCAAACCTCGGTTGATCTATGCGAAACCATCCGGTTTCATGGAAACGACCAAAAATCGAAGTCGCACGCTGCTCCACCGATGATTCAGTGCCGCTGGCATCCTCGTTATCCCACGCATCCTGCAATTCAAGCTCATCAACGATGTCCTGAATGATGGTCTTGGTTGGAAATCCACGGCTGGGCGGCAACGGCGCATCCGGCCCGAATCGGCGCTCATGAAGGCGACACAATAATGTCCAATAATGATGGCGATTAACAGAAGCCAGCGGCGAAAAAAGACGGTCTGGAAGCCGTTCAAACAATAGGGTTGCCGCAGAAGAGGTATTAGTTAATTCGGGAATAGCCATGCGCCTATCTCCTTTATATTCCCTACAGCCAATTGATACTCAGGTGGGCGTTGTGTCTTGATATCAATCGCGGCACGGATGTCTTGTATGAAATAACTCACCAGCGCGCCACGACAGGTGGTCACGCGCGAAGCTGTGTCATTAAAGAATTCAAGGCGAATTAGCGATTCCTGTGCAGGGCTTAAATCAGGGTGAGCGATCAATCTGACCGGCACCTCGGTCATCCAAGCGAGATCGTCCTTCATTACAAAGGATGACGGTTGTTCCAAAAGCGTTACGCTTGAGATGCGGCCAAGTGTGTAATCACGAAATTGTTTATTCTTCTCGCAATACCCTCGGGCATGCCAGCGCCGCCCCGCTCGCACAACACTGTGCGGACTGATAATACGCTTATGAGGCGTTGGCTCACCCATTGAGCGGTACGTGATTTCCACTGCGCGATTCAACCGGCACGCCTTGGATAGTGTTGCGAAAATATGTAAATCGCTCAGGATGTAAAGTTTCATAACTCGCCCCCCGATATTACTCTCAGCCGTTTCGACTGAACGCGTGCTTCAGCCAGCAATTGACTCCAGTCATCGGGTGGATGTCCGCTCTCCAGCATTTTGCGAAAAACCCGGTAGGCATCGTCGCTGCTCTCGTAGGCTCGCTTCGTGTCATCGTCATTCACCCATGCGTAGACAATCACCTTACTGGCAGCGTGATACCGAAAAAACAAACGGTATTGCTGAAAGAACTTGGCGCGAAACCAGTGCTTGTGATCTTCGCCAAGAGTGCCGCCTTGTCGATATTCTGCACGACTGG
Organism: uncultured Nitrosomonadales bacterium; assembly: GCA_903861075.1. Lineage (GTDB taxonomy): Bacteria > Pseudomonadota > Gammaproteobacteria > Burkholderiales > Gallionellaceae > Gallionella. The sequence continues at coordinate 3,098 of CAIOSY010000115.1, forward strand.
GATCTTGTGGAATAACCTCGAACGCTAGTTTTGCAATGGCTGCCAGGCGTTTAGCGGCATTTTTCTTTTTATAGCCTGATGGGTCTTTCTGCTTGAGAACTTCTACTTGTCGAGCCAGGGCTTCGATCTGATCAAGAAACAATGGATGTGCAAAAATCGTCCAGCCTCTAATAACCAAGGACGGCAATGAAAATTCACTCATTCATCTTCTACCGTCAAAGGCGCATCGATGTCCATTTCGACTTCGGCAGTCAGCGACTGGATACGCTGTACCAAACCCGTATCAAGTGCCTGAATCCGCTGAGGGTTGCTGGCCATATCCCGCGCCAAAAAATCAAGGAATTGCCCAAGCACAGGATCGACGTTCTGGTCATGGTTGACGCGCGTCAGCAGGACTGCACCATCGGGTAGGATGGAATAATGAATTTTGTCGCGTTTGCGCAATTTCAGCGCGCGGCGAACAGACTCTGGTACCGTGGTCTGATACCGGTCAGTCAGGGTGGAATTGATTTCGAGCGTTGCAGCCATAACATTCTCCGTTGCAAAAATTATGCAGCAAATGGTAATGCGATTGCATTACCATGTCAATTCAAAATCGACCAAGGCAACAAATGAAAACTACATACAGCGCAAATGGTGACCCCATCATTTCTACAGACTGCCATTGATAATATCGCCATAGCATCTTAGATTCAGCACCAACACGGCCCGCCCCTCTGTGTCGAAAGACATACGGGCAGGTTCTCTATCTCTGATTCTGGACGCGGGTTCAATTCCCAAATGCGCAATTGAACCCGCGTCCGCAGCCACTCTACCGGCAACGAAACAAACGGCAAAATTCCTGCTAAGCCGCTCGCAGAATAATGGTTTTTTGCAAGTTTCCACATCTATCCGAGAGTCCTAGCTGGCGTTGTGATAACTTAAATTGACACGGGGCTGCGTCGCTTCAAGGAAGCCCCAGAATATCTTGCTGTCGATGGCAAATTCACGATCGAAATTGGCAGGATCGCCTATGCGGTAGCCATCGTTGGCTAAGGCAGCTTCAATATGATTTTCTAGTGCGGCTTCGTTGGTTTGACTGACCATCTATTTTGCTTTCTTCTCGTATTGGAGCAGCGCCTTAGTCAATTGCAGAAAATCATCCAGATGCTCAGTGATGACACTGACAGTAATCGGCAAAACAAGAGTTTGGTAATCGTGGACTGCGATATTGCGGAAACCGACCATTTTCTTGAGCGATTCCGCCAGCGGCAATTCGATGCGCGCCGCCTGCGCCAGCAAATCAAACACGTTCCGCGCGCTTTGCGGCAACCCCAATTTATCTCGACGAATCAGGTGGTGGCCTAAATCCAATGCAGCTTCACACGCTCGCTGGATATTGAGAATGGCGGCATCCTGACGCGAATAATCGGTCGCAAAATTCTCGCCTGCGGCTGCATATTCCTCACGCACACGAACGATGCAACGCTCGATGGTTGTCACTTTGTTCAGCACCACATCATCAACCATAGACCCTCCCATTATTCTCAATATCAGCAATCAAGCCAGCGCGATCTGCATCCAGCCGGGTTTTCTCGCTCAAAGCAAAGCATTCAAAAAGCCCCGCCGCCGGTTCGCTTGCCCATAAGCGTCGCCCTTGCGTCAGCACCTGATATTGCATCACCGTACTGGCTGCGCGCAAGTCTAACAAATCCACCTCACAGCCTAGTATTTCAGTCAGTTGATTCGCTTGCTCCCACAGTTGCAGCGGCTCGGCATAACCCCCGACAAGGACAGCCAAATCCAGATCACTATCCTCACGCGCAGTACCTTTAATGCGGCTGCCGAATGCGTAAATCGCCAGCACATTTGGAAAGGCATGACGCAAAGCCGCGATGACCTCGCCGTCAGGGGCCAAGGAGGATGCGATATGATTTTCTAGTGCGGAGTGGTTGGCTTGGTTGCCCATACAGCTTCCTTATACTTTGATTTTTCCGGTGACAGACTCTGCAATTAGTACTGCCTTTAATTCGACAAGCTGTGATATTTGCTGCTGACCTGACGCTATCGCTTCTTCAACACTAGTACTAATGTGCCTACAAAAATTGCGAATATGATCTGTTCATCGAGTGGGGGGATGCACAAGGGGAATGCCCCAAGTTTGTCTGTAAGCAAGGTTTTCGTCCCATGTCCAGACTCCTCAGTAAGATCCAAGATATGACTTTCCATACCAGAAAGCAGGTTTCGTAGGTACACAGGATCAACTTCAACACTTGGGATAAGTGCTTTCATGTCTTGATTGATAGTCACTGATACTGTAGTTAGTTCTCATCCATAAACGTAACGATTTGATTTTATTGTATAAAACGTAATTTTGTATTGGAAAAACCCGGTAGAAATGTATATAATTACTTTCAAGCCATTGATTGTAAACAATAAACAAAACCACCGGAGGTTCCAAAATGCGTACCAAACGCACGCACCAGATGAGTATATACGAAGCCTTTTCAAAACACGAAATTGGCCAGGAATTAAAAGCGGTATCCGATTGGTTGGACGTTCATTTGGATGTGCTGGATTGGGTATTGGCGGACGTGCAGCGTGCGCAACTCAAGCCGACCGGGTGCAATGGCATAAGTATCGAGTCCATCTTGCGCTGCGGCATTTTGAAAACAGCACTGGCTGAAACGAGCCGAACACTATGCCCGACTGGCTGTGCGCGTGATTGATCAGACTGTGCTGCGCGTCATCAAAGGTGAAAAGGTTGCGGCGAGCGAGAAGGTGGTCAGCGTGTTTGAACCGCACACCGACATCATCGTCAAGGACAGGTGCGACACGCAGTACGGACACAAGCTGAATCTCACCACCGGACTGCGCGGCATGGTGTTGGATGTGGTCGTTGAGGAAGGCAATCCGGCGGACAGCAGCCGGTTGCTGCCGATGATCAAGCGCATCGAGGCATGCTACGGCAAATTACCGCGCCAGGTGGCAGCGGATGCAGGTTATCCTAAAAAAAGCAGTTAACCTCCTTCCAGGATGAAGATCCGAGCGTAAATTGGTGGCGGTCGGTGCGTTATTTTTGAGACGATGTGATTCAGCAGAATATGCCATGGGTCTGCCTTGGGTAACTGCTCCGCAA
>CAIOSY010000116.1 GCA_903861075.1 uncultured Nitrosomonadales bacterium
CTGCTGTGCAAGGCGACTCGCCGCGCAGCCCGAGAGGGCGAAGAAAGATTCAGGCGAAGCCTGGCATTATTGGTTTTGGGGAAGGGGGAGCCGCCGAAGGTGGGGGAAATCCCCGAAGGGGTTGCCCCGTGCTTTCGCCTAATTCTGGCAAGTGCCCGCTGATTTTACGTTAAAGATTATAAAGAGTTAAAAGACGCGCGCGTTGTTAAGCTTTTTGGAAGCCACGTGGTTATTGGCTTAGCGGGGGAAAAACGTCAGTGATATAACGAAGTGAGCGTCAGTGATATAACGATGCTATCCACAGAAAAGCGTCAGTGATATAACGATGCTATCCACAAAAAAGCGTCAGTGGTATAACAAAGTTATCCACAGAAAAACGTCAGTGATATAACGAAGTGAGCGTCAGTGATATAACGATAAAATTTATTGGCTAATAACACCTGCCAATTTCTTTGAATTTTTATTGTAAAACAGTGCTTGTTCACTCTCTTGGTCGTACACAAGCCGATATTCAGGTAAGGTTCCAGACCTAGCAATAGCTATTACTTGGCTTTTGAAAGCTCGCAGATGACTATGAGCACCACATTTTTCGCGCAATAATTCCACACCTATCTTCCAACTAGATTGCTGACCACAATGTTTTCTTGCCAGCTCATAAAGTCGCCGTTCCAGTGGTTTTCTGAGTCTGAAATAGTCCTTGTTGATCGTTAGAACCTCATGTGCCTGTACAGCGTTAAATAACCATTTTGACAGTGTAATTTCTACAGCAATCATGCGTTCGTCATCTTTCGATTTTTCAATCACTGCCCAACTATCAATAATGCCAAAGCCTTCTCTTACTCTCTCACCGCCCGTTCTTATATCTGTCTTGATCGAGGTACCGCGCAACCTGTCCAATGCAATCTCAAGTCGCTTATATTCAATTCCCCCAGTTGGCTTGTTGGTAGACACAAGATAGTCATACACTACAAATCGTACAGTCCGATTTTGCGCATCTTCACGTTTACGATTCAGTGCTTCAGTCATTTGAGACACGACGAAAATTAGAACGTCCTTATCAAATTGTGTTGCACGGCCTTTGACGCTAGGAAAAACCTCAATTTTGCGGTCGCCATCCTTGCTTTCCCAATTCCATGTTGTGAGGTCAGGCTTCGTGGACAAGGTGAAGATAGGGGCTTCCATGCTTGCTCCGTCGTCCTTCATTGCATAGTCGAACAGATCGGCAAGAAAGAAGTCGCGGTTTGCGTGGCGGTTTGGTAACAGCTTGTGTGGCCTTGGTATCGGAGACGGTTTCAATTCATCAATGCTAGCGAACAGCTGCTCTTGCCGCATAAACTCTGCTTTGGCCTGCAAACCTTCCTTGTTCACGTCACTGTTCATATTCGCCCTCTTATTAACTATGCGTCAATGCGTAAATAAGCATCTAAAGCTTTAACGAGGATATCCTGGTTGGATTCTCTTTTTTCCAAGCCATACATTTTCAAACGCCGATAATCTGCCGGTGCAAGTCGCACGGTAACAGCAATGCGATCTGCCTCGTCTTGAGTCTTAATATCTGCGCTAGGTGCCGCAGCGCCTTTCGTAGCGATGACAGATCCTGTTAGTGATGCAGCTTTAGGTTTTGCCATAATTATTTCCTCTTGTTTGCGTGTTTACTGAAATGCGCGTTGACGTAATTCCATAAATCAACAATTTCAAGTGCAGATTTGCTGCTGGAATCAAGCTCGCCAGCTGTGCGGCCGTCGATCATGCTGCTCGCGTAGTCGGTGCGCTGGTAGATGATTGTTGGCGATACGGCTCCGTGCTGAGACAAAGCTATGGCGGCATCTGCGGTTATGCGTGCGCGATGCGCTGCGCCGTTAATGACGAACATCATGCGTTTGCCGCAGCCGTTGACTATATCAACAGTTTTGCCGACTGCTCGCAGATCGTGTGGACTTGGCCGTGTCGGAATGATAACCAGGTCAGCAAGAGCAACCACCGATTTGATTATGTCGGTCACCGATGGCGGGGTGTCGATCAGCAAGGTTTTTACACCGACTTTTTTAAGCTCGGCAATAGCGGCGGGTAAGGCGCTGATTTTTGCGGTGGCGAAAATCGGCTCCGATGCTTCCCGCACATTCCACCAGTCAGCGAGGCTGCCTTGTGGATCTGTATCGAGCAATGCAACCGGGCCATGTCCGCTAACTGAAGCCTGAACGCCCAGGTGTCCGGTCAATGTCGTTTTACCAACGCCGCCTTTCTGCGATGCGATTACAATTATATTCATTGCGTACCTCCGTATTTGCGTAAAGACGCTTCGATGTTGATTATAAGCAACAGCGTATCGACGTCAATACTTATTTACGTAAAAATACAAAACATCAGGGCGGCTTCGTAGCAAAAAATAGTTGTGCTTGTTGGTGTTGCACCATCCAAATAGCAGTGGCTGAGCAGCGAAAACCAATTAATTCCTCGATCAACTGGAAATAATCAGCTAAAACACGGTTAAATATAGGCTCATGATGTGCAATGCGATTCCGAAGCTCTCGAATTTTGTTAAGGTCTTTGTTAATTTTTGCACGTGCAACTTGTGTATTCCACGCCGAGTTGATATTTGGCATAACATTCTTCAAGTGTTTATTCCAAATCTGCCCGTCAAAACGTCCGGTAAACATCTTTTCCCAGAACACAAAAGCAAGTTCGGGTATAACCGTCCCAGTAGTAGCCTTGCTTTTTCTTTTTGCCATTAGGTGAGCATGCATGTTGAATTTGCCACTTGTCGGCAGACTTATTTCAAACGCGGTACTCCAAGGCCATTGTTCACCATACTCAGCTGTAAGCGCATCGGAAATTGCATTTCTTATCACGACTTCGCACATATGCAGCGGAGAAAGCATGGCGGCTGATACTTGCGAATTCCAAGCGTACAACGCCAACGCCCCATTAAGCTTAGGATCGACCGTAGTGGCTAATTCGTAAGTGCTCATGCGTGCAGCCGATAGTGCTTTTTTTATTTGTTCGTTTGGCATGGTTGTAAAAATTTCAAAAAGTAAATATAATACAGACACTAAGCCACTAGGGATCGCGGTGAAAACTGCCCTTAGGGACATTCGAAAAGTAGTTAGGAAAGCCCGCCTTCAAGCGGGCTTTTTCTATTTTAGCCGAATCAAAATATATCTGCCTGCCCCGGCGTGCGCCCGCGCAACGTGTAGGTAATAGCTCAATTCTCTCGGTATTTTTCGTTCTTCGTCCGTCAATTTTTACTCTCCAAAAATTCTGCCGTAACAGCATCGCGTTCGGCGCGGCGAACGTGAATTACTTCAACATGATTCACCACGCGATAGAAAACCAAGAAAGCCCCCTTGGACACCACCAGGCAGTGAAGATCCGTGGCAAGCTCGTAAGGCGGGGCTATATAGGGATTATCAGCCAGCCTGGCGGTCTCTGTCCGAATGAGGCGCAACATGCGCAAAGCAAGCACCTTGCCTCCAGCTTTCAGATAGTGACGCTTGATGTCCTCTAGGTCGGCGTCAGCCCCTGCAAGGTACTCAATCCGCAAGGCTTGCCTCCAAACGGTCGAACAGCTCGTCATGCCCTATCCATACCGCTTTTGGGTCATTGGCTTCTCTGATTCGCTCATCCAAGACGCGCTTGAGTTCAACCGCTTCGTGATTTTTCTTCATGGCAAGCGAGCGATCCGGGCGCGTTTGTCGATCTATATCATCGTCTGGTCGCCACTGCGCCACCGAAAAACGCCCACCTTCCAAGCCCAGCTCGCGAACAATCTGAAATGCTTTGAGGGGATTCACGAAACGGCGAATCTCTTTTGACACTGATGCAATGAGCATTGCCACTCCGTTGCGCGTTTCAAACTCCAGGGCGAACACGCTACCCATGGGTCGTAAATTGGCTGATAAAACGCCTCCAGAAGCAGCTGCAGAACGTGCCTGTTCAATAGTAAAGGTTTTCATTGAATATCCAATAGTAGAATAACTACGGATAATGATAGCTCGTTAATTATGAATGATCAAGCGTGGATTTCATTTGTCATAACGCCCGTTGTACGCATCCGTTTCCGGACGGTTCGCCGGATCATCAGAACGACATGCTGCTTGCATTTCTCTCAGCCGAGAGAGATACTTGTATCTCACTTTGATTTATTTGGAGAAGTTCATGGCCGCCGTCTCTCTGCGCCTACCCGATGACGTCACACAACGCCTTGCGCATCTGGTCGAACTCACCGGGCGTAGCAAAACTTTTTACATGGTGGAAGCTATCCGCGAACACATCGACGACCTTGAAGATTTGTACCTGGCCGAACAAAGATTGATCGACATTCGTGCGGGC
>CAIOSY010000117.1 GCA_903861075.1 uncultured Nitrosomonadales bacterium
AAGTCGAATCCTCGCTCGGCGAAGTGATGCAGGCGCAGAAGAAACTCGACGAAGTGTACGCCGCCTATGCCGAAGAGAACGCCGACTTCGACGCGCTCGCCGCCGAGCAAGCGCGCCTGGAAAACATCATCGCCGCAGGAGGTTCCGATGCCGCGCACCAGATGGAGATCGCGGCTGATGCATTAAGGTTGCCGCCGTGGGATGCGCCGATCAAGAATCTTTCCGGCGGCGAGAAGCGCCGCGTCGCGTTGTGCAAGCTGCTGCTCGAGAAGCCCGACATGCTGTTGCTCGACGAACCGACCAACCACCTCGATGCCGAATCGGTGGAATGGCTGGAACAATTCCTGGTGCGCTTCCCCGGCACCGTGGTCGCGGTCACGCACGATCGCTACTTTCTCGACAACGCCGCCGAATGGATACTCGAACTGGACCGCGGCCACGGCATCCCGTGGAAGGGAAACTACTCGAGCTGGCTGGAGCAGAAGGAAGCGCGTCTCGAGCAGGAGAACAAGCAAGTCGACGCACACATGAAGGCGATGAAGCAGGAACTGGAATGGGTGCGGCAAAATCCGAAAGGACGCCAGGCGAAATCCAAGGCGCGTATCGCCCGCTTCGAGGAACTCAATTCGCAGGAACACCAGAAGCGCAACGAAACGCAGGAAATCTTTATTCCCGTTGGCGAGCGTCTGGGTAACGAAGTGATCGAGTTTGACGGTGTATCCAAGGCTTATGGTGATCGTCTGCTGATCGATAATTTAAGCTTCAAAGTGCCGGCGGGTGCGATCGTCGGGATTATCGGCCCGAACGGCGCCGGTAAGTCCACGCTGTTCCGCATGATAACCGGCCGTGAGCAACCGGATTCAGGTACGGTGAAGATCGGTAGCACCGTCAAAATCGCGCACGTCGATCAGGCGCGTGACTCGCTGGAGAATAACAAGACGGTGTTCGATGCAATTTCAGGCGGCAATGAAATTTTAACCGTCGGCAAATATGAAACGCCCGCGCGTGCCTATATTGGCCGTTTCAACTTCAAGGGCGGCGATCAGGGCAAACTGGTCGGTCAACTTTCAGGTGGTGAACGCGGCCGTTTGCATCTGGCGCAAACCCTGATTGCCGGCGGAAATGTGTTGCTGCTGGATGAGCCGTCCAATGATCTGGACGTGGAAACCTTGCGCGCGCTGGAAGACGCGCTGTTGGAATTCGCCGGTTGCGTAGCCGTTATCTCCCATGACCGCTGGTTCCTCGACCGTATCGCGACTCATATTCTGGCTTGCGAAGGCGATTCAAAGTGGATGTTCTTTGATGGTAATTATCAGGAATACGAAGCAGATAAACGCAAACGTCTGGGTGATGAAGGGGCGAAACCTAAGCGTATACGTTACAAGCCTATCAGCCGCTAGCTTGGGGGCAAGTTGAAATCAAAGGGGGTTGCAGCCTTAGGCTGCAACCCCCTTTGATGTTTTGTGGTTGGCCGTTTTAATGCACTGAGCCTAAGGTGTTGGCTAAAATGGTTTCCGAGTTTTGCGGAAAATTGAATTTTGCAAAGGCGCGACGAATTTTCTTTCTATCTGCACGCTGATCTTTTTCTTCAAAAAATATACCTGCACGACGACCGTTGGCAACCATGGTTGTGAAGGCGAAACGCCAGTTAAAGGCCTCTGCCATGCGTTCACGTAACGCCGATTCATTGTTAATTACCACGCCTGCCTGTTTTATTGATTCTAAAAATTGTTCGAAAGAATCAGTATCCAATTTGCCCATTTTTATCACCTTATATTTTGGCTGATGTTTGCCATGGTGACATTAACGCGGTCGATTGATCGCGGTTGACATAAAATTTTGTTTTGTCATGTGTTGCGTGCGACGACAGTTCGGGTAAATATGTTCATCTCCCTATTTCTGTATCATCCTGTCCTGAATTTTATCGAGCCAGATGTGCATCTGGTCGATCAGCTCGCGCATAGGATAAAGATCGCTATGCTCCAGCGCCTCCAATTGTTCACATAAGCTGGAAAAACTGATCGCGCCAGTCATTTTGGCGGGGCCGTTCATTCTATGTGCCAGGGCTTTGATTGTTGCAAAATCGGCGCGTTCAAAAGCGGTATCTAGCTGGGCGAGATCATGTCGGGTTGAGATTATAAAGTTCGAGATGAATTTACGAAGTTTGATTTCGTCATCGCCTATCCAGTTTTTCAATATAGATAAATCAAGATCGTTGTCAGTCACTTGCGACGCCGGGCTTGGTTGCTGTTCCGCTCTGACGGCTATCGCTTCATGCCGTGACAATAATCGGGCAAGCGTATTGTAAAGCGTGACCGGTTCAAAAGGCTTGGAAATGAAGTCGTCCATGCCCAGGGCAAGATAACGTTCACGATCCTGTTCTGACGCATTGGCCGTCATGGCAATGAGAGGAAGGTGATGATATTTTTTTTGAGTGCGTATTCGTTGGCAGGCTTCAATACCATCCATTACGGGCATTTGTATATCCATCAATACGCAATCTATGGTGTGTGAGCCTAACAAGTCCAGCGCCTCCTGACCATTTTGTGCAAGATGCACAATGATGCCTGCTATTTCCAATATTCCTTTTGCAACTTCTCTGTTAAGGGGATGATCATCCACAACTAAAATATGCTTGCCCGTGAGTCTTTCATTGTGACCGTTGATCGTAAGATGCGAGCTGACCTTAGGTTCGAGGCTTGTGTTTAACCGGATACTGAACCAGAAAGTACTGCCCGCTCCCGGGCTGCTTTCTACACCGATCAAACCTTCAGGCATGAGCTGGACGATTTTTTTGCAGATAGATAGACCCAATCCCGTTCCGCCATAAAGGCGGGTTGTCGATGTGTCCGCCTGCGTAAACTCCCTGAACAACAGCGCTCTTGCCTCATTTGAAATGCCGATGCCTTGATCCTGAACTTCAAAACGTAAGGTAATGCCTTGCGTGTTCTCATCTGTTTTTTTGATGCGAATAACAATTTGGCCTTGCCTGGTGAATTTAATCGCATTGCTAAGAAAGTTGATCAGTATCTGTCCCAGTCGTATCGGATCACCTAAAAAATAGTCCGGCAGTACAGGATCACGCTCCAGGCTCAAAGTCAGCCCTTTGTCATTGATTTCTGTGCCAAATAAATCGTACAGGTTGGTTAATATTTCGTCGAGATTAAAGGTGATATGCTCTAACTCGAGTTTTTTGGCATCGAGCTTGGAAAAATCCAGAATTTCTTCGATGATTTTTAGCAAATGCTTACCGGACAGGTGGATTTTTTTAATGTAATTGAGGTGTGTGGGCGTGTGATCGGTTTGCAGTGCCAGATGAGCCATGCCCAAAATGCTGTTCATCGGCGTGCGAATCTCGTGACTCATGTTGGCTAAAAACTGGCTTTTGTATTGGTTCGCGGCAATAGCCTCATCGCGCAAAGCAACAGCTTCCGCATTACGTTGAGCGACCAGATCTTCCAGATGTTGCGCGTTGCGTTTAAAACGATAAATTCGCCAACGATAGCCTAGTGTGGCACAGGCAATTAAGCTTGAAATGAGCAGGGTTCGAAACCACCAGGTTGCCCAAAAAGGGGGCAGCAAGGTGATTGATAGTTGAGTTTCATCCCATTCCCCTACGTGATTAGAGCCCCGGACGTGAAAGATATAGTCGCCCGGATTCAAGTTGGTATAACTGGCATCGCGGTGATCGGAATCGACTGTGATCCAGCTTTTATCAAAACCCTCCAGTTTATAGGCGTAGCGATTATGGGAGGGGTGTGTGTAGTGGAGGGCGGAAAATACCAGTGAAAATACGTTGTTTTCAGGAGATAAAGTCAATCCTTGTGGCTCATCAATCGTTCCTGTCAGGGTGATACCGGAAGGCAGCTCACTTTCATGTAAAGAGTGATTTAATACGCTGATATCGGTAATTGTGATACGCGGCGTAAAATATTTTATCTGTGTCGCGCCAGGTTCCACCCGTAATACGCCATTTCTAGAGCCAAAATACAACCTGCCCTGATTGTCCCTGGTCGATGAACGATCCGTAATGTCAGAAAAGTGCTGGCTCAATGCCATGTCTTTGCTTTGTCCGCTGCGAGTATCGAGGGTGAACAGCCCGCGAGAGGTAACGACCCACAAGCGTCCTGTGTCGTCGCTTTCTATGCTTTGAATACGATGCTCGCCGATGAGCGTTTGTGGATAGGTGCGAAAGGTGATGTGACCGTTTGTTTGAAACTGCGCCTGAGTCAGTCCTTTGTCTGTCCCTATCCACATTGAACCGCGCCTGTCTTCAAACAAACAATAGACGTGATTATCCTTCAGGCTGTCAGGGTTTGCTGCTTCGTGTAAATAATGGTGAAACTGGCCGGTTGTCTGATCAAGTATGTCGAGTCCGCCGCCGTTGTCTCCTCCGCCCGCCCAAACGCGGCCAGCGCTATCCTCATGGGCGACATAAGTTGAATTGATGCTGCGGCTGCCGGTATTGTTGTTGTCGTGGCTAAATTTTTTAATGATTCCTGTCAGAGGTTGATAAGAAATCAGACCGCCCCCGCTACCCAACCAGAGCTGCCCCTGACTGCCCTGTGATATGTAATTGATATAATCGCTGGCCGCATCACCAAAATGTATTTGCTTTATGTGGCCGTCGGCCTTATCGAGACGATTGAGCCCCGAGGGTGTCGCTACCCATAACGCGCCGCCGGGTGCGTTGTACAGGTTGTTGATGTAATTATTGGTCAGTTTGTCAGCCCGTTTGAGGTCGTGATGATAAGACTGTAGCACCTGATTTTTTTCGGTATCAACCAGACTTAAGCCCGTGCTGCCCCCTAGCCAGATCTTGTTATCCCCGTTACTCGCTACGCTGAGTATGACATTACTTTGAGCGACGTGATGTTGAGATAAATCACGCGGAATGATGTGAACAATACCGTGGGTGTTCAGATCACTGCGACTAATTCCACTATCGGATGAACCTACCCACAGGGTGTTTGTTTTATCGACGAAAGTGGCGTTAATATCATTGCTGGGCAGGCTGAAAAAGTTTTCAGGGCGATGAAGGTAACTGATAAACTGCTGATTTTTTTCATCCCACAGCAATAAACCCTCTTTGATTGTATTAACCCAAATGCGATTGTTGTTGTCTCGGTAAATATTATTCACTCGGAATTTGTCTGCGCCGGACGTCAGTTTTATCTGGGTTTTATCCTGCCAGGGATGGCCTAATTGCCAGAAAAAAATACCGGCTTCTGTTCCTATCCAGAGCCTTTTATGACGATCGAATTCCAGTGCCCTAACGTTGTTAACCAGTGCGTCCGGGTGAGCCGGACTATCCATGCGATAGTGAACAAAGCGCGAGCTGTCTTTAGCCAGATAATCTAATCCGCCGGGCCAGGTGGCAATCCAAAGTCCGCCTTCGTCATCCAGCGCGGTGATTCTAATGTTGTCGGTGGCAATGCTTTCGTCATTTTTTGGGTCATGTTGATACGTGCGAACGATGCCGGTATCGGGGTTGAAATAGCCCAGCCCGCCTTGGGTGGCTAGCCAGATTCCACCGTTTTTATCGTTAAGCGCCTGTCGCGTCGATTCGGCAAAGAGAAATGAATTCTGAAACGTCGGGCGTATGAAGATGTTTTTATCAGGGTCAAACTGAGCGACGCCATTGTTGGTGCACACCCACAATCGACCTTTGCTATCAATGGTGAGATTAAATACGGGAACTTCTATATTGATCTGCTGTTCCGGTTTGTTTTTATATTGCACAAACTCATAGCCATCGTAACGGAACAGTCCATCGTTGCTGCCAAACCAGATGAAACCGAGCCTGTCCTGAATAATTGAACGGGGGTTTAAACTAACTGACATTTCTGGGTTGAAAATCGCACTAAAAAACAACTTAACTATTTGATTTTAAATATAAATGCGGTCTCGCAGAGAGTATAATAATGGTTGTCTTGCAAACAAACCAATACGACTCAGGAGA
>CAIOSY010000118.1 GCA_903861075.1 uncultured Nitrosomonadales bacterium
AATAATGCAAAGCGTCGGTCGAACGGTGCGTGGTGTCAGACAAATAATGCAAAGCGTCGGTCGAACGATGCGTGGTGTCGGACAAACGATGAAAAGCGTCGGTCAAACGATGCGTGGTGACCACAGAATGATATGTGGTGCCGGCAGCAAGGTGCAAAGCGTCGGAAAAAAGGCGCGTGGTGCCGGCAAAATGATGCGTAGTGCCGGCAAAAAGGTGCAATTTGCCTGCAAACAGGTGAAAAATGAGCGTGTTTATTGAGCTTGTTTGGTTTTTTCGCGTCTTCGCGTGAGTCAGCAGACCTAGTTCGGTGCAAAATTTTTTTATTTCACGCGAAGCCGCGAAGATGAGACAAGATTACAGAATAGGCTGGGAGAGGTGATGAACAAGTCTGACAGTTAATTGTCGTGTTTGGCACCCTATGCCAGAGGGTGTCCTGGATTTTGTGTAAACGGGTTTTCTTAACGCTGCGGCAATACGCTTATCGTATTTCAACAACCTGCGATCGTCATATTTTCAATCAAAATCGAACCGCATTGGCGAGAGCCTTGCACCATCACATCGGAACCTACTGCGACGATATGCTGGTACATTTCCTTAAGATTTCCCGCAATCGTAATTTCATGCACAGGATGTTGTATCTGGCCATTTTCCACCCAGAAACCGGCCGCGCCACGCGAATAATCGCCAGTGATTCCATTCACGCCCTGCCCTAGCAATTCAGTTACCAATAATCCTCGGCCCATGGTCTTAAGCAAGCCTGCAAAGGTTAGGTCTCCATCACCTGAAGGTTGCAGAATCAAATTGTGATTACCACCTGAATTACCGGTTGAATGCAATCCTAGCTTGCGTGCAGAATAAGAACCTAAAAAATAACCACGTAGCACGCCATTCTCGATAATATTACGTCGTTGCGTTTTGACCCCCTCGTCATCGAAAGGACTTGATGCCAGGCCTTTTGGAATATCAGGGATATCGGCAATTTGAATATGCGAGGAAAAAACGGTTTTATCGAGATGATCAAGCAAAAAAGTGGATTTTCGATACAAATTTCCTCCGCTTACCGCAGCCACAAAACTTCCCAGCAGACCACTGGCAACAGAAGCATCAAACAACACGGGGACTTGCATGGTCGCAATCTGGCGAGCACCCAATCTACGTACTGTGCGCTCTGCAGCAATACGACCAACCTCAGAAGCACTTTTTAAATCACCCGCCTCCCGCGCCACACTGTACCAATAATCACGCTCCATCGCACCCAGCTGTTCTGCGATGACAGAACAGCTCAGGCTGTGACGGGAGCTCGGATAACTACCGACAAAGCCCAAACTATTGGCCAAAACAAATTGTGCTTCATGAACATTGACCGTTGCTCCCTCAGAGTTCTGAATTCGTGCGTCCGCATCCAGCGCCGCGTCTTCACACTCAGTAGCCAAAGAGATAGCATCTTCTACTGACAATACCCATGGATGATACAAATCCAAATCGGCGTATTCACGTGCCAGACTCTCATCGGCTGGCAATCCGGCACAATCATCGCTGGCAGTATATCTGGCGATAGATAAAGCAGCATCTACCGTGTCGCGAATGGCTTGTGGCGAAAAATCGGAAGTGCTGGCATTGCCACGATGCTGTCCAAAATAAACTGTAATACCCAACCCCTTGTCGCGATTGTATTCTATCGTTTCAACTTCACCTTGTCGGACCGTTACACTTTGGCCAAAGCCTTCTGATACTTCTGCTGCTGCGGCTGTTGCCCCTCGCTGCTTAGCATAGTCGAGCATGCTCAGTGCAATGTTGCTCAAACTCTCAGCTGAATTAGAAAATCGCTCCTGAACCGCAGATTTTGGTGTCGATGACATAGGTTTATTCATAACTTAAAGCTGTAAATTGACGAAAGACGGTATCATAGCAGCATCCAACCTGTCATATTGCATACCATGAACCCGCACGACGATTCCAAACAACACAATATCCACCCGCACAACACACAATCTGACGCCGATGACGCCGATAATTTACTGAATAATGAAGTCTTGGTGGACGAAGAAAATTTCGAAGTAGATTTAGATGAAGAATTCGACGAAGATGACGAAGATGACGAAGATGACGAAGATGACGAAGATGACGAAGATGACGAAGATGACGAAGATGACTAAGAC
>CAIOSY010000119.1 GCA_903861075.1 uncultured Nitrosomonadales bacterium
GCGCCCGGCAGCGAAAAATTCCAGATCAATGCACGCAATTACTTGACCAAGAGAGCTTATACGATTTCCACTGACACAGGCCTGCGATGCGCTTCGTTTAATTGAAACAGACTGCCTGACCGACACGATCAGTTTAACTATAAATTAAAAACAACCATGCTTATAGATACGCACTGCCATCTGGATGCTGAGGAATTTTCCGGTCAGCAATCTGATCTTTTATTGTCCGCACATATCGTCGGAGTCGAGCGCATCGTCATTCCTTCGCTAGCGAGCAACAATTTCCACGCGGTGCAACAGTTGTGCACACAATATCCAAACTGTTTTCCAGCCTACGGCATACATCCGATGTCCCAAAGTAACGTAACAGACCTAACAACACTACGCGATTATCTTTGTAATTTTAAGCCCGTCGCCATCGGTGAAATCGGACTGGATTTTTTCATTGATAATTTCGACCCGATACAACAAAACGCCCTTTTCATTGAACAGCTAAAACTGGCACGAGAGTTCAACTTACCCGTACTACTACACAGTCGCCGAGCGCTGGATCCCGTGCTTAAAAACCTGCGTAAAATCAAGGTTAACGGTGGAATTTCTCATGCATTCAATGGCAGCCGCGAACAGGCATATGAATTGATTAAACTCGGTTTCAAACTCGGGTTCGGCGGAACAATAACCTATCCGCGCGCAACCCGGATACGAGAACTTGCCACCAGCTTACCTCTGGATAGTATCGTGCTGGAAACAGATGCCCCCGACATCCAGCCGGCATTCATTAACCGGGGACAACCCAACAAACCAGAATACTTGGCACGCATCGCACAAACACTTGCCGACTTACGCGGCATTTCACTGACCACTATTGCACAGGCAACGACAGAAAATGCTTTGCGCGTCTTACCAAAACTCAACGTCTAACACCGCCATTTTTCACCGTAACTTACGGCCTAAGGCCTGCACTAACAGCTTTTAGAATTATCGGATAAACAGCACTAGCAATACGCGAAAATTGCAAGATTGTTATAATACCAGCCATGAAAAATTCCACACCACCTCAATTTGAACGCACCCAAATCCTGATCAAGGATGAGGGTATCGCCAGGCTTGCTGGCAAACATGTATTTATCGCAGGAATGGGGGGCGTTGGATCACATTGCACTGAAGCTCTCGCCCGTGCAGGAATCGGACGACTAACGCTGCTCGATCACGATGTCGTAGCAATCAGCAATATCAACCGCCAATTGCCCGCCCTCTTATCTACCGTTGGCCAATCGAAAGCCGAGCTGATGCGTGCGCGCATACTAGACATAAATCCAGACTGTATCGTCACGATGGTACGCACTTTTTTAGGGCCCGAAAACGTCCACGAATTAGTGCCGCCTGATTGCGATTACATGATCGACTGCATAGATTCGATGAATTGCAAAGTTGCGCTGATTGCCCACAGCGTTTCGCTAGGACTCAAAGTCGCTTCCAGCATGGGCGCGGGCAACAAACTTGATCCTTCAAAGATACGTCTGGCCGACATTAGCGAAACCAGTATTTGCCCACTGGCGCGCGAAATGCGTAAACACCTGCGCGACGCCGGTATCAAACAAGGCATATTGACAGTCTATACCGATGAACATCCCAGACCTCCACTTCCACCACAGCCTGTGGAGCGTGGCCGCCCACGCTCAGTCAACGGCACGATCAGCTATATGCCGCCGTTGTTCGGCTATATGTTAGCGGGTGCGGTGATCAAAAACCTGTTAGAAGAATGATGGTAGAGGGACGTCAACGAAATTTTTACGCCCTACCCTGCTATTCATCGCTGTCCCGATTACGCATATGATCAGCCACTTTAGCAAATGCGCTGGATAATTCCTCACGCAAAGCAATATCACTCACCACGTCCTGCAACGCCTGATTCATGCACCACATCCACTGTTCCCGTTCGGCGTTAGCAATGGAAAAAGACAGATGACGGCGACGCAACATCGGATGCCCGTATTCCTGAACAAACAATTGCGGGCCGCCCATCCAGCCGGATAAAAATTTAAACAATTTGCCGTTAGCGCCCTGCAAGTCTTCGGCATGCATCTTTCGAATGGAGTAGACCTCCGGTGTTTCGTCCATTAATGCATAAAAACGCGTAACCAATTCGCAAATTTTCTTTTCGCCACCAATGCGCTGATAATGTGTTACCCCATGATTTTCTTGCATATTTACCATTCTCTAAAAGAAACCCCCATTCCCAGTGTGCTCTGACGATGATTATAATCAATCAAAGTTTCGCCATAACCATTGCTCATTTGCGTATGCAAACGTGCAGCATGTCCCAAAGGGATAGGCATAGACCAATCCAATTGCACAAATCCAGCATTCTGACTGAAACTCAAATTATTGCGCAATAACAACGCGATAGACTGTGATTTGCTAACCGGCTCCCAACGTGCGATCAAGTCACCATGTCCCATATAATGAAGAATATCCGGATTATCATCGGTGGCTGCATTTTCAGGAATACGCCACCAGCCTCGTGCCAACAAGGAAAAATTATCCCACTCCCATCCACCTTGCGCATACATTCGGTTCCAACTGCGCGACTCGGGATTTGCGCGTCCGTTGGACTGATGAACCATCCCCAGATTAAGCAACTTCCAGCCACTGTCCTTGCCAGTACCGAAGGTTGCAATCAGTTCGGGCTCATAGTTTGTTTCACGAAAAGGGGATGAATTTCGGGTATTGAGCACCTGCCAGTGAGATTGTTGTGTATAAGCACCCCATATGCGCAAGGTTTTTAAACCCAAAATATCCAAATCGCGCTGCGTGCCGATATCAGTTTTAAAACTTAATTGAAATTTAGCCTCCATCGCATCCATATCATACGGCGCGGCGGCAAAATGATTGATGGCCGGAGATACTGGTTGCCTATTCACATTACTGCTCTCGCGCATCAGTAAATAACTTTGCCGGTAGGGCTGCAAGCGATCCAGACTACTCGGATCACGATGAGTACGATTATCCAAATTCCACGCGCGTGTTAGATAAGAGCGCGTATCCGCTGTTGCTATGCGCACAACCTCAACCTCCTTAGGCTGAACAGGGGCAGAGACTGCGGGTAATTGCTCAGAGACGAACGAGACCTGCGCGACGGCACTATCGAAACACTTTAAGCGCTCATCATTATTATTCGGGAATTTTTTAGCACAGACCGAAAACGCATCCTCAGCCGAAGCATTCATACAAAATACGCTTGTCAGCAGCATTAAACCAACATTAAAACTATTTTTCATTTATTCTCAACCAGCGGAAAACGCGCCAAAGTTTGGTAAGTCCCCCCGCCCTGAGGAGACTGTAACAACACAAATTCTTTAATTTCCCAACAAACAACAGGGAGTACAGGTAACAGATCATCCGTCCAAAACACATTACGCAACAAAGTTATATGCGGTTTAAATGTGCGCACATCAAATTTAAACCCGTGCAAAGCCAAATGATGTCTCAATTCTGCGGCTAATTGCAACAATTTGTCAGGTGCTTGATGAAAAGCTGCATACAAAATATGGTTATGTCCCCAATAGCGAGCTACATCAAAACACACTTTAAATTGCGTCACGCAAACCTCACTCGCCACCAACGTCAACGCTTCCAACCGGCTCACCTCAACCTCACCCAAAAATACCAAAGTGACATGCAAAGTATCCGGCCTCATCAAGCGCCCACCACACACATTCACAAGCGTTGATTGCTCGCGTGTAAACTCATCGCACGCATACACATCGGGCCAGAGCGCAAAAAACACACGGATCGTTTCAGACTTCATTATGCCGCCCATTTTACCCGCTTTACAGTCGGGGTCGAGAGATACGCTGCAATCAGGTAAAATAGACACCAGACAAATAACCCTAAAAATACGGCGTACTCCAGCAACGCTAAATTGAGGCTTGCATCATCAAAAAGTGGTGTGAGTTGATGGCTCAGTTGACATCACTCGTGATACCCCTATTTTCAAGGCAAAGGAATAGCATGACCGTACGTTTACGCGAAATACCCTATAACTACACTTCGTTTTCTGACCGCGAGATCGTCTTGCGCCTGTTAGGATCACAAGCCTGGGACATCATCAACACGTTGCGAGGCGAGCGCCGTACAGGCCGCTCCGCCCAAATGCTTTACGAAGTGCTTGGCGACATCTGGGTTGTATCGCGAAATCCCTATTTACAAGATGATTTACTGGGCAATAAAAAACGGCGTGGCGCGCTGATTGATGCGCTGCATCACAGATTAAATGCGATTGACAAACGACGCCAGGATAACGATATCGTCAAGCGCTTGCTGGAACTAGCGCGCGGCGCGGTCAACACATTCTCGGATGAATTTGATCAAACCCTACAGTTACGTAAACGCGCATTAAAGGAACTAAGCCGCATCACCCGAGCAGACAATATTCAATTCGATGGTTTGGCGCGTGTATCTCACGTGACGGATGCGACCGACTGGCGGGTGGAGTACCCCTTTGTTGTACTGCACCCGGACACTGAAGATGAGATTGCCGCTTTAGTGCGTACCTGTATCGCACTAAAATTAACTATCGTACCCAGAGGGGGTGGTACTGGCTACACCGGAGGGGCGGTATTACTGGATAAATTTTCCGCCGTCATCAATACGGAGAAACTTGATACCATTTCCGCTATTGAACAACGGGTTCTGCCGGATGCTCACCAGTCTTATGCAACAATACATTGCGGCGCAGGCGTGGTCACACGCCGGGTAATGGAAGCTGCCGAACAGGCTAATCTGGTATTTGCCGTTGATCCAACTTCCGCAGATGCATCCTGTATCGGTGGAAATGTTTCTATGAATGCAGGCGGCAAAAAAGCGGTTTTATGGGGAACAGCACTGGATAACCTCGCATCCTGGCGCATGGTCACACCCGACGGCTTATGGATGGAAGTGGAACGACTCAATCACAACTTTGGCAAGATCCACGATGTCGAAAGCACACAATTTCGCATCACGCGTTATGCACTGGATGGCAAAACGCGACAAACTGAGCCAGAAATTCTGACCATAGCCGGCAGCGCCTTTAGAAAAGCGGGTTTGGGCAAGGATGTCACCGATAAATTCCTTTCTGGCCTGCCCGGCATACAGAAGGAAGGATGCGACGGCATCATCACCTCAGCACGCTTTATATTGCATCGCGCCCATACGTACACACGTACTGTGTGCCTGGAATTTTTCGGACAGGTCAGGGAAGCTGTACCTGCAATCGTTGAAATCACCGAGCTATTCAAACCGCACGCAGATAGCGCTTCCTTCTTGCCCCGCCCCCCTTCCCAGGTTTTCTTGGCCGGCCTCGAACATCTGGATGAGCGCTATCTCAAGGCCGTCGGTTATGCAACCAAATCACGTCGGGGCATACGTCCCAAAATGGTACTGGTCGCAGATGTCGTCAGCGATAACGCTGATGCCGCAGCCTTAGCCGCCTCTGAAATTGTTCGTCTGGCTAATTTACGCCATGGAGAAGGATTCATCGCTGTCTCAGCCGAAGCGCGTAAAAAATTCTGGCTGGACCGCGCCCGCACTGCGGCCATTGCCAAGCACACCAACGCCTTCAAAATCAATGAAGACGTAGTGATACCACTGCCACGCATGGGCGATTACTGTGACGGCATAGAGCGCATAAATATCGAACTGTCACTGCAAAACAAACTCAAGCTCGTCGATGCGCTAGATGAGTTTTTTGCAGGCGATCTGCCACTATATTATCAGGACGACAAACAACTGGGCGATGCCGAGTTGTTAGGGAGCCGCGCTCAGGATGCCAAACAGCTACTCGCTGAAGTACGTACACGCTGGCAATGGTTGCAAAATAACCTCGACAAACCGAGTAGCGATTTTTCAATTCTAAATTCATTCCTACCCGCCCTCACCGATCTATTGAGCAGCGGAAAACCCAAAACAGTTTTTGAAGCCCTGCAAGATCACACGCTACGCGCATCCTGGAAACAGGAATTACGCGAGCAACTACGCCATATTTTCAGCGGCAGCACTTATCAACCCGTTTTGGAAGCCTGCACGGCTACACATCAGCAAGTCCTCAAAGGACGGGTATTTGTTGCATTGCATATGCATGCCGGCGATGGTAATGTACACACGAATATTCCTGTCAATTCAGATAATTATGAAATGTTGCAACAGGCTTATGCCGCAGTTGACCGTATTATGCAACTGGCAAAGGATCTGGGCGGCGTGATTTCCGGTGAACACGGCATCGGCATTACCAAATTTGATTATTTAGATAACAAGGAAATCGCCCCTTTTATCGCTTACAAAAACAAGATAGACCCGGAAGGTCGCTTCAACAAAGGAAAACTGTTGCCTGGCAGCAACCTGGAGCGCGCTTACACCCCCAGTTTCAACCTGATGGAATTGGAAAGCTTGATTCTGGAAAAAAGTGAACTCGGTGAAATCGCTGATTCAATCAAGGATTGTTTGCGCTGTGGCAAATGCAAACCCGTTTGCACCACGCATGTACCGCGCGCCAATCTGCTGTATTCACCACGCAACAAGATACTCGCGACATCTTTGTTAGTCGAAGCGTTCTTATATGAGGAGCAAACCCGACGCGGCATATCCATACAACATTTCGACGAATTCAATGATGTGGCTGACCATTGCACCGTCTGCCACAAGTGCTTAAATCCCTGCCCTGTAAATATTGACTTTGGCGATGTATCAATGGCAATGCGTAACTTTTTGCGCAAACAGGGCAAAAAGAAATTCAATCCGGTAGCCACCGCTTCCATGCTATACCTGAACACCACTGATCCTGTCAGCATCGCCTTGATGCGAAAAGCAATGATTGAATGGTCATACAAAGCACAACGCCTCGCTCACGGACTAGGCCGTCGCCTTGGTTTATTCAAGAAACAAATTGCACACCCCCCTTCTTCCGTGGGACAACCCACCCTGCAGTCGCGCGTCATTCATTTCATCAATAAACCGATGCCGGGTAACTTGCCTAAAAAAACGTCGCGTGCGCTGCTCGACATTGAAGACAATAGCGTAATACCGATTATCCGCAATCCCAATCGTTCCAGCGAAGATTCAGAGGCCGTATTCTATTTTCCAGGCTGCGGGTCTGAGCGTTTATTTGGCCAAGTAGGGCTTGCCACTCAAGCGATGCTCTATGAAACAGGCGCGATTACCGTTCTGCCACCCGGTTATTTATGCTGCGGCTATCCACAAAACGCATCCGGTCAGGGCGATAAAGCATCTCAGATCACGACAGATAATCGGGTTTTATTTCATCGTGTTGCCAACACGCTCAACTATTTGAATATAAAAACAGTCATCGTATCTTGTGGGACTTGTATGGATCAATTGCAAAAATACCAGTTCGACAAAATATTCCCCGACTGTCGTCTGCTAGACATACATGAATATTTACTGGAAAAAGATATTAAAGTGCAAGCGGTAAACGGCATAAGGTATATGTACCATGAACCTTGCCACTCGCCAATGAAAACCTATCAAACGCAAACCGTTGTGGACACACTGATGGCTGTCCACGTACCTGTCAATGAACGTTGCTGCGGCGAATCAGGCACCTTCGGTGTCGCACAACCGCATATCGCCACTCAGGTGCGTTTTCGCAAGGAAGAAGAAATGCGCAAAGGTGCGAATGCGTTGCGTGATGATGGATTTACAGGCGACATTAAGATACTTACCTCTTGTCCAGCTTGCCAGCAAGGCTTGTCCCGATACGACGAGGACAGCGGGACCACTTCTGATTATATCGTCGTGGAAATGGCCAAACACTTACTCGGGGATAACTGGATGGCAGACTTTGTAAAAAAGGCAAACAACGGCGGGATAGAAAGAGTATTGCTTTAATTACTGGAAATTAAACAAGCAACGTTACAGTGGGGCCAGGCTAAGAATCTATCCAATCTTAGCCTCTGAGAATAGCAGCGAGAAGGTACTACCATGACCTGTTTGGCTACTTATTTCCAAGTGTGCATGATGACGTAAGGCAATGTGTTTGACGATGGCCAAGCCCAAGCCTGTACCGCCGGTCTCACGGGACCGACCCAGATCAACTCGATAAAAACGCTCCGTCAGACGGGGAATATGGTGCGCTTCTATGCCTATACCGCTGTCTTGCACAGAAAAAACGGGCTGGCCTGCACGTACAAACCAACGCAACTTAATCGCGCCACCTTCAGGCGTATAGCGCACTGCATTGCTGACAAGATTACTGAATGCACTGTGCAACTCATCACGATTACCCTGCAAATACGCAGGGCCTGTCATTTCCAGACTATGCTGATGACGCCCGGGGCTTAACATCTGCCCGTCCTGGTAAATATCCTCCAACAACGCTTTAATATTAATCATTTCCGCACGCAACGGTCTTTGCTCATTCTCCAAGCTCGACAAGGTCAGCAAATCCGACACCAGGCTATCCATACGACGATTCTGCTCAGCCATCAGCATTAAAACGCGTTGGATATTGTCACGAGATAAATCAGGCATATCTTGCAAATTTTCTACAAAGCCGCTTATCACAGTCAAGGGAGTACGCAATTCGTGGGACACATTGGCGACAAAATCTCGACGCATGGTTTCCATCCGCTCTAACTGCGTAATATCACGACTAATCAACAATCGCTTGTTATCAGCATAGAAAATCAGGTTAATCGACAAAACCAAATCCTGGTGACGTGCTGACTTCATCACTAACGCCATACTGAAGTTACCAGCTTGCAGATAATCAATAAATTCAGGCTGACGAACCAAATAAGTGATGTCCTGCAAAATATCGCGATTTGCGTTGATACCAAAATGAAACTCTGCAAGCGGATTACACCACTCAATTCGATTGACTTCATTCAGACTCGTCACGCCTTCAGGCAAGGCTGCGGTTGCCTGCTCAATATTCACTAACTCAGCAGCCAACTTTTTCTTGGTAAGTTTATGGCGCTTAACCATTCTGAATAGCCGCGAAAAAATTTCACCCCACACACCCTCGGCCTCCGGTATGGTTTCGATACGCGGTTCTTTTAACCACTCACCCATTCTATACAACTGCCAGGCATGCAGACCCATTAGCAGAAGCAGCACCAACAACACAAACAGCAAGGCTGCGACAGCGGAAAACATCCCCCATAACAATATAGCCACCAGTGCGCCGAATATTACCGGCATCGTTACGCGCATCCAAAAATCCTGCAAGATTAATCCTTAAAATTAGCAACAGCCGGCAATTAACACATCAGCAATAGGGCCCGTTGCGGCGATTCTATCCAATTAAATTAGCTAATGGAAAATCGATAACCACTACCCCGCACGGTTTGTATCAGACTGTCCAAACCAGAAACTTCAAGGGATGCCCGCAAACGGCGAATATGAACATCTACGGTGCGTTCCTCGACAAACACCTGCGTTCCCCATACTTGATCAAGCAATTGTGTGCGACTATAGACACGTTCAGCATGACTCATAAAAAAGTGCAGCAATCGAAACTCGGTAGGCCCTAATTCAATGGGCAGTCCTTTTGCCAACACACGATGCGATTCAGGAGACAACTCCAAACCACCCATCACAACCTTATCATCCGACAATATCGGAATATGTCGACGCATCACCGCACGAATACGTGCCATCAACTCCCGGGGAGAAAACGGCTTAGTAATATAATCATCCGCACCCGATTCCAGCCCGAGCACCTTATCACGCTCATCCCCGCGCGCAGTCAACATGATAATCGGAATCTCTTTGGTACGCGCATCGCTGCGTAACTGCCGAGCCAGCACCACACCACTTATGGAGGGCAACATCCAGTCTAGCAAAATAAGATCCGGTGAATAATCGCGTATATGCTGCCATGCTTCATCAGCATCTCCTGCTCGCAGTGCGATAAATCCCGCTTGCGTGACATTAAAAGCCAGCAGCTCCTGTATCGCCGGCTCATCTTCTACAATCAGAATCTTCGCATTCATCGCCACTCCTCTATTTGAGCTTAGCAGAATATGAATAATTTATGACAGTATGATGACAAAAGATACGTTATTTAGGTAAAGAATGTATGCCGCGTAAACAATTTGGCAATAAACTCCCCAGCAACATACCAGACACACTAAACAACAAACCCACTAGCTGCGGTGGCCAGATCGTTCCTGTATAGAATTTCTCCATTAACAACCAAGACGCGATGCCCAAAATGATGGAAACCAGCGCGCCTTGATTATTCGCCCGCCGCCAGTAAAGGCCGAATGCCAACGGCACAAAGGCTCCGACCAGAGTGATCTTGTAAGCATTTTCCACCATTTTGAAAATACTCGCATTGGAGTTCAGCGCAAAAGCCAGCACAATACAACCAAAAGTCACCACAATGACGCGCATCGTCCGCAGCAACTGTTGATCGCTCATATGTTTCAGCGCAAAATGTTTGAGAATATTTTCAGTGAACATCACTGAAGGAGCCAGCAAGGTAGCGGATGCCGTACTCATAATCGCCGAGAGTAGTGCCCCGAAAAAAAACACTTGAGCAATCATCGGTGTATGCGTCAATATCAGCGTCGGCAACACGCTTTGCGAATCGGTCTGAATCAAACCCACAAATACATCAGGATCAATAAGCGTCGCAGCATATGCCAAGAACATCGGGACGAAAGCAAAACAAAAATACAACACCCCCCCAAAAACCGAGCCTCGTATCGCTGTCTTTTCATTTAGCGCTGATGTCATGCGCTGAAACACGTCCTGCTGAGGAATGGAACCCAACATCATCGTCAACAAGGCGCCAAAAAAAGGAATCCAGACCTCATACCCGCCTTGCGGAAATAACTGCAAATGACCCGAATCACGAGCATGACTGACAACAGCACTCACCCCGCCCGCCTCTGGACTGACCAGCACTGCAATTAGCAACATTCCCGTCATAATGACCGTCATTTGTACAAAATCAAGCAATGCGACCGACCACATTCCGCCGAACATGGTATAACCCAGTACGATAGCGGTACCGATTACCATCCCGGTTGACTCCGTAATACCGCCCCCGCTCACCAGACTGAAAACCAAACCCAGTGCTGTCACTTGAGCTGACACCCACCCAAGATAAGAAATCATGATGCAAATTGTCATAACAAGCTCAACGCTACGACCATAGCGCGCCCGATAGTAATCCCCGATAGTGAGCAGGTTCATGCGATATAAGCGTGCAGCAAAAAACAATCCTGCAATAATCAGGCAAAGACTCGCGCCGAATGGATCGGCCACCACACTACTTAAGCCGTCCTTAACAAAAGTTGCCGAAATACCCAATACCGTTTCCGCACCAAACCAGGTTGCAAAGACGGTCGCTGTGACAATAGGCAAAGGCAGATTTCGCCCTGCCACCACGAAGTCGCGGGCATTATGTACCCGCGTCGAGGCGTAGACACCAATACCAATGGAAAACAATAAGTAGATAACAACAAAGCCTATCAACATAATGGTAAAGAATAAGTTGTAATTACTGCTAATTTTAACGAAAAAGGCCATCCTGCGGATGGCCTTTTTCTATCCCCTTCAAAAATTCAGGGTTTGGAACTTTAAAGACTTTGTGCGTGATCTGCCAAATACTGCGCAACACCATCTGTTGATGCATTCATACCCGGCTTGCCTTTGCTCCAACCTGCGGGACAAACTTCACCGTGCTCTTCGAAAAATTGCAGCGCGTCTACCATGCGCAGCATTTCGTCGATATCGCGACCCAGCGGCAGCATATTCACGACTTGATGCATAACCACGCCCGTTTTGTCGATCAGGAATGAACCGCGCAAAGCCACGCCTGCGCCAGCCAATTCAACATCATAGGCTAGGCAGATTTCATGCTTGATATCAGCCACCAAAGGATAGCCAACCTGGCCGATACCACCCTTATTAACCGGGGTATTTTTCCATGCCAGATGCGTAAATTGTGAATCAATAGAAACACCGATCACTTCTACGCCACGGCTCTTGAACTCAGCCAAACGGTGATCAAATGCAATCAGCTCGGAAGGGCAAACAAAGGTAAAATCAAGCGGGTAAAAAAAGACCACCGCAGCTTTGCCCGCGATATGACTCTTTAGATTAAATGATTCGTTGATTTCGTTGTTGCCCATTACAGCGGCTGCGGTAAAATCGGGTGCTGCTTTGCCTACGAGAACGGCCATGTGTATCTCCTAAAGGTGGGTTGAATGGTAGTGCAATTTAGGCGAATAAACTCAGCACGTCAACCTTATAGCGCTTATGGGATTGAATTTTTGGAAACAGCAAACTGAATGCTGTGTAGTTGCGCATAAACGCCACACAGCCCTAACAATTCACTATGCGTGCCGGTCTCGATGATTTCGCCTTTTTGCAACACCACAATCCGATCTGCTTTTTCGATAGTGGATAAGCGATGGGCGATAACCAGTGTGGTACGTCCCCGCATCAAACCTTCCAAAGCGGCCTGCACATGACGTTCAGATTCAGAATCCAGCGCAGAAGTGGCCTCATCAAGGATCAGCACCGGTGCATTTTTTAGTATGGCTCTTGCAATTGCGATACGCTGTCGCTGTCCGCCCGACAGTTTTACGCCGCGCTCACCCACCAGCGTTTTCAGGCCTTCCGGCCATTCACGGATAAATTCCATCGCGTGTGCTGCGGTAGCAGCCGCGATAATTTCAGCTTCTGACACCACGCGCATTTGCCCGTAAGCAATGTTGGCAGATAAGGTATCGTTAAATAGCACAACTTCTTGACTAACAAGGGCGATGTTGGCACGTAAACTTGCCAGTGTTAATTCGGTAAGATTATGACCATCCAGAAAAATATCTCCCTCTGTTGCAGTATAAAAACGCGGCACCAGATTGGCCAGTGTGGTCTTACCACTGCCGGACGCACCGACAAAAGCGACGTTTTCCCCTGCACGAACTGCCAATTGGATATTTTTCAGTACCGGTCGCGCATCCGGGGTATAGCTAAACTGTACATTATTGAAATGTAACTCACCCTGAACACGCCCGATCTCAACTTTACCCGGATCCGATTCTCCCAAGGTATCGAGTAAGGCAAACACACTTTCGGCGGCGGCCAGTCCGCGTTGCAAATACTCACTCACCCCGGTCAGCCGTTTGAGCGGCGCCGTCAGCATCAACATCGCCATAATAAATGAGACGAACCCCCCTACCGTGACTTCATCTGCATTCGATTGTAAGGTTGCCAGATACACTACTACCGCCAAAGCAACCGCTGCAACCATCTGCACAATCGGCACATTGGCAGCAGAAGCAGACGCCTGTTTCATGGCATGGCGACGCACCCAGTTGGCCTGTTCATGAAAACGATTACGCTCGTATTGCTGACCGCCGAACAACTTTACCACCTTGTGCGCGGAAACACTTTCTTCTATCACTTGCGTCATATCACCCATTGCGTTTTGCGAATCCCGGCTGGACAGACGCATACGTTTACTGATGGTACTGATAATAAAGGCAATCACCGGCGCCATCAGCAGCGTGAGCAGCGTCAACTTCCAGTTAAGATAAAATAACCAGCCTAACAAACCTACCATGACGATGCTATCTCGCACCGAAATTGTCACCACCACCGTCGCGGCATTCGTCACCTGAGTCACGTCATAAGTTAACTTCGATAGTAAAGAGCCGGTGGCATTCTCGTCATAATAAGCCGTTGGTAAACACAACAACTTGCGAAACATCTCTTCCCTCAAATCCATCACCAGCTTGTTCCCTACCCAACTGATCGCTAAAGTACCCACAAAGGTCGCGATACCTCGTACCAAAAAAATGAGCAGGATAATCCAGGGAACCAGGCGCATCATAGCCTGATCTTTATGTACAAAAGTCCCGTCAAGCATGGGCTTCATAAGCGCCGGCACCAGAGGTTCGGTGGAGGCCACGATGATCATTCCCAATAGTGAAAGGGCGAATATACGCCAGTAAGGGCTGACATATTTCAGGAGGCGTAAATAAAGCTGGGTGCTGGATAAATTCATAACGCACACTTTATCAGAAAAGTGCCTGTTCTGGCATAGCCCCTTGCCAGCACAGGCTGTCACTGCTAGTCTGGCACGGCTGCCAACTATCCGACCTGCCATGCTGCAAGAACTACGTTTATTCCTTACTGCGCTCCAATTCTTCACGCGCCTGCCTGTACCTGCGTGGGTTGGTCAATCCGCCGAACAACTCAATCAGGCGGCGCGCTACTTTCCGCTGGTGGGCATCATGGTCGGTGCACTTTCTGCCGCCTCGCTATGGCTATTCGCACAAATATTGCCGCTATCACTGGCCGTCGCGATTGCTATGACAACCAGTATTCTCATCACAGGCGCATTTCACGAAGATGGTTTATCCGATTTTGTGGACGGCCTGGGTGGCGGCTATACGATAGAAAAAGCCCTGGCGATTATGAAGGATTCGCGCGTCGGTGCTTATGGCGTGATCGCACTGGTGCTGGCTTTACTGATGAAATATCAGGCGCTGGTGGAATTGTGCCACGCGTATTCGGCGCTGCTGGTCGCTGCAACCCTCATTAGCGCACACAGTTTCAGTCGCCTGATGGCAACCAGCATCATGCTCACGCAACGCTATATTCGCGACGATGATACTGCGCGCGCCAAACCTGCAGCACAACAAATCAGCAAACTCAGTTTCGCCATCGCAACGCTCACCGGCATGGCCTCGCTGGTTCTACTATTTGCCGCAGGCGCGCCTCTCGTTAATTTAATCGGCGCCGTTTTTGCCGCGTTAGTAATGCGCATCTATCTGGCGTGGCGACTGCAAAAACGTCTGGGCGGCTACACCGGCGACTGCCTGGGCGCGGTGCAACAACTCACCGAACTGGCATTTTATCTGGGTTTACTGGCAACCATTTGATGCAAACCCTGTATTTAATTCGCCACACCCAACCCGACATCGCCCCCGGAATCTGTTACGGTCAGCTCGATATGGACGTCAGCACCGGCTTCGAAGAGCAAGCCGCCAACGTTGTAAACTGGCTGTCGCCGCTTGATCTCATCATCACCTCGCCTTTGCTGCGCACCCGGAAACTGGCAGATTTTTTAGCAAGAACATCCGATTGCACACTAACATCGGACTCTCGTCTGATGGAAATACATTTCGGCAAATGGGAAGGCCGTGCGTGGAATCAAATTGAGCGTTGTGAAATCGACGCATGGGTGGCCGACATCATGGGCTACGCCACGCTCGGCGGTGAATCAGCGCATCAAGTCATGTTGCGAGTAAAAGATTTTCTTAGTGATTTAACTCAACTTCCTCAGAAAAATATCGCACTGATAGCCCACGGCGGCACAATTCGCGCCATCTTGGCGCACCTAGCCGATATACCGCTGACCGATACACTGAACTGGCAAATCGACTATGGGGCCGTGATAACCGTTCAGCGATGCTATAAGCTTAACCATGGCACTTCTCAACTTCATTCGCTGATGCTTATGGACAGTTTTTGAAGACAACTAAGAAATTCAGCCAACCAAATCACCTATACATTTCGATAAATTGTTTTGACCTGTAGAATGCACAACCAAAAAATTAAGGCGATATTGATATGACCGAGAAAGAGTATTTTGCAGAGAAGCTTAAAGATTTGGTAACTGAGCTTAGGGAACATATCAGCACTGATGATGGACAATGGACGGTAAAAGGCTTCATTGATATTTTCAAGAACGTATATACGATTTCCTCTGACACTAAGATCGTGTCCAAAATCCTTGAAATTCACCTGTTTCCTAAAATTCTACATTTTGCGCAGACATACGGATTCAAAGTAGTACTCGCTGAACACCAAAATTACTACCCCGACATATCGTTTGTTAAAGCAAGTGATGAATCTGTCAGATTCGCTGTTGATTTCAAAACGACCTACAGAAACCCAACGAAACCTCATTTATGCAATGGATTTACGCTTGGTTCACACGGAGAATATTTTGAAAATCGAACCAGCACAAAGAATATTCAGTTTCCCTACGCGTCATATTCAGGCCATTTCTGTCTTGGCATCATCTACGACAGAGCAGACGGCGCGACCATTGATGAAACAAAATCGCATAACGTTAACGAATTACAATCCATTACTTCTGTTGCAAAAAACTTCCACTTCTTTGTAACAGAAAAATGGAAAATTGCCAGCGATAAAGGTGGAAGTGGAAATACCGCCAACATCGGAAGTATCAACCGCATAGCCGATATAATTAATGGTCGCGGTATGTTTTCAAACTTAGGCGAACACTGGTTTGATGAGTACTGGATGAACTACAAAAAAATCACTATTCAGGATGGAAAAGGCGATACGAAGAAAATTTCTTCACTTAGAGAATTCGTAGAATACAAAAATGGCGATGTATCTTTGATCGTCAAAAAGAGGAATGGTAAAGAATGACAGATAAAGTGGGTGTGCCACCGATTAAATCGCAAGGCATTAAAACAAAACTCGTTCCATGGATTAGAAGTATTGTTCCAAGTGATTTTACTGGCACGTGGGTTGAGCCATTTATGGGAACGGGTGCGGTTGCTTTTAATACTGCGCCTCATAAGGCAATTTTATGTGATAGCAATCCTCACTTAATTAATTTTTATTCTGGTATCGCGTCTGGAGAGATAACGCCTGAAATCGTTAAGGAATACCTAATACGCGAAGGTGATCTTCTATTAACTCAAGGCGAAGATCATTATTATTTTGTGCGTGATAGATTTAATACCGACCACGCGCCTTTGGATTTCCTGTTCCTTAATCGCGCTGGATTTAATGGCATGATTCGCTTCAATCGAAAAGGAGGATTTAACATCCCATTTTGTAGAAAGCCTCAGCGCTTCGCACAAGCCTATGTAACAAAAATCACCAATCAAGTTGCCTGGGCATCCAAAATCATTAAGACAAAAAAATTCATTTTCAAGTGTCAGGACTTTAGCAAAACAATTTCTGAAGCATCATCATCGGATATTATTTACTGCGACCCACCATATATTGGCAGACATGTGGACTATTACAATGGCTGGGATGATTCCCACGAGCATAAGCTCTTTGACAATCTTTCTGAGTTTGAAGGAAAATTCATTCTTTCTACATGGCATCATAATGATTATCGCGAGAATGAATACGTTAAGACGCTATGGTCAAAACATTCAGTTATTACCCGTGAGCATTTCTATCATGTGGGTGGCAAAGAAAAAAATAGAAACCCAGTTATTGAAGCTCTAGTTACAAACTTCACTGCAATTTCTGCGGAACGAATAATTGAAGCGCCAACCCAATACGCGTTATTTCAACCACAAGCGAAGTACGCTCCAACCTGACAATCGACCTGCATTTCCGGGGAAACCTACTACTGCATAACAGATGATCCTATATTTTCCAGTAGCGTAAATCCGGTTTGTATCCGTTTGTAACGGTTACGCCCAAGACTCATCTTTTTGATTCCGACTCCAGCTACGTTGCTCGACTTGGCATTACTAACTTTTACCATTCGGTTGTTTGTATGGAGAATACTCAATGACGAGCGAGATTATTTTTTACCAGAGCGAGGACGACACAATCCACTTGGAGACGCGGCTTGAAAACGAAACCTTGTGGCTGACGCAGCAACAAATGGCGGA
>CAIOSY010000120.1 GCA_903861075.1 uncultured Nitrosomonadales bacterium
ATTTTTCTCTGCATGAGTTTGAATTAGAATGACAAGGTAAGGAGTCAAGACCTTATAAGTAAATTAAAAAAAAAAAAGTTCAAGTAGATTTTATTTTAGTCAAAATTTAGATTATTTAAAAAACGAGAAAGAGAGGGAGAATGACACAAATTTTCATAAAAATGTTAATACTAGCCTCGGCTATCCCTCTAAGCTGGACGGTTGTTCATGCTGATCCCAAGCGAGTAAAATACAAAAAAGTTATAGCATTCCCTGAAAAGAATGAGTATTCCATCTATAAAGATGTAGAGTCGTTAAGTGAAAATGGATTAAAAATTCTTGTAGCGATTGTAGTGCAAAATCATTCTCATTCGTTGCCGACCTTTTTAGCTAGCTTAGAAACACTAGATTGTCCTACTTTAAATAAAAAATGTGATTTATGGTAAGAAAGTTTTCTAGTTTTTAAAAAATTCGGACATGTTTTGAATTGTGACAACGTCTAAGAAGAGTCTTAACTTTTTTGATTTAGACCAATCTTGAGTTTGATTCCAAAATTGGTACAGTGAGTTATAGGCTAAAATAATTTGTTTCTTAACATTTTCGCCATGTTTTTGGAGGGTGTCCTGGATTTTGTGTAAACGGGTTTTCTTAACGCTGCGGCATCCGATCCTCAAACTGGATATTAAACCGATTTAGCGCAGCCTTCCAATCTCGTATCGGCATCGTCCATTTTTTGCTGATATTGTTGATGGCCAGATAGAACAGTTTCAGTAATGCATCGTCACTCGGGAACGAGCCCCGATTCTTGGTGATCTTGCGCAAACTCATGTTTACCGACTCAATCGCATTGGTGGTGTAAATCACTTTCCTGATTTCCGGCGGATAGTCGAAGAACGGGATAATGCGTTGCCAATTGCTACGCCACGATTTAACGATCGATGGGTAATCGACACCCCATTTTTGTTCAAATTCATCAAGTTGACGCTCCGCTTCTTCCTGTGTGGCGGCTGTGTAAATTGATTTTAGCCCGGCAGCGACTTCTGCCCGCAGCTTCCATGAAACATAGTTCAAACTGTAACGCACCATGTGCACGATACACAACTGCACGGCGGTCTTGGGGTAGACGGTCTCGATGGCTTCAGGAAAGCCCTTTAACCCGTCCACGCAGGCGATGAAGATGTCCTGAATGCCGCGGTTCTTAAGCTCGGTAACAACCTGTAGCCAGAACTTGGCGCCTTCGGTCTGGGCGATCCAGATGCCCAGCAGCTCTTTCTCGCCAGCCAGATTGATGCCCAGCGCCAGATATACAGCCTTGGTGCGAACAGCGCCTGAATCGCGTACCTTTACATGAATACAATCCATATAAACAATCGGATACAGCGTATCTAACGGCCTGGACTGCCAGGCTTTGACTTCCTCGATCACCGCATCGGTCACCGAGGAAATCAAGCTCGGCGATACCTCAGTACCGTACATTTCTTCGAGATGGCTTTGAATTTCGCGCACCGTCATGCCACGGGCATAGAGCGATAAAATCTTATCATCAAAGCCATTCCAGCGGGTTTGATGTTTCGGGATCAGTTGCGGTTCAAAGCTGCCGTGGCGGTCACGGGGGATTTCAATAGGTAGCTCACCAAACTCGCCCTTCAGCGTCTTGCTGCTGGTGCCATTACGGGTGTTCCTGGATGTGTTGGTGACACTCTCGTTCTTGCCGTGCCCCAAATGCTCTGCCATCTCGGCTTGCAGGGCACGCTCGACCAGCGCCTTGGTCAATTGCTTGAGCAGACCATGCTCGCCAATCAGGTCTTCAGGTTTTTTATAGCCGGTCAGCAGGCTGTCGATTACGTCTTTCGGTAATGCTTTTGCTACGGTCATTGCAACTCCTTTCAAAGTGGCGGCAGTTTCCTACCAAATGACCGTTTACACAAAATTTCTTACACCCTCATTTCAGAGCGCGAAATTATTCCTCAAGGCGCTCAAAGCCGCTGCGCAGACCTTGTCTGCTGTCGAACATCAGATTGTCGAAAAACAGGACATTGACGATGTGTACCACCCTGATG
>CAIOSY010000121.1 GCA_903861075.1 uncultured Nitrosomonadales bacterium
ATATGCTTCGAGAGCTGGCAGCAGATGCTTGAATTTATGCTCAAAGGACTTGAAATCCCTATTCCTGAATCAATTTAACAAATGCCTGTGGCCATAATGAGAATTGCTGGCATTTACCTAGATTATTCGAAGAACCGTATTACCGATGAGACCCTACCGTTACTTATAAAACTTGCTGATGAATGTGGCTTGCAGCAGCGAATTAATGCTATGTTCAATGGTGACATTGTCAACGTCACCGAACACAGGGCGGCTCTGCACACCGCCTTGCGTGCGCCAGAAGGTGATAGGATCATGCTTGACGGTGTTGATGTTGTTGCTGAGGTCCATGCGGTTCTAGGCAGAATGGCGGTCTTTTCTGAACAAATTCGCAGTGGTCAATGGCTGGGGTACACTGGAAAACGTATCCGTAATATTATTAATATTGGCATTGGCGGTTCTGACCTAGGTCCCGTGATGGCATACGAAGCATTACGACATTATAGTCAGCGCGACCTAATTTTTCGTTTTGTCTCGAATGTGGATGGCACTGATTTTGAGGAAGCTACCCGCGATCTTAATCCCGAAGAAACGCTGTTTATTATCTGCTCGAAGACTTTTACTACCCTAGAAACGTTGACTAATGCCCGCGCAGCACGTAATTGGTGTTTGCATAGGCTAGGTGACGATCATGCTGTGCGTCAACATTTTGTTGCCGTATCGACTAATGCCGAAGAGGTGACAAAATTCGGCATCAACACCGATAATATGTTCGGTTTCTGGGATTGGGATGGTGGACGTTATTCGATGGATTCGGCAATTGGTCTATCGACTATGATCGCCGTGGGAGCGGACAATTTCTTAGAGATGCTTGCCGGCTTCCATGCGATGGATGAGCATTTTCGCACGACACCCTTCGAGCGGAACATTCCTGTCATCATGGGCTTGCTTAAGCTCTGGTATAACAATTTTTTCGATACGCATTCTATTGCCGTACTTCCATACAATCAATACCTCAAGCGCTTTCCTGCTTATCTGCAACAATTGGCTATGGAGAGCAACGGCAAGCATATTACGCTAGATGGTAACTGTGTTGATTATCAAACGGGGCCTATTTATTGGGGGGAGCCGTGTACCAACGGGCAGCACTCATTCTTCCAGTTGCTTCACCAGGGAACCCGCCTGATCCCATGCGATTTTATCGGTTTCTTTCAGACCTTGAATCCGCTAGGAGAGCAACATGATTTGCTAATGGCAAATCTGTTCGCGCAAACCGAGGCGCTAGCTTTCGGCAAGACGGACGCTGAAGTCAGGGCAGAGGGAACTGCTGATCGATTAGTGCCGCATCGCACATTTGAAGGTAATCGTCCGACTAATACACTGCTTATCGAACAATTAACACCTAAATCGCTGGGTATGTTAGTCGCACTTTACGAACACAGTGTGTTTATAGAAGGAGAAATCTGGAATATAGACTCATTTGATCAATGGGGAGTAGAGTTAGGCAAAGTATTGGCACAGAAAACGGCTGCCGAAATTAAAAGTATAGATGAGCCACAGCTCGATCATGACAGTTCCAGCAATGCGCTGATCAGGCGCTATCGACAGTTCAAAAAAGAACATCATGACTAGGTATCTTTCCTAAATATAGTCATCGCATTTATGCGCGGGTTTCCAAGTTTCGCTTTAGTTGTTTACATATACCCTGAAGCGAGA
>CAIOSY010000122.1 GCA_903861075.1 uncultured Nitrosomonadales bacterium
ACTGAATAATGAAGTCTTGGTGGACGAAGAAAATTTCGAAGTAGATTTAGATGAAGAGTTCGACGAAGACGACGAAGACGACGAAGAGTTCGACGAAGATGACGAAGATGACGAAGATGACGAAGACGCTGCAACGAAAGTAGCAGCTAAACCCGCAGGTCGTGGTTTACGCAGCCTGGTTGTGGAAGAAGAGGAAGAACTTCCACCCAGCAAGACCAAGATCAAAAAACAGATGCACGATCTGCAAGACCTGGGCGAAGAACTCGTGGGTCTGAGCAAAGATCAGCTCGCTCAACTCGATATTCCCGAGTCTCTACGCGATGCAATTAAAGAAACACATCGTATCAAAAAATTTGGTGCAATTCGTCGTCAGATGCAATATATCGGCAAACTAATGCGCGATGTAGAAATTGAACCGATTATTGCTAAACTTAATGTCTGGAAAGGCACATCACAACAGCATATTGGCTATATGCACCAATTGGAACGCTGGCGCGAGCGTCTGATGTCAGGAGATAGCGCGCTTACAGAATTATTAGCCGTTTACCCTCAAACCGATGTACAACGTCTGCGTACCCTTATACGTAATTCGGTAAAGGAAAAAGAAGCGGGTAAACTTGCCAAGAATTATCGGGAAATTTTTCAAGTGCTACGTGAAACGATTCCGGAACCCAAATGAAAAAACCGCTGACTCACATTACCCTTGATTCGGGCAGCAACCCCCAGTACAGCATCATCTGGCTGCATGGACTTGGTGCAGACGGGCAAGATTTTGTACCTATGGTGGAGGAACTCCAGATACCTGTTGCTGTGCGCTATATTTTCCCCAATGCGCCGCGCCGCGCCGTCACAATCAATGGGGGATATGTTATGCGCGCCTGGTATGATATTGCCAGTGATCGCATCGATGCTCAACAGGATGCAGCAGGAATACGTGAATCAGCCACCTCAATCGAAGAACTGATTACGCAAGAAGTTGCACGGGGCATTAAACCCAGTCATATCTTTTTAGCGGGATTTTCACAAGGTGCTGCGATTGCACTGCACACGGCCTTACGCTATAACTTACCATTGGCCGGGCTGTTAGTGCTTTCCGGTTATGTTCCTCTGGCTGAAACACTGATAACTGAAGTCACGCCGCCTTCTCGTTACACCCCAATATTTATGGGGCATGGGCGTCACGATACGATCGTCCCATTCGGACTGGGAACGCATACGCGCGATACGCTGCTTGCGCTGGGTTACCATGTTGAATGGCAGGATTACCCGATGGAACACTCGGTAAATAATACTGAGTTACGCGATATCGAAGCTTGGCTTTGCGACAAGATAGTGCATCTCTCATCTTGAACGTCGCAGCAACTTTAAATTCAGCATATTCAAGCCGGATTTTCTGTCTGTTTTTTTCTGTGTATTGATATCGAAAAATGATTAGCTGCTTAAGCAACAGTTCGCCCTTTCCTCCCGTGTCACAGGCACTCACCGAACCTAACGGCCTCTTGGCAGCGGGCGGTTCGCTCACACCAGAACGATTACTGTATGCTTATCGACACGGCATATTCCCCTGGTTTAACCCCGGCGAACCTATACTGTGGTGGAGTCCAGATCCTCGTATGGTGTTGCTCCCCGCAGAATTTAAATGCTCAAACTCCTTGAGTAAAATTTTACGTAGGGGAGAGTTTGAAATACGCATGAACACATCATTTGAACAGGTGATGCGTGCTTGTGCTGCACCACGTGAAGGTCAAGGCACCTGGATCTCCGAAGAAATGATTAGCGCCTATTGCACCTTACACCAAATGGGATACGCGCAATCGATAGAAACCTGGCGTGAGGACAAATTGGTCGGTGGTTTATATGGCATTTCACTAGGACAGATGTTTTATGGCGAATCAATGTTTAGCGCAGTCAGCAATGCCTCAAAAATTGCACTCACATACCTTTGCGGATTGCCATACAGCATGATCGACTGCCAAATGCACACGCCACACTTGGCATCGATGGGAGCACGACTGATGTCACGCAATGAATTTATTGCGAAACTCAGCGTACTCGTTGATCTGAACATTGCCTCCTAAATTATTCACACCCAACTTAATGCGCTCAGCCCATGATCCTTCTGCGCTAAATTTTTATTTAACCGCCCCCTACCCTTGCAGTTATTTACCTGACTTGGACGCGCGATCACAGCTTGCGACGCCCGGCCATCTCGTCAGTCCCCCTCTTTATTCCAAGTTGATGCAACAAGGCTTTCGGCGTAGTGGCACTTTTATATATCGCCCCTATTGTGATAACTGTTGTGCGTGTGTCCAAATGCGCGTAATTTCCAAAAAATTTCACCCCAATCGCGCTCAACGACGCGCCTGGAATCAACATGGCAGGCTTGTTGCAACGCTGCACCCCCTGCAAGATAAGACGGAATATTATGAGCTTTATCGGCGCTACCAACAGGTTCGTCACCCCAATGGCGGGATGGACAAAGAGGATCGTGAGGCATATCAGGGCTTTTTATTGCGCAGCCATCTTGATACACTGTTAGTAGAATTTCGCGATGACGGTATTTTACGCATGGTCAGTATCATTGATTGTCTAGCAGATGGCCTATCCTCTGTATACACCTTTTTTGATCCAGACTTGCCACGGGCTCAACTGGGTGTGTATAACGTGTTGTGGCAAATTGAACTGTGCAAAAAACTTGATCTAAATTTTGTTTATCTGGGCTACTGGATTAAAGATAGTCGAAAAATGTCCTACAAAATACAATACCAACCCGCCGAAGGTTTACAGGATGGCTTATGGAAGCCGATACGTTTAAATTTTTAAAATTAGACCTTGAAAATCAACCCCCGATAAATAGCACTCAAAAATTAAAGATAAAGCAATATGAAAACACGTTTAGGAATTTTTATTACAACCTTGCTGCTATTGCCTATGGCGGGGATTTTTTTGAGCGGGGCACAATGGGGCGATCTTGTCACAAGCTCCGTTCCCGAAATAAATAGTGTGACCGCCACACTGCGCACAACCATGATGCTCGCTTTTTATGTTGTACTGATCAACCACACCGTCAAACGGCTTACCGGGAAAAGTCCGATTGGCGGACAGCGGCCTTACTTTATCGGAGTCGGTATTGGCAGTTGCGTGCTAGGTGCATTATTGAGCTATCTGAATCTATTTGTAGCTACCTGGAGCGTTCCACAGGATAACTCACTCTTGGTACAATTACTGATATATATCCCGCTGTTTGCCTTACTTGCACCGGCCGTATTGATCACTCGCTCACTATTCGGAAGTTTTCCAGGTTTGCTCAAAGCGCTCACCTTCAAAGTCAGTTTTCGTGCCGGCAATGGCGAAACTCTTGCGCGCATTCTTCTCCCATTAGCCCTGTTTGGCCTACTGGGAGGGGCTGCCTGGCCCGCAAAATTATACTGGTTATTGTGGCTATCCCCTCTGTTATTGCTCATTTCTATCCAGTTACTCTGGCATGAAAGCACGATTTTTTCAGGTATAAAATCGGGCGATTGGGGGCGCGTAATATGCACCGCTTTATCAGGCATACTCATTGGTAACCTCGCCATCATCAGCTATCAAAACAATGCCGCCCTAGACATAAACTTACCTAATATTTGGGTTGCACAAGCAGGCTTTATTGTATTTGGTCTGACTTGTCTGCAATTAGCCGACTTGATCGCAGAATACTGGCGAGGAACTTCTCGTACAGCGCTGTATACACAGAAGAAAAAATTTCCCATTCCCGTCGTAGTAAAAAAATAATATACCACTCGTAAATGTAAATTACTGCTTTTGAAAGTTTAACCATGTATGCTTTGCTTCGCCCTGCCCTGTTCAAACTTGATCCTGAAACCGCCCATCATCTTACATTAAAGGGGTTAAATACCCTCAATACACTAGGTTTAAGCAGTCTGGTCGCTGCTCGCATCCAAGATGACCCTCGCACGGTAATGGGCCTTTCATTTCCAAATCCTGTAGGACTGGCTGCGGGCTTAGATAAAAATGGGGAGTACATCAACGGACTCGCCGCATTAGGTTTTGGTTATATTGAAATTGGCACTATCACACCTTTACCACAACCCGGCAACCCTTTGCCACGTTTGTTTCGCCTGCCAGAAGCACAAGCTATTATTAATCGTATGGGGTTTAATAATCAGGGCGTTGACGCCTTAATTGCAAACGTGCAGCGGGCAAACTATTCCGGAATTCTAGGTATCAATATTGGCAAAAATGCCGCAACACCTATGGAACAAGCCGCCGATGATTATTTGATCTGTCTGCGTAAAGTGTATGCCTATGCCAATTACGTCACAGTCAATATCTCATCACCCAACACCAAAAACTTACGCCAATTACAAGATGAAGCCGCTCTCAATAATCTGCTTTCATTATTGAAAGCAGAACAACAAAAACTCGCCGACCTGCATGGTAAATATGTGCCCATTGCACTAAAGATTGCCCCCGACATGGAGTCTGAACAAATTACACAGATTTCACAATTACTGATGAAGCACCGCATTGATGGCGTAATCGCAACTAACACCACCCTGTCACGCGTAGGTGTTGAAAATATTCCGCAAGGTGATGAAACAGGTGGTTTATCTGGGGCTCCTGTTCGAGAAAAAGCCAATATAGTCATACGCCAACTTGCACGTGAACTCCATAATGAATTACCTATTATCGGCGTGGGCGGGATACTAAGTGGTGCCGATGCGCTAGATAAAATTAAGGCCGGTGCATCACTCGTACAGATTTACAGTGGTCTGATTTATACAGGACCGAGTCTTATTCGCGACAGTTGTGAGGCAATCCGTACCCGTCATCTCACCGCAGAGTAAGAGTACAGCTAAGTACATTTTCTAAAAAATGATCACACTGTTAATCATCGTAGGACTGGGCGGCTTGATAGGCGCATTACTCGGACTGACGGGTGCAGGAGGCGGAATACTTGCCGTTCCTGCATTGACTTTGGGTTTAGGTTGGTCAATGACGCAATCCGCCCCAATTGCACTGATGGCAGTCGCCAGCGCTGCATGTATAGGTATGCTGAGCGGACTTAAACAGGGCTTGGTCAGATTTCGTGCCGCCTTTTTAATTTCATTTATTGGTATCCTAGTCGCACCGATAGGACAGGCTTTAGCTCATCAATTACCGCAAAAAGCATTGATGGGCTTATTCGCCTGCGTCATGTTAATCGTTGCTGCTCGCCTTATGCGAAATCCGTCTACCACCCGCAATGTAGGGCAAAAATCATGTCTTTTGAATGAAAATACGGGGCGTATCAACTGGAATATCACTTCATTTTTAAAACTGAGCGCCATTGGAAGTGTTTCCGGACTGGCCACGGGTTTATTGGGAGTTGGGGGGGGATTCATTATCGTGCCTGCATTATTACGCTGTAGCAATATCACAATCAATGGCATCGTTGCTACGTCACTAATGGTCATTACACTGATCTCCACCGGAACCGTTTTGCAAGCAATGGGGAGTGTCAACTTTACGTTTCAATCATGGACTTTTATTATAGGTGCAGTGCTGGGCATGATCATCACAAGACCCCTCACCGCTAAAATCCCCGCACTATATATACAACGGGTGTTCGTCACTTTAATTATCTGCGTGTCACTGATATTTTTTTACAAAGTATTTTTTTGATCGGTTGCGCGGCAAAACGAAGTTGACTTGCCATTTATCCGCAAGTTAGCCAATAGCAAAAATCAGATGCACTCTGGAAGGTAAGCATTTGCGTATAATACGCCATGAGAACAAGATAACTCAACAATACCAAATAAAAACAAATAGTTAATTTTATTATGACCCAGGCAGAAAAGTACACACCCATGATGCAGCAATTTTTACGCATCAAGGCAGAACATCCAGATGAGCTTCTGTTCTACCGGATGGGCGATTTTTATGAACTCTTTTTTGAAGATGCGGAACGTGCTGCAAAAGTACTGGGCATTACACTGACACATCGTGGCACTGCCAATGGTGCGCCTATCAAAATGTGTGGTGTTCCCTTTCACGCCGCCGAACAATATTTAGCCAAGCTCGTAAAACTCGGTATATCCGTGGCCATTTGTGAACAGGTGGGCGACCCTGCAACGAGCAAAGGCCCTGTCGACCGTAAAGTAATGCGTATTG
Organism: uncultured Nitrosomonadales bacterium; assembly: GCA_903861075.1. Classification (GTDB taxonomy): domain Bacteria; phylum Pseudomonadota; class Gammaproteobacteria; order Burkholderiales; family Gallionellaceae; genus Gallionella. The sequence goes on from CAIOSY010000122.1 coordinate 6,157, forward strand.
TTACCCCGGGTACGCTCACCGACTCAGCCTTGCTGGATGATAAGCGCGATAATCTTTTATTAGCGCTACATCAACGCCATGACACACTGGGGCTAGCGTGGTTAAATCTGGCATCGGGTCAATTTTTCGTGAGCGAGACTCGCACTGAACATCTCTCCGCAGAGCTTGAACGCTTGCAACCCTCCGAAATATTACAATCTGAAAATTCAATCTTAGAAACAGGCTGTGTTAGTCGGCGGCTACCTGCCTGGCATTTTGAGTTAGACACGGCACGTCGCACGCTTTGTCAACAATTCGCAACCCGTGACTTAGCCGGTTTCGGATGCAATCATTACGGTGCTGCTTTGGAGGCGGCAGGCGCATTACTCGGCTATGTCCGTTTAACGCAAGGTCAATCTACGAGTCATATTCGCAGCCTGCAGGTATACAGTGCAGATTGTTATGTACGCATGGATGCGGCTACGCGGCGCAATTTGGAAATCACCCAAACACTCCGTGGTGAGGCATCCCCTACTCTCCTGTCGCTTCTGGATACCTGCGCCACCAATATGGGCAGTCGACATCTAGCTCATTGGTTGCATCATCCACTGCGAGATCGTGCTGTACTCCAGGCGCGACTGGATGCAGTGGATAAACTTGCTGAACTGTATAAAGCAATACACACACAACTCAAAAACTGCGTGGATGTAGAGCGGATTACCACACGTATCGCGTTAAAATCCGCCCGGCCACGCGACTTATCAGGGCTGCGGGACACGCTGCTTGCATTACCACAACTTTATACGGAACTGGCCTCATGCACTGCGCCTTTAATCAATCAATTAACGGATGCTCTTCAAGCAGAAACAAAGTTAGCTGAGCTTTTACAAAGCGCTCTGCGCAATGAACCCTCAAGTGTATTGCGCGAAGGTGGCGTCATCGCCGATGGTTTTGATGCCGACTTAGATGAACTGAGAGCAATCCAAATTAACTGTGGTGATTTTTTACTCGCATTGGAAGTTCGTGAGCGAGCCCGGTCTGGAATTAGCACCCTTAAAGTTGAATATAACCGTGTTCATGGCTTCTATATCGAAGTCAGCACTGCGCAAAGCATCAATGTACCCATTGATTATCATCGTCGTCAAACGCTAAAGAATGCTGAAC
>CAIOSY010000123.1 GCA_903861075.1 uncultured Nitrosomonadales bacterium
AAGCGATTGCGGAGCAGTTACCCAAGGCAGACCCATGGCATATTCTGCTGAATCACATCGTCTCAAAAATAACGCACCGACCGCCACCAATTTACGCTCGGATCTTCATCCTGGAAGGAGGTTAACTGCTTTTTTTAGGTTTATGGTAAGCACCTGAAGCCTGTCCGATGTCCGATCGTTGGGTGTATTTAAACATGATCCTAAACAGCGTTCCCTTCTTTTCGGCACCCGCCAATATGCTCACTAACGCGTGATGCCGATCACAAATTTCTTGCACAATCGACAACCCGAGCCCGCACCCGTCCTGATGACTACCCAGTAACCGATAGAATCGTTTAAACACATTTTTACGCTCGGCCTCTGGAATTCCCGGGCCATTGTCCTCTATTTCCAGAACCACATTTTCATTGATACGTGCGACTCTCACGGTCACTCGCCCGCCTTCCGGGGTATAGCGCAACGCATTATCAATCAAATTGCCAAGCATTTCATGCAGCAGGGCTGAATAGCCCTCTATGCTGCAATCGCCCACCCCGCGCTCGAAACCCAAATCAATTTTTTTATGCAAGGCCTTGGGCACCCAATATTCTGTACAGTTTCTTACTAAAGAACCCAAGTCAAATTCAGTCTGAGCGGTATAATTTTCCCGGCCCGGCTCCGCGCGTGCCAGCATAAGCAATTGATTACCCAGATGCGCAGCATGATCGGCTGCCCGGCGCATTTGCATCAGCGAATGTTGAATCTCCACAGAGTCAGTCAGACATAACGCCAACTCCGCTTGCGCCTTGAGTCCTGCAAGCGGGGTACGCAACTGATGGGCGGCGTCAGCAACAAAGTTTTGTTGAAGTCGCAACGCATCGCCTAAACGAGCCATTAAACCATTGAAACCTCGAATCAAGGGCTGTAACTCAAGGACAACCTGTTGTTCGGGCAAAGGGCTCAAATCCTGAGCTGAACGCCGTGTCAATTCATCTTGCAATTTTAGTATAGGCCGCAAGCCGCGCCCCACCCCCCACCACATCATAAATCCCACAAAAATCGTCAATAACAGATGCAAAGGCAAAATATTCCACATCCATTCCCGAGCCCTTATATCGTGCAGCACCATAGTCTTCGCCACCACAATAATAACGCGACCGCTGGGCACATCACTCTCAGGAACAATGGCCGCCATCATACGCACCGGCTTCCCCTGATAAGTTGCTGCGTAATAGACGGACGTTTCACTCAAGGGTTCAGCCGGCATAGGCAGGTCAGCATTACCAAACCCAAAACCCTGCGCTTCGTCGGCAAGGAAGTAATAAACCTGATCGTATTTTTCATCTGCGTTCAGCACATTCAAGGCGCCGCTATGCATCCTCATGATCACGCGCCCATTTTCAGTTCGTAATTGATCACGTAAGATCCGCCCTGCATTCATCAAGTACTGATCATGCCTGCGATCTGCACCATCAAGACCAAATTGATGTACCAAAACAACATTGAGCATCAATATAAGCCACATTGGGATCAAAACCCATAACAACAATTTATGGCGCAAAGTCCTGGCATCAACGAACGAGGAAGAATGAATCATGTTTTTTCCAGCAAATAACCCAGTCCCCGCAAGGTGCGCACAGAGACATTCCCCTCTTCAATTTTTTTTCGCAACCTATGCACATAGACTTCAATCGCATTGATACTCATATCATCACCCAACGCAGACATCTGTTCGCTCAACAACTCCTTGCTTACAACACGCCCAACTCGCAGCATTAAAATCTCCAGAACGCTCAGCTCCCGTGCCGACAGCTCCACTGGCTCACCATTCAAAAAAGCACGATGACCTATCGTATCCAGACTCAAATCACCAACCTGTAATTGTGCGCTTACCGCAGACTGCCCCCGCCTCAACAACGCCCTTATCCTCGCCTCTAACTCAAGCAAATCAAATGGTTTAATCAGATAATCGTCCGCACCACGGTCCAGCCCCTGCACTCTATCCTCCACGCGATCTCGTGCGGTTAAAATTAACACGGGCACTTTGTCGTTGCGCTGACGTAAACGACCCAGTATTTCGCCTCCTTCCATATCAGGCAAACCCATGTCCAAAATAACCAGTTCATACTGATGCTTTTCCAACAGCGCATCGGCAAGCAGTCCATTTGTTTCGTGCGTCACCGTATGCTTTTCCCGCTGTAAAATACGAACCAACACATCCGCCAATACAGGATCATCCTCCACAATAAGTACACGCATTTCTCATTCCTAAATTTTAAAAACTACGAATACCGTTATATTTCAACGTCAAATAGTGACATGCGTCAGTTCTGTCCACGCCACAAAATATTGTCAGTACGGGAAATCTGAACTATTGATATAGGGATATACCCGGAATATGACTTAAGTCGATATCTTCAATAGACAGTTCGGGGAAAAATTTTTGACAATACTCAAGATAGATTTTTTCCCGAATAAAGACATCAAATACATCCGGATCAATATGGCCGCCTAGTTTCATTTTAGCCAATATAGTAATTGATTCTGTCAGTGATTTGCCCTCTTTGTAGGGACGATCTATTGCTGTAAGCGCTTCAAAAATATCAGCTATCGCTAAAATCCTGGCCTGCAATGGCATTTGATTACCCATCAAACCTCGCGGATAACCTTTACCATCCATACGTTCATGATGCCCGCCCACATACTCCGGTACATTTTTTAAGTATTTAGGCCAAGGCAAAGCTTCAAGCATTTTTATAGAAAGTTCAACGTGACGGTTAATAATGCCGCGCTCACTCGCCGTCAGCGTACCAAAGGGTATATTCAAATTTTCAACTTCGTCTGCACTTAAGAACGCACGCCGCCTACCCTCACTGTCACACCATGAATACTGTGCAATTTGTACAACACGCAATCTATCTGCCTGACTCATTTTTTCAACACCCTGATTGCAACACCTTAAAAATTCCTGGTCACAATGCAACTGCTGCAAGTAAGCCTGATATTGCGCGCGCCTTTCAACTTGATCACCCCCGCCACTTGCCAACTGCACTTTAAGCATATTGATTTCTGCATCACGCCTGAGTATCTCAAAGCGCGTATCAAGCAACTCAATGCGATCAAACAAAGTATGTAATTTAGTAGGCTTATCCACGACATGAACAGGGGTGGTAATTTTTCCACAGTCATGCAAAAGTCCTGCCATTTTTAACTCATGACGATCCGCATCACTCATGACAAAACTACTCAACGGTCCCTGTGTGGTGCGGGAAACGGCCTCAGCCAACATCATCGTCAAAACTGGCACACGCTCACAATGTCCGGCAGTATAAGGCGACTTATCATCAATCGCTTTATTTATCAAATAGATAAAAGATTCGAATAGTTCCTCATTCTGTTTTACTAATCGAAAATTTGTCAATGCAATCGCAGCCTGTGAGGCAAGCGATTCGACCAGTTGCTGATCATCAGCAGAAAAAGAGACGATAAGACCGCTCGCTTCATCCTGGGCATTGATGAGTTGCAACACCCCAATCACATCCTGCTCATGATTCATCATGGGCACAGTCAGAAATGAACGTGAACGATAATCATTCTTGATATCAAAAGCACGGGTGCCTGAAAAATCAAACTCATCCGACACATAGGCATCTTCGATATTGACAGTTTGCCTACTGAGCACTGCATGACTAACCACCATGGCATGATTGGGCAAGCCTGCCGCATCATATAAAGGGACCAGACCAAAATCCATCGGCGTACCCCGCTCGCCACCTATCGCAATATTCAGTGTGTCGGTTCGTACAATTTCAAAGCGCAACGCACACTGCGTCGCATCTAATAGATAAATCGTACCCGCATCGGCATTAACAATTCGCTTAGCAGCCTCAAGTATCTTTTCCAGTAAATGACCCAGATTTTTCTGCCCGGACAGGGCAATACCAATCTCGTGAAGATCTTTAAGCTGACTAATCAATTTTGCATTCAACGTCATGATAAAAAATCACACTAATCCTACATCAAACACAGATAAAATTATCACCTGCACGGAAGCAAACTCCCGGCGACCCGATGCTTTCATACCAGATTAAAATGTAAACACCTGATCATGCAACAATTTTTTAGGTAAAAACCGACTCAAAGCAGCCTCTATTTCTGACATAATCAACTCGGATTTATATGGCTTTAAGTGCGTTATAAATATGTCTGCATGACCTGTAAACTTGGCCAACTCACCTGCCAGCAACTTTGGACACAGGTGCAAGGACAAGATTGCCAATTCAATTTCATCATCAGCAAAAGCCGTTTCGATAATCAAATAACGTAAATTCGAAAACTGGTTAACGACCGTCCACAAGCTATCATTAACATAGGTATCACCCGTAAATACCAAACTCGCCTGCCCGCTATCTATGTGATACCCCACGGCAGGAACGGTATGAACCGCAGGGAGTGCAGTAATTTTTCGCCCTTGCAAATCAATCACTTCGCCTAGTTCGATCGACTGATAACGCATGACAGGCTGCGCGAGCGAGGGTATTTGGCTAAAATCCGGCCAGATTTTCCAGTTAAAAATATGCTGCTTGAGTATTTCCAAAATAGATTCTGTTGCATAGACGATCACCGGGCGCGTGCGTACTTCAGCGACACTGTCCAACAGCAAAGGAAGATTACAGATATGATCCATATGAGAATGCGTAATGAACACATGATCGATATTACGCAATTCAGCCAGACTCAGTCCATTTACGCCGGTACCCGCATCGATAAGAAGGTCGTGATCAATCAAAAAGGATGTCGTGTGTAGATTATTACCTATCCCCCCACTACAGCCCAATACTCTGAGTTTCATATTTAAACACTCCGATTCGGGGAACGCCCCCGTCCGGGCTATCCTCCTGCGCTATTATGTTGCTTGATTTTCGCCCGCGTGTGTCACTCATAAAAATAAAGACCTTACACACAACACTTGCATCACATTACTTTTTCAGCCAATAACATATTTTTTCAAATATGCTCAGCCTCGCATGGCAAGATTGCCTGACTTTGATCAGTATCACCGAAATATTATCACGCCCCCCCTGATCATTTGCAGCTTGAATCAATTGCTCGACGCCAAGCGTCAAATCATCCCGCGTTCGGTACAAGATAGACTGGATATTTAAATCTGAAATCATGTCGTTCAGCCCATCTGAACACAGAAGATAGACATCCTCTTGCTCGACGTCATGTACATGAATCTCCGGGGTGACTTCTGCTTCTATACCGACGGCACGTGTTACAAGATTTTTATATTGGGAATGGCGAGCACCCTCAACACTGATCATTCCACAATCAATCTGTTCCTGCAAAAAAGAGTGATCTCGGGTGAGCAACGCCAGATTTTTACCCCGTAAACGATACAAACGTGAATCGCCAACGTGACCTACGATGAGATGATCTACATAAAACAAGACGGAAACAAGCGTCGTGCCCATTCCATTCTGTTCAAGAACACGCCGGGCTTCTTGTAAAACAACCCGGTTTGCCTTACGTATGCTGCGATCAAGCAGATCAATCCGATATTTGACACCGTCTTCTGCGAGCTCCACAGCGTCAAGAGCAAGCCCCCGTGTCATTTCATCACGTAGGCTTGTAACAGCAATACGACTGGCCACTTCACCCGCGTTATGACCGCCCATCCCATCCGCTAAAATAACGAATCTGCACTCGGCATCGACACCCAGACTATCCTCATTGCACGTACGCACTCGTCCCAAATTGGTTCCAATGACAATTTCACGCGCGCCAGCCAATGTCATACCCCAAGTTACTTAATCAAAAGCACAGGGCACTCGGTCAGATGCAACACCTTGCTTACCACGGAGCCTAACAATAACATTTGCAACCCCCCTTGCCCTTGCCGGCACATAACAATCTGATCGACACACTGCTCACAGGCATAGTGTGCAATCGATTCGGCAGGCGTACCGACACTGATATGATAATGGTAAGGAAGTTGCGCTGCATCCAGGGCGTTGCGTGCCACCTGCATTGCCGCCATTCCCTGTTCAAGATAGTAATCGTTGACCGTTTCCTGGCTAATAAACAACTTCACATTACCCGTCGCAACTTTCCATTGCACATTCAACAACAGCAAGGAGAGGTTATCCCCAAAACTTTGCTGATGATGAATGACGTAGTCCACCGCGCGCTGTGCACTGGCTGAACCATCGAGTGGTATGAGTACTTTCATTTTTGCTCCTTAGTCTTGCTTTTGCGATCCGGTAGAATGCCCGTCAAGTAAATCGACCGCGTTATCTGGGATTAGTTGCCTTTGCCCCAGCCACTTGCCGACAAGTAATACCAGCCCCGCACATACCACAGGCACGAGCACATGCAAGTAAGGTCGCGACTCTAGCAGTGACGCAAACAACGACTCAGAGACTAACATTTCTCCCGCCACATAGCCTAGTAATGCCCCACCGCCAAAAATCACATACGGAAAACGATCAATAACCTTTAGAACCAACTGGCTACTCCATGCAATCAGTGGAATACTAATCAGTAAGCCAAACACTAACAAGGGCACATTCCCTTGCGCTGCGGCCGCGACACCCAACACGTTATCCAGGCTCATCACAAAATCAGCAACAATAATCGTCTTAATGGCGCCCAAAAGCCGCGCATCGGCCTTGATACTCCCTTCATCGTGCTCATCTTCGGGCAAAATCAATTTGATACCAATCCACAACAACAGCATGGCACCCACTAACTTCAGATAAGGCAAGGACAGCAGACTGACCGCAAAGAAAGTTAATACGATACGCAACACAACCGCACCCGCCATACCGAACAAAATACCTTTTTTACGTTGTTCAGCGGGCAAGTTACGGCATGCTAGCGCAATCACCACCGCGTTATCGCCCGATAACAACAGGTCTATCATAATAATTTTCAGTACATCCACCCAAAATGAGGTGGTAAGAAACATATCCAGCATTTAAAACCCTTTAATTGGTAATTGGTAAGTGGCAGGTGATTCATCACCCGCTACTGCTTATTTACTAGCCCCTAGTATCTTCTGCATAACGCGACCCATTTCAGCAGGATTGCGGGTAATGTGTATGCCGCACTCTTCCATCACAGCAAGCTTGGTATCTGCTCCCCCCTGTCCCCCTGAAATAATCGCACCTGCATGTCCCATACGTTTTCCCGCAGGGGCGGTAATACCTGCAATAAAACCAACTACCGGTTTTTTCATATTGTCTTTGATCCAGCGGGCACAGATTTCTTCATCACTACCACCAATCTCACCAACCATCACAACCGCATCCGTTTCAGGATCATCGTTAAAAAGTCGCAAAATATCTAGATGTTTCAAGCCATTGATAGGATCACCACCGATACCCACACAAGATGATTGACCATAACCCAAGGCCGTGAGCTGCCCGACCGCCTCATACGTCAAAGTACCTGAGCGCGACACCACACCAATACGACCCTTTTTATGAATATGTCCGGGCATAATGCCGATCTTGATTTCGTCTGGCGTAATCAGCCCAGGACAATTAGGTCCGATCAACAAGGTGCGCTTGCCCTGCATCTTGTAACGAGTACGTATCATATCGTGGACAGGAATTCCTTCCGTGATGCAAATCACCAGATCCAAATCCGCCTCGACCGCTTCATCAATGGCCGCTGCAGCATAAGCGGGAGGAACATAAATAACCGAAACGGTCGCGCCTGATTGCTGCTTCGCCTCAAGCACGCTGTTATAAATTGGCACCCCTTCAAAATTTTGACCGCCCTTATTAGGGGTCACGCCGGCGACAAAACAGTTCACCCCGTTGGCATAATTCAGACAACCTAAAGTGTGAAATTGACCGACTTTCCCCGTCATGCCCTGTGTCATCACTCTCGTATTTTTATCAATCAGTATAGACATTATTGCCCCCTCGCTGCAGCAACGACTTTTTGAGCGGCATCTGCCATGTCAGCCCCGGATATAATCGGCAAACCCGAATCGGCTAGAATTTTTTTCCCTAAGTCCACATTCGTGCCTTCTAAACGCACCACCAGCGGGACGGTCAATTTAACCTCACGCACTGCATCAACAATCCCCTCGGCAATCACATCGCATTTCATAATACCGCCGAAAATATTTACCAATATCGCTTTGAGGCCAGGATTTTTCAGCATCAACTTAAAGGCTTCAGTCACTTTCTCACGTGTCGCACCTCCACCCACATCAAGAAAATTGGCTGGATTACCTCCGTATAGCTTAATAATATCCATCGTTGCCATCGCCAGTCCCGCGCCATTCACCAGGCAAGCAATATCACCTTCCAGCGAGATATAACTCAAATCAAATTTAGAGGCCTCAATTTCCGCAGGATCTTCTTCATCCAAATCACGATAAGCCGTAATTTCAGGGTGACGGAACAAAGCGTTAGAATCGAAGTTAAACTTGGCATCCAGTGCAATCACTTTCCCTTCAGCCGTTAACACCAACGGGTTAATTTCGGCGAGCATCGCTTCCTTTTCGACAAATGCGCGATACAGGCCTTGAAACACCAGTACTGCCGCAGCAATAGACGCCTCGGGAATCCCTATTTGCCGAGCAGTATGCGCCGCATCCGTCTCACCCAAACCGAATACAGGATCAATACGCAGAGTATGAATTTTCTCGGGCGTATGTTTCGCGACTTCCTCGATTTCCATTCCCCCTTCACTACTTGCCAGCAACGCGACGCGCTGTGACTCGCGATCCACCACCATCCCCAGGTAGTATTCACGCTCGATCTGTGCCCCTTCTTCGACAAGCAGACGACGGACAACTTGACCTTCAACTCCCGTCTGATGAGTGACCAAATGCATACCTAAAATCGTCTGGGCTGCCACACGAACTTCATCTAGCGATTTAGCGACAATGACACCACCGCCCTTACCTCGCCCCCCCGCATGAATTTGCGCTTTAACAACCCAAATCGCCCCTCCCAATTCCGTGGCTGCTGTAACAGCCTCAGCAACGTTAAAGCAAGCTAGCCCACGCGGAGTAGGAACGCCAAAGTGACGCAAAATTTCTTTACCTTGATACTCGTGAATTTTCATAATGGATGATCACCCGAACGATACGCATGCCATTTTTGCACGCAAACGCAATCTTACCCAATTATTAGCAGGGATGGGCGGGCATTTAATCCGATAGCACACCGAAAAACGATAAAATCCTCCTGAAATCAAACTCGGCAATCAAAAAAGCCCACATAAACCGGCTATATTAAGCAACTACGCCTGCACTAATCCTGTTTTTTATTAATTGCCTGCAACAAATGCACCGACATTTCCTCAATTGAACGCGAAGTCATATCAAACCACGCTATGCCTGCACGACGCATCATACTTTCTGCAAAAGCCACTTCGGTACGACAGTTTTTTAACGAGGCATAATGACTGTGAGGCCGGCGCTCTTCTCGAATACGATGCAACTGCTCCGGGGCAATCGTTAGCCCAAACAGTTTATTATGATAGGGCAACAAACAGGATGGCAGACAACCCCGCTCGAAATCTTCCGGAATCAAGGGATAATTGGCCGCTTTCAAACCAAACTGCAATGACAGATACAAACTGGTCGGCGTCTTACCACTACGCGACACCCCCACTAGAATCACGTCGGCACTTTTAAGATCCGCCGCTGAAATGCCATCATCGTGGGACAGCGCAAAATTCATGGCCGCGATCCGTTTTGCATATTCACGGTTATCCTGCCCGTGACTGCGCCCCACACTGTGCGTAGAGCGCTGACCCAGCGACAGTTCTAAAGGCGCAATGAAGGTTGCAAACAAATCTAAAAACAACGCATCCGCTTCACATAAACAGTTCGATATTTCTGCGTTCATCATCGTCATAATAACAATGGGCTGCAGATCCTCTTTCAGCCTAACCTGTGCAATACGCTGCAAACATTCACGGGCTTTCTCCATGCTATCGGTAAAAGGATAGCGCACATAACGAAATTCAATATTCTCAAATTGAGAAAGCAAACCATTACCTAACGTTTCCGCGGTAATACCGGTCCCGTCAGAGATAAAAAAAACCGTACGGATCGTCATGTTCATGATGCCCCCTAAGTTCGCGCATTGCGTCATTATACGAGCGAGCGTTGCCAAATAAGGCCGTAAAATTGAACACACAAAACTTAAATCAATATTTACAGACAAACAACGCCACAAACTGGGATAATTACACATGAACGATATTATCCAAAACCCATTTTCATCCCCCGCTAACCGCGATTTCAACGCTTTGCCTCTGTCACCGGGAATGCTGGCCACATTGCAACAACTCGGTTACACCACGATGACGCCAATTCAGGCGGCCAGTTTACCCATCACGCTGGCAGGCAATGACCTTATTGCACAAGCCAAGACCGGCAGCGGCAAAACCGCTGCCTTCGCCTTGTCTTTGCTTACCCGCCTGAACCCGCGTCGTTTTGCCGTACAAGCCATGGTGCTATGTCCAACGCGAGAACTGGCCGATCAAGTCACGCAAGAACTACGTCGTCTGGCACGTTCTGAAGACAATATCAAGATTCTAACGCTGTGCGGCGGTTCAACCATACGGCCACAAATAGCAAGCCTGGAACACGGCGCGCACATCATCGTCGGCACACCCGGTCGCATCATGGATCACATGGAACGCGGCACGCTGGACTTGAACGCGCTTAATACGCTGGTGCTGGATGAAGCGGATCGCATGCTGGACATGGGGTTTTATGATGACATCGCCTTTGTCGCCAAACATTGTCCAAACGAACGCCAAACGCTGATGTTTTCGGCAACCTATCCGGATGGTATTGCACGCTTGGCGCGTCAGTTCATGCGCAATCCACAGGAAGTAAAGCTCGAAGAACAGCATGATGCCGGCAAAATTCGCCAGCGCTACTATGAAGTCAGTAATGAAGAGCGCCTGGAAGCTGTCGGCATCCTGCTCAAGCACTATAGACCCGTCAGCACCTTGGCTTTTTGCAATACCAAACAGCAATGCCGCTCCTTGCTGGAGGTGCTGCATGCACAAGGGATTTACGCGCTGACGTTAAATGGTGATATGGAACAGCGCGAGCGCGATCAAGTACTGATCCAGTTCGCCAATCGCAGTTGCTCCGTACTAGTGGCAACCGACGTCGCGGCGCGCGGCCTGGATATTGCGCAACTCGAAGCGGTTATTAATGTCGATGTCACGCCCGATCCTGAAATCCACATCCATCGTATCGGCCGTACCGGTCGTGCGGGCGAAAATGGCTGGGCGCTGAGCTTGTGCGGCCCCAGTGATCGCCATCGCATTGTTAGCATCGCCAAAATGACTGGCAGCGTACCGGAATGGCATGAGATCAGCGAACTAAAAGATGCGGACGAGTCGCCGCTGGTGCCACCTATGGTCACGTTACAGATTCTCGGCGGCCGTAAGGAAAAAATTCGTCCCGGTGACGTACTAGGCGCACTGACGGGCGATGCCGGTTTTACCCGAGAACAAATCGGCAAAATCACCGTAACCGACTTCTCCACCTACGTCGCCGTGGTGCGCAATATCGCCAATGAAGCCGTACGCAAATTAAATACCGGCAAGGTCAAAGGCAAAACAGTTAAGGTGCGCGCACTATAAATCACACTACCAGAGCGGCGATCCTGCCGCCTGCAAGTAGGTAAGATAGACCCGCAAATCAAACTCCAACTGAAGGTAGTTAGGCTCCATATTCAAACAGAGTTGGTAAAAGGCCTTGTTGTGCGCAAACTCCTTCAAATGCGCAAGCTCATGCACCACGATCATACGCAAGAAATCGGCCGGCATCGCCTTAAACACCGTCGCCACGCGTATTTCACGGTGAGTTCTGAGTTTAACGCCCTGCACCCGCGAAACGCTACTGTGTATTCCCAGGGCATTATTCATAACATGCAAGCGACCATCAAACAGAATCTTATTGACAGGCTCGGCATTGCGCAAATATTTATCTTTAATAACTCGAACATACGCATAGAGTGCGCGGTCGGTACGCACCTCATGCGCCTCAGGATATTTACGCTGCAATCTGTCTGCCAACACACCTTGCGATATTAAATTTTGCACTTGCTCGGTCAGTGCTAATGAATAACCGGCAAGATAATTGGGGGGTGACTTTGGACGCATGTCAGAACCTGGAAATTTTTATAGGTAAAAGTGCCGCTACCCTTTGCTTAGATACGCTGCAATGATACTTCGATAAATTGAGATAGCTTAGCGTTTACTTCTCTCTTAGCACCATCTGACATTAAAAACATGGCAGATTCTCTGCAACGATAACAACCTGACTTTCCTTTTTTCATCCTTACCACGTTAGAATGATCAACCTTCCCCAGGCTAGTCGCCGATTTTTAAGAGACCACCATGATTGAAGAACGTTTAATAAACATAGAAACAAAAATTTCCTACCAGGAAGACATGATAGAAGAACTGAACAAAGTCATTTATCAGCAGCAACAAAAACTCACTCAACTCGAAGTGCTATGTAAAACACTTGCCCGGCACATCCAGTCAACAGATGAAATAGGGAATGTGAGCAAGACTGGGAACGAAATTCCACCTCACTATTAGCCCTTTTAAATAACAACACATTTAACACTGGGGGCATATTGCCAAACATAACGGCAGGCCGAGCAGAGCCATTACACATTACTTGAAGTGATGTACCTGTGTTAGCTATTAAGTCAGTCGCTGCGCCCAAGTTATAGCTGCTCATGTTAAGCGCACTCACGCCGCTAATGGAACACCCTCCTATAGCCGTGGCCGTTACATCAAGAGCGCCTGCTGCCGTAGCAGTGTTTACAAAAAATTTCTTACACCCTAAGTACATTCCAGTGATTGCCGTTAGCGCGAACGCCATGCTGCTGGACATTGAAAAAGGCTTAGTGGCAGGATTTTATAGCTATATTACAAAGCCCATCAATGTGGATCTGTTTATCCACTCTGTGAATGAAGGCCTGAAGTTTGTGGCAGATTCAATGCTCAAGTGCGCGCTTTGCGACCTTGCACCTGATTAGCATTAGCCGCATTGAAGCGCCACATTTGCAACAGATCGAACAGAGTGCTCTGAGCAAGTAAGCTTCTCACGCAGCCCGCTAAGGGTATGGGCTCAGCAGCACTTGCATACAATCCGGGACTGACTGCCCGACCGACCGGCTGCCGCGCACGATTTCGGGGGTTTTTCACATCGAATATTGCTTACGAATGTACCCAAGCAGTCAACCCTATGAAATTCACCCGATTAAAAATCGGCACCAACGAACCAAGACTAGCGGATGGAATGGCTTACTTCACCTCACCGTGCAGGGTATCGAGTGCATCTTGTAGCGTCTCCTCGCGCAAGACATTGAGTGCTTCGGATAGTTTCTCGGCAGACGCCACAACCTCGGGGGAGAGATTTTTCACGGTTACATGAGAAATCAGCACAGCAGCAGCACCCGCTACATTTAATAACATTGCACGTTCTTGCATCAGCATCTCAACTTCTTCGCTGAGAAATTCAACTTCTTGCTTATTCATTTATTTCCTCTTTTCGTGACTGCGGCGACTGCCAACGCACTCATATTCACAATACGACGCGCGGTAGCTGTCGATGTCAAAATATGGGCAGATTTATTGGCTCCCAGCAAGATGGAACCAATAGTAACACCATCCCCGCCCGTCATCTTAAGCAAATTATAGGAAATATTCGCCGCATCCAGATTAGGCATAATTAATAAATTCGCTGCGCCTTTTAGTCGTGAGGCGGGGAATATTTCCAGGCGTAATGATTCTGATAGCGCCGCATCGCCATGTAACTCACCTTCAACTTCCAGATCCGGCATCAACTGTTCAAGCAATTCACGCGCCCGACTCATTTTTTGTGAAGAAGGATTATCATGACTGCCGAAACTAGAATGGGACAACAGTGCAACTTTCGGCACCAAACCGAAACGACGTACTTCTTCCGCAGCCAAGATCGTCATTTCAGCGATTTGTTCAGCGGTCGGATCCAGATTAACGTGTGTATCGCAGATAAACAACGTGTGCTGAGACAGCATCAAAATATTCAGCGCCGCATAGACACTGCTACCGGGCCTGTGACCGATAACTTGATCGATATACAATAAATGCATCATCGGTTGAAAAATCGTGCCACATAACATGGCATCGGCCGCATTCATTCTCACCAGCATCGCCGCGATCAACGTCGTCCTGCGGCGCATTTCTCGCTTGGCAGAATCTAGCGTCACCCCTTTTCGTTGCACTAGCCTATGGTATTCATGACAGTATTCACGGTAACGAGGATCATTGTCCGGATCGACCAATTCAAAATCGACACCCGCACGCATACGCAAACCTAATTTCGCAATGCGTTTTTCAACCACAACAGGACGCCCAACCAAAATCGGATACGCAATACCTTCATCAAGCACAATCTGTACCGCATGCAGCACACGCACGTCCTCACCTTCAGCATAAACCAGTCTTTTAGGTGCACGCCTAGCCGCTTCAAACACGGGCTTCATCAACATATTGGATTGGTATAAAAAGCCTTGCAGCTTTTCTCGATACGCATCCATGTCCAGTATCGGTTGCGCAGCAACCCCCGTATCCATTGCTGCCTGAGCCACGGCAGGTGCAATGCGCATAATCAACCGGGGATCAAATGGCTTGGGGATAAGATAATCGATACCAAAAGAGCACTCTTCATTGCCATAGGCGGCCGCCACTTCATCAGATTGCTCGACTTGAGCCAACGCTGCAATCGCATATACGGCGGCACGCTTCATTTCCTCGTTAATCGTCGTTGCACAGACATCCAGCGCCCCTCTGAATATATACGGGAAACACAGCGCATTATTCACTTGATTCGGATAATCCGAACGACCCGTCGCTAAAATAGCATCGGGACGAACGGCACGCGCTTGCTCAGGCAGAATTTCCGGATTAGGATTTGCCAGCGCAAAAATCAGCGGCTGATGCGCCATCTTTTCAACCATTTCAGGCTTTAACACCCCGCCCGCTGACAAACCGAGAAACACATCTGCACCGATGATGACCTCACCAAGCGTACGCGCAAGGGTATTCACCGCATAGCGCGCCTTATTGTCATCCATTTCCGCCGTGCGTCCTTGATAGACCACCCCTGCGATATCGGTGACAACAATATTTTTCATACGCACACCGAGTCCGACCAGCATATCCAGGCACGCCAGTGCAGCGGCGCCCGCTCCGGATACGACCAGCTTAATATCCTTAATATCTTTACCAACCACCTTCATACCATTCAATAAGGCCGCGCCGACAATAATGGACGTGCCATGTTGATCGTCATGAAATACGGGGATTTTCATCCGTTCGCGCAACTTCCGCTCAATATAAAAGCACTCCGGCGCCTTAATATCTTCGAGATTGATACCCCCAAAAGTCGGTTCAAGCGAAGCGATAATATCCACCAGCTTATCAGGATCACGTTCGTCAATTTCCAGATCGAATACATCGATTCCGGCAAACTTTTTGAACAATACGCCTTTCCCTTCCATGACAGGTTTTGCCGCTAATGGGCCGATAGAGCCCAAACCTAACACCGCCGTGCCATTGGTTATCACCGCAACCAGATTGCCGCGCGACGTCATATTGCGCACTTCTAAAGGATTTTCTACGATCAATTCACATGCCGCCGCCACACCCGGCGAATAAGCCAGCGATAAGTCTCGCTGTGTAATCATAGGCTTAGTAGAGTTTACCGAAATTTTTCCCGCCGGAGTTTGACGATGATATTGAAGCGCTGCTTCGCGCAGTAGCTTGTCCATAATGACCTCTTTAGCGGCATACCCGCCATTTATTGCACTGTGCAAAATCGCCTGTATTAAGTTTTGATGATTATCGCATTGTAGAACTGCTAATCGCAACGCACCGGATTATTTTTCGCAGCAATATTTATCGTTAAAACCTCAGTTCAATCCGCATCAATGATTGCAAGAGCATAGCTCTTAGCAGGAATTGAGTAGTTTCATCAAATTACGCAGATTTTCAAGCAGTTACAGCTATTGCTGCTTGCACCTGATGGGTTGCCATAGGCTTTCTTACAAGCCTTTGTTTTAATAGCTTTTAATATGTTAAATCTACGGATAAATGCTTTTAATAGGTTGATTGATGAGACGGTTAACGTACTATTGCGAGTAAAACGTGCTTTTTCTATCAATTTTGTTGTACTAAAAGCTTACTGCTGATTTATCCGGGCCTCTTGCCCACCTCTCTCGGGTTGCGCGCGAGCGCTATGAAATCATTATAAACTGATGTCATGTGTCCACAGAACGATGCGTGGTGACCACAGAACGATGCGTGGTGCCGGACGAACGGTGCAAAGCGTCGGAAAGAAGGTGCTTGGTGGGGGTAAGGAGGATGTCAATTACCCATATCATACACATGATGCAAACAAAATTACTGCTTGAATGTCGAGAGCATTTTTTCCAGTCGCTTTACCGACACGATCACCGGCGTTTTAAGCTCCTGCGCAAACAAAGACACGCGCAGCTCCTGCAACAACCAGGCAAATTCAATGAAACGCGCATCAAGCTTCCCCTGCTTTGTCTGTTTTTGTAAGGCCTGCAGCAAGGGTTGCAGTTGCGCCATGCACTGAGCATCTCTCACCGAATTACTGCGCAGCTTTTCAACGCGCAGATTGATTGCCTTAAGATAACGAGGCACATGTTGCAAACGCTCATAGGGCGTATCGGCGACAAAGCGTTTGGGCAGCAGCCATTCGATTTGTGCGCGTATATCAGCGCTCGCCTGGACGCTGGATTTTATCTGGGACAAACTTTTTTGCAGCGCCTGATATTCGTTCAAAACCTGTGCGATCAGACGCGCCAGCTCTTGTGCAATCAGCAGCAAACGGTTTTTGGCATCTTTTGCACGCGCGATGAAGGCCGCTTCATTGACCGGCAACGGATCGTTGAGACAACCTTTATCGAAGGCCATCGCCAGAATCTGCTGATGCAATTCCTGCTGCGTACCAAAAGGCATGAACAACATCCCTAATCGCTGCGCATCAGGCAGATTTTTTTCCAGATACTTGACCTGCTCCTTTAAGGCCAGCATGAACAAACGGCGTAAACCGGCGCGATGGGCGGCCTCTGCGGCATCGCGTGTATCGAACGCGCGCAACACGACCGCATCGGTTTCATCCACCAGCGCGTTATACAAGGTGACTTTTTGCCCGGCCCGATCAACTTCACGCGTATCGACAAAGATGTCGAACCCCCAGCTCGTGTGCCGCTGCTCGGTCAGACGTTCCTGCTTGTCTACCGTCACGGCAGCGATAACAGGCGCTGCGTGCGGCGCCAACTCACTGTGTAACTGCGCAAAATTGCGTGACATGCCCAGCTGCCTGCCATGCTCATCCAGCACACGGAAGTTCATCAGCAAATGTGCGGGTAACAGCTCCAGCCGAAACGCATCCAGCGGGACATCCAGTTGTTTTTGTTCGCGTATGTAACGGGCTAACGCCAGCAGCAAAGAGAGATTGGCAGGCAGCACATCGCGCACAAATCGAGCTGCAAATTCAGGCACCGGCACGAGGTTACGTCGAATCTTTTGCGGCAGGGTCTTGACCAGTTGTACGATCTTTTCGGGCAGCAGACCGGGAATCAGCCATTCGCAACGGGCAGCGGCAACCTGATTGATCAGCGCCAGCGGCACCGTGAGTGTAATGCCATCATCATTCTTGCCCGGTGAAAAATGATAGCTCAGGGCAAAACTGACATTGTCTATTTTCATTTGTGGCGGAAACTGGTCAGTCGTAATCCCCGCCGCCTCGTGACGCATCAAATCGTCTTTTTTCAAGTACAGCAGTTTGGCGTCAATACGCTCAGCCTCTTTGCGCCACGACTCAAAGGTTGCCCCATTATGGATGTGAAACGCAATGCGACTGTCATAAAATGCGAAAATCAGCTCGTCATCCACTAGCACGTCAGGCCGCCGCGCCTTGTGCTCCAGCGCCTCGATCTCAACTATCAGTTTTTGATTGAATGCAAAAAACGGCGCACGCGTATCGAACTCACCTTCTACCAGCGCCTGACGAATAAACACCTCACGTGACTCAGGCACATTCATCGGTCCGTAATGCACGCGTTTTTTGGCATTAAGCAACAAGCCATGCAGGGTACTGCGCTCGAATGCCACTACTTGCGCAGGCTTCTTCTCCCAATGCGGATCATAATAATGCCGCTTGATCAGATGATCGCCCACTTCCTCCAGCCATTCAGGCTCAATACGCGCAACGCAACGTGCATATAAACGATGCGTCTCGATCAACTCTCCTGCCATCACCCACTTCGCGCCCTTTTTCGCCAGCACCGAATTAGGGGCAATGAAAAACTTGATGCCGCGCGCGCCCATATACTCATTGCCTTCCACACCCTTCATGCCGATATTGCCGAGCAGCCCGCACAACAGAGCCTTATGTATTTGCTCGTAGCTCGCCGGCAATTCATTTTCACGCATACCCATTTCAGTCACTTGCGTGTGCAACTGCTGATACAACTCGCGCCACTCGCGCAGCCGCAGCGGCGAGAGGAAATTTTTACGGCATTCTTCGCTGAATAAGCGATTGGATTGTTTGTACGCCAGCGCCTGCTCAAACCACGCCCATATCTTAATAAAAGACAGAAAATCGGAACGCTCATCAGAAAAGCGCTTATGCGCCATGTCAGCTGCCTCCTGCCTATCCAACGGACGTTCACGGGGATCTTGCGTTGAAAGCGCACTGGCGATAATGAGAATTTCTGTCAGACACTGATATTGTCGCCCGGCCAGCAGTAATCTTGAAATTTTTGGATCTAAAGGTAACTTGGCAAGTTCATGACCTAACTTCGTTAGATTTCGTTCATCATCAATTGCATTTAATTCGGAAAGCAACTGATAACCATCGGCTATCATGCGAGGCGTCGGCGGTTCAATGAACGGAAATTCGGCAATCTCCCCTAACTCCAGCGCACTCATGCGCAAAATGACGGTGGCCAGCGATACCCGAAATATTTCCGGGTCGGTGAACTCGTCTCGCAGCAAAAAATCGGCTTCTTCATACAAGCGTATGCAAACCCCGCTCATCACGCGCCCGCAACGCCCCGAGCGCTGATTAGCTGCCGCACGGGAAATTTTCTCAATGTGTAACTGCTCGACCTTCTGCCGTATGCTGTAACGATTCACGCGTGCCAGCCCGCAGTCAATCACGTAACCGATATTAGGAACTGTTAACGATGTTTCAGCAACATTTGTAGCTAAAACAACGCGACGTGTCGCCCCCGTCTTGAACACCTTATCCTGTTCAACTGCTGACAAACGGGAAAATAGCGGCAGGATTTCAACCCCCCGGGGATGATGGTGACGCAGTGCTTCCGCCGTATCGCGTATCTCGCGCTCCCCCGGTAGAAACACCAGCACGTCGCCGCGCAAACCGCCGGCTGCCAATTCGTCAAGCGCGGCACTCACGGCTTTCTGCACATCCTGCGCCTCGCCCTCTTCGCTGATCTGCAAAGGCCGGTAGCGGGTTTCGACCGGATAACTGCGCCCCGACACCTCGACTACCACTGCTCCGAAGTGTCTGGCGAACCGGTCGGCATCCAAGGTTGCTGAAGTGATGATAAGTTTCAGATCGCGACGTTTTGGCAGCAACTGTTTTAAGTAACCCAGCAAAAAATCGATATTCAGACTGCGCTCATGCGCTTCATCAATGATGATCGTGTCATAACGACGCAACAAAGGATCACTGTGGATTTCCGCAAGCAAAATACCGTCCGTCATCAGCTTGATCACAGTGTCGCCAGACACCTTATCGTGAAACCGGACCTTGTAACCCACCAAACCACCGAGTTCAGTTTTAAGTTCCGCCGCGATACGATTTGCCACCGTACGAGCAGCAACGCGACGCGGCTGAGTATGACCAATAGCACCGAGCACGCCACGACCTAAGGTCAGACAAATTTTGGGCAACTGTGTCGTTTTACCGGAACCTGTTTCACCACAGACAATAACGACCTGATGCTCAGAAATCGCTCGCGCCACGTCCTCACGTCTAGCCACCACGGGTAAATCGGCAGGGAATTCAATCGTCGTCAACCCCTCTATACGCGCAAGACGACGCTGAGCCGCAGAAGATAAGATGGCCTTCACTTCGAAACAACCCTAAACAAGGCAGTTGACTGCAAACACTTTAAAGATGGCCGGGAGAACTTTTTAAGCGACATGAACAAATTAGGTGCATTTTCAATGCTTAATTTTATCACAGCGCTACGCTTTCCTCACTTCCATCAATCAGGCTTAACGTCTAAGCAGCACTATCGAAAAGCACTTGGGTTCGGAGCTAAGCATAAGGTATCATTCAGGCTGAAAATAAACGATACCAGGCAAGCAGATCCGATTGCACGCCAAATTTAGACAGGCGTTATTGAAATACATTTTCTGCGCAATTAGCCCAGCGAGTATAGAATCCCATCGAATGAAACTGCATAGCCATGGACACAATCCAAACCGTACAAAGTAAAATCCGGGCAGGGTTAGCAACCCTCGCGAAAGTTGTATTCATTGTGACCCACTCCAGCTTTGCTTTAGTGGGATACTTGGTCGTTCTTTGTGGTCTGGTGTTAGTTTTACGACCGGATTTCTTGGATAAAACCGAAAAACACATTTATCACTGGCTGGATGATCGCCAGGAAGAACCTTGGTGGGATGCAGAAAACACTGCAAAATGTACCACCGCAGTCGAATTAAAAAGTTTATCTGCCAAACAAGCCGCCGTAGCAAACTTTCTGGCGAGAAAGTACAACCTCGCCCCCGCCTTCACAGGCGCATTGGTCCTTGAAACAAACGAATTATCCATAAAATCAAAGATCCCAGCCAATTTAATTCTTGCTGTGATTTCTATAGAGTCAAAGTTCAATCCCTATGTTGAAAATCAATCCGGGGCCCAAGGCTTGATGCAAGTAATGACACAAGTGCATAAAAAACGCTATGCAGAGTTTGGAGGCAACCTTGCAGCCTTTGATCCCGTCAGCAATTTACGCGTGGGGGTACGCATCTTGGCCGACTGCATCAAATTTAAAGGCGGCTCAATAGACGAGGGTTTGCGCTATTATTTAGGGAGTACGCCCGGAGAAGATGATGGGGGTTATGTTGATAAAGTACACGCCGAACAAGCTCAACTTGATCATATTGCAGCAAGCATAAAATCCAAAGCCAAGTCATCACTATGAGTTTTATTTCACCCGAATTTCCGTTACTATGCTTAATATTTTTTCCGTTATATTGGCTGCTCGCCTACCATCCTAAATACCAGCGATGGTTTCTGACGATGTCCAGCTTCGGTCTTTATGCAAGTTGGTCACTTGATTTCGCTTACACACTATGCCTATATTGTGTCGCCATCTGGGGTTTAGGGCATTGGATTGCCAACGGCAATCACAAGCGCCGCGCGCTGACTATCGGGCTTGTTTTATCCAGCAGCTTTTTAATCGGTGTTAAATATTACGAATTTATCCGTGAAAGCCTAGCCTCCGCACTCCTTCTGTTACAGATGAAATCCATGTTGCCCGTTGTCGATTTTATCGCGCCGGTAGGCATTTCATTTTTTACATTTCAGGCGATAACCTACTTGGTCTCTGCCTCTATCCACCCACAAAAGGTGCGCACACTAGACCAAGTGATGCTTTTTCTGAGCTTTTGGCCCACCTTATTTGCAGGCCCTATATTACGTGCAGAACATTTTTTCGCTCAGGTTGATGCAAAACAAACAGGGCTGCCAAGGAATATAGGGACGGCACTCTATTTCATCATGCTAGGCGTTGCACAAAAACTCGTTTTTGCCTCCTGGCTTTCGGAAACCTTCGTTGACCCTGTATTTACTTACCCTGAAAATTACAGCGGCCTCGTATTGTCGGCCTCCATACTGGCTTTTACCTTACAAATATTTCTGGATTTTGCAGGTTACACCCTCATTGTTAGCGGCTTAGCACTCCTGCTAGGTTACGATTTACCCGCCAACTTTAGACAACCCTATCTCGCTCGCAATTTACGGGATTTCTGGACGCGCTGGCATATATCATTATCGACTTTCATACGTGACTATATTTATATTCCCCTGGGTGGCAACCGGCGAGGATACTCGCGGGCACAATTCAACCTGCTGTTCAGTATGCTCATTTCAGGTTTATGGCACGGGCCGCATTTCACCTTTGTGATTTGGGGACTGTTACATGGAATCGGCGTCATCATCGTAAACACGTATAGGCAAGTCGGATTCAAACCTTGTCCAAGCTGGCTGTCGCATACCTTAACCCTGTTATTTATAGCAATGACCTGGGTATTTTTTCGCGCCACCTCAATTGAGTCCGCCTACGTGATATTAACCGGTATCTTTATCAACGCCCGCGGATTTTGGGACCCTATGGGGCTACCTATCACCCCTTTGCTTCTTTTTACACTGATCTTCTGCTGGCTTAGTATGAACACACAACAATTACAACAATATGCTCAGACGGTATGCGCAAGATTAGGCGCTTTTCCTACCGCTGTATTTAGCTGTTTATTATTGAGTGTTTTTATTTCCCTGGGACCCGATGGGATTCCGGGGTTTATCTATTATCGTTTCTGACATGAATAATACGCTACAGCAACGCCAATTGTTCTGGATGCTGCCCTTTATTGGATTGCTTACTTCCGCATTGTGGCTGGAGTCTTTAGATAAATATTTTGATGCACGTTTTCACCTCAGTCTTGAGTCGTCCCTGCCTGCTTATGCCTATATTCCCTCTCACATAATAGCAGTACGGACACGTGCGCTTAAAGAAAATTTTGCTTTTCTGAACACACAACAGCCGCTGACGCCCGCCACCCCTAAAGTCGCTGCGGTCATTACACCACTATCCGTATCCCCGTTAAGGCAACCCCTTCAAACCCAGCTTAGACCGCCCGGCGCAACTCGTGTTCTGCCTTATAAACGCGCGCTAAATAAACCGGGGGAATTTTTACCTTCTTTAGCCCAGCAGCAACTTCCCCCCGGCCCGCAACGAATTTTGTTTGCGGGAGACTCAATGATGCAAGGTGTCGCACCGCTGGCAATTCATGAGCTATCAAAATCGCATCCCGATTGGGAAATGTATGATTTAAGCAGGCAGAGCACAGGCTTAACCGTCAAAAGATACTTTGACTGGCCCGCGAGAATTAAAGACGAAATTGCCGAAAAAAATCTCACCGTCGTGATCATGTTTTTAGGGCCTAACGACCCGTGGGACATTTACTTACCGGGGAAAAAGATCACCTTCCCTTCAAATGACTGGTCACGGCATTATGCAGAACGGGTGGACGAAATACTCGCCCAAGCCCAAGAACATAACGTTCGTGTTGTATGGGTAGGCTTACCTTCCATGCGGGAGGGACGCATCCATGATGGCGCTGAAATTCAAAATCAAATTTTTTATGACCGCGCCAACACCTGGCATATGGACTTTCTATCAACTGAACAGTTACTCGGGCCACTATCGTTACCCTTTCAAAAATATATCAGTAATAATGAAGGTCAAACCGTTAAACTACGTGCCGATGATGGCATCCATTTCTCCAGTACAGGCCTGAAAAAAATCACACACGCACTGGTTTCCCATCTTGATCATGCCGTACAACTATGAAATTAATTTTTAACGCTTTATTATTCAGTCTGTTTTATCTGAGCACCTCCGCAAAGGGAATCAGCTTATCCGTCACGCCCTACCCTGTAGAGACCAGTACAAATGCCCCTGAACTCACTTGCGTCAAATCAAACAAAATACCTACGCAAATAAAAGCACCCGAAGTAACACCAAAATACATTCCCGATGATAATGAGATCGAAGATGAATTGTCTTCCTACCTGGAAGAGCGCCCCTTAAACCTTACACAATCACAAAAAAAACAGGGGACGCTGGGACACCCCCAAGCAGGATCCCCCTACCGTGTCGCAATATGGGGAGACAGCCATCTGGCGGCGGCCTATTTCACAAACGAACTGATTAAATTGCTTAAACTGCCGTCAGATCAAGTGCAACCAGGATTTATTCCCGCCAACATGAACAGGGCCGGGGTACGTTTACCCCTGCGCAAAACCTGCGTTTCCGACAACTGGATTTACGAGCCTGCCTATGCCGTACCCGCAGGCGCTCACACCCCCGGCCCTGGTTTGGTTAACCTATACTCTCGCACACCGGGGGCATCCTTAAGCTGGGATTTGCGTAAAAATACACCAGCAGGAGGATGGAAACAGGTAAGATTTTTGTATCAACGCACCAGTGCACCACAGACCATTGCCGTCAGCATTGATGGCGCAACTGAGTTCGACGTATCACTTACAGGCCCTGAAGGCCCGGCTGCGCTGGAACTTATCTCTCAAAATCCCCTATCTACCTTGAACATTCGACTCACAACCGGAGAGCTGCGTTACCATGGCTTATCTTTGCCTACAACCAGTCCGGCAAGGTTGCAGATCGATGTTTTTGGTTATCCTGGCGCCACCGTATCAGGCTGGAAACGAGCGAATATGGATTATCTCGATGCCTGGTTTGTCATGCAACACTACGACCTTGTAATGCTGGAGTTCGGCACCAACGAAGGAAATAACAAACCCTTCGACCCCGTTAAATATCAACAGGATTTACGCTTCTCTATCCTCAATTTACGAAGCATTTTCCCTGTTTCTGCCTGTGTACTGATCGCCCCGGGGGATAGAGGCATTCTCATTTCGCCTAGCCTGAGTAAAAAACCGCACAAAAAATCTTTACATACAAAGAAAAGGAAAGCAGCGCTTACTCGTAAAATTTCACATTATCACAAAAAAACCGCCGGGAAAAATATTCACAAATCCTCAACTGACCTGATGCTTTATACCCGAATCCATGCAGATATTAGTCGTATACAAATAGAGGTTGCCTCTGAATATAGCTGTCATGTCTGGAGTGCATTTGATGCCATGGGCGGTGCAGGGTCAGCTTATCGATGGGCTAAGCAATCTCCCGCTTTAATGGCTAAGGATTTAATCCACTTTACCGCGCCTGGCTACCAGAAGTTAGCCGATATATTTGCCGCTGATTTAGGCTGGAGTTTCGATGAAATTTACATCACACACTCACCTTGATAAAGTGGTATTGCCAATATCGCCAGAAATTATTCGTATGATTTAAGTTTTTCAATCTCACGGCGATCACGCTTGGTGGGGCGCCCGCGTGTTGTGATAATTGGTTGCAGTTTAAGACGTTCAGCCAAGACGGCACGCCGCGCCTTGCTTGCTTCAGACTCACGATAGAGGCGTTGCGCGACCGGTGCCGGGCCTCGCTTATCTGACAGCGCCAGGATCTCACCATCCCAGCGATCAGGCCCCAGGTGCAGCTCTAAAAAATCGCCAACGACGATCGTTTTAGCAGGCTTCACACGTACACCCGCAACCATCACCCGACCATTTTCAATCGCCGCTGCCGCCAGCGTGCGCGTCTTAAAAAACCGCGCCGCCCACAGCCATTTGTCAACGCGCAACTTATCTACAGGGTCACTCATTATGCGAACGGACTATTCACTGCCAGGTTAGTGCAGATTAACCACAGGCATAAAACCCAATTTTTCTTTAAGCCCCTCACGACTACTGCGCGCATCATCCAAACTGGCATAAGGTCCAATATGCACGCGAGTCTTATTATTTTGATTAAATACAATCAACTGCCGACCTGCCTCGCCCAACTTTGCACGCATCTCGGACAAAAAATTCTCAGCGGCTTGCCGGGTATTAAATGCGCCCAACTGTAAAAAAATATTGCCATTGGACGCGACGTTTACCGGTTCGATCGGGCGACTTTCCACCCTGTCAACACGCGCCAAGGGACGACTATTGGCCGTGACGCTCTCGATCTCCACCTCATTGCTACCATTACCCACTATACCCAGCTTGTGCGCAGCCGTATAAGACAAATCGATTGCACGATTGTGTAAAAATGGCCCTCTGTCATTAATTCGCACCACTACGGCTTTCTGTGTGACCACATTAGTCACCCGCGCATAACTGGGAATAGGCAACGTGGGATGTGCTGCCGTCATCATATACATATCGTATTTTTCACCACTGGAAGTGCGCTGACCGTGAAATTTTTTTCCATACCATGAGGCGATACCGCGCTGCTTGAAATTTCCGGCTTCAGTCAAAGGCGTATATTTCTGATCCAATGCGGAATAAGGGCGGTTAGCAAAACGATGCAGCGGTTCATCAACTGGCACAGCATCCGGAATCGCATCAATATTCGCAGGTGGATGATCACCCGGACCATCGCCAGCCAAATAACCACCACGATTAGGTTTTTGAACTCCGGCATCACGACTCTCCACTGGCGCATTAGCGGTTTCAATTCTAGGTGCAGAACTACACGCGGCGAGCAGCAGCGCAGCAACAATCGCAACCCCTAAACTTTTATTCATCCTTGCTCCTTGATCTTTATGCTTATCGTGCGACATAGGAAAGATGCAAGATCACGTATAAATACACGACTAGATCTTGCAGCTGAAATGGATCTGATTTTCTACAGGCTGTGCTATAAAAATCGTCACACTCACCTAATTCATTGGGTTTTTTGGCATTTTATACATCGTTGACTGGCGTGATTTCAGCTTTTAACCAGTTTTTTGTGCGTCTGTATGCTCATAAGCATACCAAAACCCAGCAGCAGTGTCAGCATAGAGGTGCCACCGTAACTTACCAACGGCAGTGGCACACCGACTATCGGCAAAATACCACTCACCATACCCATATTAACGAACGCATAAGTGGCAAATGTCAGCGTGATGGATCCTGCCATCAAACGAGTAAAATACGTCGATGCGTTGGCTGTAATGACAAAGCCGCGTGCAATGACAAAACTATACATTCCGAGCAATATCAAATTGCCTACCATCCCGAATTCTTCCGAATACACTGCAAAAATAAAATCGGTGGTCCGTTCAGGCAGGAAGTCCAGATGAGTCTGCGTTCCGTTCAGATAACCTTTGCCGAAAACGCCACCCGAACCCACCGCTATCATACCCTGAATAGTGTGATAACCCTTGCCCAGCGCATCCTGCGTTGGATCAAACAACATCTCGACACGGTGACGCTGGTAATCGTGCATCATCGACCAGAGCAAAGGCGCACTGGCAATACCTGCGAGCAGCAAGCTGATCATGATACGCCAACTCAAACCCGCCAGGAACAACACATAAAATCCGCTGGCAGAAATAAGGAGTGCGGTGCCCAGATCAGGCTGGCGTGCAATTAAAGCCACCGGCATCAGCAATAGCAAGGCTGCGACAATGAAGTTTTTCAAGGTCAAGGCTGCTTCATGCTTCTCAAAGTACCACGCCATCATTAAAGGAACTGCAATTTTCATAAGCTCCGAGGGCTGTATGGTAGCAACCCCGATATTGAGCCAACGCCTCGCACCATGACTGATATCGCCAAATAAAGCGACACAAATTAGCAGCAGCATACCGAGCGTATAAATGGGAACGGCGGTTCTTAGCAAATAATGCAAAGGCATATTAGCGACCATCCACAAGCAGCACATGGCAACCAGAATGTTTGCGCCTTGTGACAGGACACGGTCAAAGTTGTGATCACTGGCACTGTATAAGGTGACCAAGCTGGCAAGCATCAACAGTCCCATACCTGCCAGCAAAGGTAAATCGAGATGCGCAACAAGACGCTGATATAGCTCACGTCTCGTCATCAGTCTGCCTCCACTTCAGTAACACCGGATGCGGGCACCGGTGCGGGAGTGATCAGCCTATTCACGCCCGGCTCCTTGCCCAGCAAGTAGTAATCCATCACTTTTCGTGCAATCGGTGCAGCCGTTCCGCCACCATGTCCGCCATTTTCTGCCAACACGACAATCGCAATTTTAGGTTTATCCACCGGCGCAAATGAAATAAACCACGCATGATCACGATGCCGTTCATCTATTCTACTGGCATCATACTTTTCACCCTGCTTCATACCCACCACTTGCGCCGTGCCCGTCTTACCCGCAATCGTATAGGGGGCTCCGGCAGACGCCTGTGCCGCCGTACCGCCGGGT
This sequence comes from uncultured Nitrosomonadales bacterium, assembly GCA_903861075.1. GTDB lineage: Bacteria > Pseudomonadota > Gammaproteobacteria > Burkholderiales > Gallionellaceae > Gallionella. The sequence goes on from CAIOSY010000123.1 coordinate 28,119, forward strand.
CGCGTCACCGCTTCCATCGCACGTTTAACCAAATCGATATGAGCCGGATCAAGTTTGATATTGAATACAGGGTTGTTTTCCACTTTATGCGTCTCATTACTAACCGAATTGCGAACTTCTCTGACCAAGTGAGGCTTGTAACCAACACCATCGTTGGCCAATGTCGCCGTCGCAGCCGCCAATTGTAGCGGGGTCACCAAACTATAGCCCTGACCAATCCCCACCGATACGGTATCACCGGTAAACCACTTCTGCTTGAAGCGCTTCATTTTCCACTCTTGCGAAGGCAGCAAGCCGGAAGTTTCTCCTTCCAGATCAATGCCCGTTTTTTTACCAAAGCCGAAGCGAGACAGGAAATTATAAATATTATCAATACCCATTTCGACTGCTAAGCCGTAGTAATAGGTATCACAGGAAATCACGATGGATTTGAATAGATCTACAGTACCATGCCCGCCTTTTTTCCAGTCACGATATTGATGACTACTACCCGGAAGGGTATAAAAACCAGGATCACCAATGGCCACAGACGGTGAGCGCGTATTGTAGTACAAGCCCGCCAAAGCCATAAAAGGTTTAATAGTTGAACCAGAAGGATATTGCCCGCGCAAAACGCGATTATTAAGGGGGTGATCCGGTGAATCATTCAACGCTTTCCAACTATCAGCATCGATTCCATCGACAAACAAACTCGGGTCGTAACCTGGCCTGCTAACAAAGGCTAATACTTCACCATTAGCAGGATCAATCGCCACCAAAGCGCCCCGATAATTTTCAAAAGCCTGCTCGGCAATCTCCTGTAACTTTGCGTCTATGCTCAACACCAGGGTATTGCCGGAAACCGGTGGCGTCCGTGACAGAATACGCACCGCACGACCGGCTGAATCCACCTCTACCTGCTCGATACCCGTTTGTCCATGCAGCTCATTTTCATAATATTGTTCCAATCCGGTCTTCCCGATGTAATCCGTACCCCGGTAATTTGCCAGCATGTCCTTTTCTTCAAGGCGATCCATATCAGCCTGATTGATACGGCCAATATAACCTAACAGATGGGCTGTTTTTTCTGAATAGGGATATTCACGGAACAGTCGCGCCTTAATTTCAACGCCCGGAAAGCGATATTGCTGAGCAGCAAAACGCGCCACTTCTTCTTCGCTCAGACGACTGCGAATAATCAAGGTTTCAAAATTATGACTTTCGGCCTGTAACTTCTTAAAGCGTTTACGGTCTCTGGGCTGTATATCGATCAACGTTGCCAATTCATCCAGGATTGCTGGCAAGTTTTTTACTTTACTAGGCGTAATTTCGAGCGTGTAACCTGAAAAATTATGCGCCAGAACCCGGCCATTTCGATCTAAAATCAGACCCCGATTAGGAATGATGGGGACAACGGAAATTCTATTTTTTTCTGCCAGCGTCTGATAATAATCGTGACGCACCGCTTGTAAATAAACGAAGCGCGCCAACAAAACACCCAACAGAGACAGAACAAAAACAATACTGATCAACAGACGCAAGCGAAAATTAAAAATATCCTGCTGATGATCTTTTAACTCAACCGGCAGCTTCATTCACGTTCCACACTCATCTGACGCATGGACTCAACCACAATACTTAACGGCATCCAAAGCAGGGTAGAGGTCAGACAGCCCAAAAAATAAGTCCACGGCACATTCCCATACAACTGAAAATGCACCAGTGCATAGGCTGAATAAGTCAGGAACAGAATGAGGAACACTTGCGTGGATTGCTTACGTAAATCAAACATACGCATGCGGCGGCTCAACACCACGCCGCCAAAAGCCAACAAAGTATAAGACAGCGCGTGCTGCCCGAATAAGCTCGCATCACCCACATCCGCAAGCACGCCGACAAGCCAGGACAGCCCGACGCCAACACTACTGGGTTTGTGCGTACACCAGTAAAGCAAAACCACCGCAACAAAATCCGGACGCAGCATTAACCATAAGCCCTCCCATGGCAGGCCATCAAGCAAAAGAGCAATAATCAGACTCATCAAAATAAATCCGTTGCCTATGGGGCGTAATATCTCAATCTGTTTGAGCGTATTCATCAATGCCCCCCGACTTTCTTAGTCTTGAACTTACTCAAAGCAGGTTCAGCTTCCGGACGATCTGGGATGACAGGCATGACAGATAACACCAAGAAATGACGGAAATTATCCACCCCGGCGACAGGCAGACAATCGATACGGGCAAAAGGGTAAGCGGCATCTCGCTCCACTTTCTGCACTTTTGCAACAGGGATACCTGCAGGGTAGATACCGTCGATTCCAGATGTGACTAATACATCGCCATTTTGAATATCTGTACTAACCGGCATATAACGCAACGACAAACCACTGGTGTCGCCCGCGCCAAAAGCCACACTACGCAAACCATTACGCAGAACTTGTACCGGCACGGCATGATCCTTTTCCGTAATCAAGGTTACTTCAGAGATCAAGGGGTAAACCCGGGTTATCTGACCAACAATCCCCTTGTCATCAATCACTACTTGACCCGAGTGAATCTGCGCAGCACTCCCCTTATTGATAATCACTTTCCGTCTGAAAATATCCTGTTCTACATACAGGATTTCAGCAAATTGTCCTGACAACTGATTACGTTGTTGCAGCCCTGTCAAGTTACGCAGTTGCAAATTTTCTTGCACTAATGCCTGTTGTTGCAACAATTGAATCGCATCTTGACCGTGTTGACGCTGCAACGCCTTATTCTCTTTGAGTAAACTGTTCTGTGTAACGAAGAAGTCTCCGGCTTGCTCCAGAAAAAAATTGGGGCGACTAGCCAGATATTGTATGGGGGAAATCAGCACTGATAAAACACTGCGGGCAGATTCGAGATAACGAAAGCGTACGTCGATAAACATCAGCAGCACCGACAGCACCGCAAAAAACACAAGCCGTGCAGCGGGACTGGGGCCACGGTTGAATACCTGAAAATTTTGCGTGCTGTCCATCTGGGCGGGTAACCGGGAAGTGGTGAGTCGTAAGCAGGAGCGGGGAAGTTAAAAATGGAAAGTGGGAAATAAATTCCACTTCCCACTAAGACACGAAGTGCTTATCGACTTACCACTCTCCTATCAATGATTATTCGGTCGTGAATATCCCCGTTGATTTATCCATACTTTCCAATGCCATGCCTGAGCCTCGTACCACACAGGTTAAGGGATCCTCTGCAATCCAAACCGGCAAACCGGTTTCTTCCATCAACAAGCGATCAATATCACGCAGTAACGCCCCGCCGCCAGTCAACACCATACCGTGATTGGCGATATCCGCACCCAACTCAGGGGGGGTTTGCTCCAAGGCAATCTTCACGGCACTGACGATATTATTCAGCGGATCGGTCAACGCTTCGAGTATCTCATTGCTGGAAATGGTGAAGCTGCGCGGCACGCCTTCTGCCAGATTGCGCCCCTTGACTTCCATTTCTCGCACTTCAGATCCCGGGAAAGCGGAGCCTATGGTTTTTTTAATCAATTCCGCCGTGGTTTCACCAATCAACATACCGTAGTTACGACGAATATAGTTAATGATTGCCTCATCGAATTTATCGCCACCCACGCGCACCGAACCTGAATACACCGTACCGCCCAGTGAAATCACACCCACTTCAGTCGTGCCGCCACCAATATCCACGACCATGGAACCCGTTGCTTCTTCTACCGGCAATCCCGCACCAATCGCCGCCGCCATAGGCTCCTCAATCAACTCTACCCGACGCGCGCCCGCGCCAACTGCGGATTCACGAATCGCGCGACGCTCAACCTGAGTCGAACCACAAGGCACACAAATAACAATGCGCGGACTGGGACTAAAAATGCTCGCCTTGTAAACTTTACGGATAAACTGCTTAAGCATTTGCTCCGTGACGGTAAAATCGGCAATCACACCGTCCTTCATGGGACGAATTGCAGTGATATTACCCGGGGTGCGTCCCAGCATTTGCTTGGCACCCAAGCCAACTTGCTGAATTATCTTCTTGCCGTTTGGCCCACCTTCCTGACGAATTGCTACCACCGAAGGCTCGTTCAACACGATACCTTGCCCGCGCACCCAGATCAGCGTATTCGCAGTACCCAAATCGATTGCTAAGTCGTTAGAAAAATAACCTTTAAAAAGTCCAAACATGTTGATTCCCGATAAGTCTAAAATGGTGTGCTGCTTAAACGCAATATGATACCCTATCGGTCTCATTTATATAAAGCTTTTACTATGTCATTAAGCACTGCTGACGTTCAAAAAGTTGCGCGACTGGCGCGATTAGCCATGAACAACGAAGAAATTGAAGCCGCCCGAGTACAACTCTCTGGTATTTTTGAACTCATAGCGCAGATGCAAGCGGTAGATACTACCGGCATCGCGCCTATGTCCCACGCTCAGGACTTGTCCCAACGTCTGCGTGAAGACTGCGTTACCGAAACCAATCAGCGCGAGTTATTCCAGTCTATCGCACCACAGGTTGAAGACGGTCTGTATCTCGTACCCCAAGTTATCGAATAGAAAAGGAGAAGCCGGAAAGGTGGAACTTAAAAATGGCGCGAGGGGGTTTCTTTATCCTTGCCTCTTTCCCTTCCCTGCTAAATAAAATGATAAACGCCTCATTAAAACAACTGGCCGATCAGTTAGCGGCAAAAAAAATCTCCAGCGTTGAGCTCACCAAGCTCTATCTTGATCAGATTGCCACCCACAATCCTGTCTATAACGCTTACCTCTCGGTCAATGCAAAAGTCAGCTTAGCTCAGGCTGCCGCGGCCGATGAACGGATTGCTTCAGGAAACGGACTACCACTAACAGGCATTCCCATCGCGCAAAAGGATATTTTCTGCGCCAAGGGCTGGCGTACCACCTGCGGATCAAAAATGCTGGCTGACTTTATCGCCCCTTACGATGCCCATGTGATTGAGCAATTCAATCGTGCTGGCGCTGTCAATCTGGGCAAGACCAATATGGACGAATTCGCCATGGGTTCATCCAACGAAACGTCCTATTTTGGTCCGGTCAGAAATCCGTGGAATCAAAAAGCCGTGCCCGGCGGCAGTTCAGGCGGCGCGGCGTCAGCCGTTGCGGCACGTCTTTGTGCTGCGGCAACCGGTACCGACACCGGCGGCTCAATCCGCCAACCGGCTTCACTGTGCGGAATCACCGGCATCAAGCCAACTTATGGTACGGTTTCGCGCTATGGCATGATTGCATTCGCATCCAGTCTGGATCAGGCAGGTCCAATGGCAAAGAGTGCAGAAGATTGCGCGCTCATGCTGAATGTAATGACCGGATTCGATGAACGCGACTCCACTTCATTACAACGCGAAAAGGAAGATTACACACGCGATTTAACTAAGCCGTTGGCGGGTCTGCGCATCGGACTGCCGAAGGAATTTTTCGCCGAGGGCTTGTCTTCTGATGTCGGTGCGCGTATCCAAGAAGCCATTGCCGAATACCGCAAATTGGGCGCCAGCATCGTCGGCATCAGCCTACCCAATACAAAACTGGCCGTCCCTGTGTATTACGTGCTGGCACCGGCGGAGGCTTCAAGCAATCTGTCGCGTTATGACGGCGTGCGTTACGGGCATCGCGCTGACGAATATACTGACCTGGCAGACATGTATGAAAAGAGTCGTTCGCAAGGCTTCGGTGAAGAAGTAAAACGCCGCATCATGATCGGCACCTATGTGCTCTCACACGGCTATTACGACGCGTATTACCTGCAGGCACAAAAAATCCGCCGCCTCATTGCTCAGGATTTCACCGATGCGTTCAAACAGTGCGATGTGATCATGGGACCGACCTCGCCTTCCACCGCGTTTAATCTGGGTGAAAAGGGCGACGATCCGGTGCAGATGTATCTGTCCGATATTTACACCATTGCGGTGAATCTGGCAGGCCTGCCCGGCATGTCCATCCCATGCGGTTTTGGCGATGCGTGTGCAAACAACACTGCCATGCCGGTCGGTTTACAAATCATCGGCAACTATTTCGACGAAGCACGCATGCTGAATGTCGCACACCAATATCAACTGGCGACTGACTGGCACACACGCCGCCCACAAGGTTTTTAAGGAAATACTATGACTTGGGAAATTGTCATCGGACTGGAAGTCCATACGCAACTGTCTACCAACACCAAAATTTTTTCGGGCGCCTCCACCACTTATGGTGCCGAGCCCAACACGCAGGCCGATGCAGTGAGTATTGCACTGCCCGGCGTATTGCCCGTGCTAAACAAAGGGGCGGTTGAACGCGCCGTCAAATTTGGCCTGGCCGTAGGTGCGCATATTGCGCCGCGCTCCATTTTCGCACGTAAAAATTATTTTTATCCCGATTTGCCCAAAGGCTATCAAATCAGTCAGTTCGATCTGCCTGTGGTCGGTATGGGCTCATTGACCATACAAGTTGAACCGCTGTCCGGCAATGCCAAACCTTATGAAAAAGTCGTACGCATCACCCGCGCCCATCTGGAAGAAGATGCCGGAAAATCGGTACACGGCGCGACGCAAGGCATGACCGGCGTGGATCTGAATCGTGCAGGTACACCGTTGCTGGAAATCGTCTCCGAACCGGATATGTGTTCGGCGGCGGAAGCCGTCGCGTATGCTAAGACCTTGCATAATCTGGTGCGCTGGATCGGCATTTCCGACGGCAATATGCAGGAAGGCTCATTCCGCTGCGACGTAAACGTCTCGGTACGACGTAAAGGTGAGCCGCTCGGCACACGTCGCGAAATAAAGAACTTAAACTCATTCAAGTATATGCAACAGGCAATCGACTACGAGGTGCAATGGCAGATCGACACCATTGAGAGTGGCGGCAAGATCCATCAGGCCACCATCCTGTTTAACCCGGACACAGGCGAGACACGCGCGATGCGCAGCAAAGAAGATGCGCACGACTACCGCTACTTCCCTGACCCTGACCTGTTGCCGCTGGATATCACGCCCGAAATGCTGGAAGCCATGCGCGCCACGCTACCGGAATTGCCGGAAGCACGCCGCGCACGTTATGTGAATGAGCTCGGCTTATCAGCTTATGATGCGGCCAGTCTGACTTCATCGCGCGAAATGGCGGATTTTTTTGATGCGTGTGTGAGCGTGGTCGGCAATGCCAAGCTGTGCGCGAACTGGCTGATCGGTGAACTGTCTGCGCAGCTCAATCGTGACGGTCTGGATATGGCGCAATGCCCTGTTTCGGCTCAACAAATGAGCGGGATGCTAGCGCGAATTGCGGACAACACCATTTCCAACGCGGGTGGTAAGGACGTGTTCCGCACCTTGTGGGCGGAAGGTGGTGATGCCGATTTAATCATTGATTCCAAGGGATTGAAACAGGTTTCCGACTCCGGCGCAATCGAAGCGCTGGTAGATGAAATCATCGCAACTCAAGCCGATAAAGTTGCCGAATACCGCTCCGGCAAAGACAAACTGTTCGGCTTCTTCGTAGGACTTGCCATGAAAGCCAGCAAAGGCAAAGCTAATCCTGCGCAACTGAACGAGGTGTTGCTGAAAAAACTGGCAGGGTAAAATAGCCGATCCCAATTTGCCCTGCAACAAACAAGGTTGTGTGTAAATCAAGAAATTAAGCAAGTTCTGCATAATATACCTATGCTACACAGCATGCGGCGTGACTCCAGTTTCGCTGTTGGGTAGCAGCGATAGAAAAATGGGATGGCGTGCTTGCACTCCGACTGCTCGTCGATAAGAGCACACACCAAACCATTTTCTTGCCCAAGGCCAGCATCGCAAGTGCTGGCAAAAACCAACGGCCATCAAATTAACAGTGGCCGCTGGTGCCCTAGCGGTTGCTCTCTCATGAGGTTTTCATGATTGAATTTTCGCTAAAAATTCGATTTAGCTACAAACAGATTTAACAGATCATCGTGTTTCTATTTATGCTTTTTCGGTAATGTCAAACCGCCCCGAAAGGGGCGTCCCTCTGCTCGTTATTAACAGCAAGGTTGAATAAATGGTTATATGACATGGGCAAACAGGCCAGCAGCTCGTTGATTCAAAACTAAATTTCATACATTGCATCAGGGCTACGCAGGCTGGTGAGATAGACTGATCGAGTCTGACCTTAATTAACCCCTCACAAGCCACACCGGATGCCAGAATTTCCGTTCGATTTCTAATTGCATAATAGAATGTTGTGATAGCATGCGCATCTCCAGCCAGCATTGAAGACCGCCATGAATATCAGCGTAGCGAAACCCAAAAAAGCCACTAACATCACCCTGTCCTCCGATGTTTTAAGCGAAGCGAAAGCTTTAGGCATCAACATTTCACAAGCCTGTGACCAGTTCTTGCGTGATGTGGTCAAGCGTGAGCAGGCGCGACGCTGGCAGGCTGAAAACGCCGAATTCATTGCCGCCTACAACGAGGGCGTTGCGCGTGATGGTTTGCCACTGGATGCCTGGCGGAGCTTCTAAAATGGCGCGCTTCGATGTGTTTCGCAACAGCGGATCCCATGCCGATAACGTACCGTATTTGCTGGACGTACAAAGCGATCTGCTGAGTGGTCTGGATACGCGAGTAGTCATTCCGCTACGCCGCTGTGACCGCTTTCCCGTTAGCCGGATTCCGCAGCGATTGACGCCCGTTTTCAATATTGAAGGTATTACCTGTATGCTGGAAACGCCTAAGCTTGCCGCAGTGCCACACCGCCTGCTTAAACAAACGGTGTGTTCATTAGCCGGGGAGCAAACCGAGATAACCGGCGCGATGGATTTTCTGTTTCAGGGATTTTGATTGCAAATAGCCGTTGTCAGTTTTCGAGCTTTCCAGCATAATTCGAGCTGCCGTCAAGACCAATGGGAGAGCGTGGTTTTTAACCACCGCCGAAGGCGTAACACCCGTAACCGCTCAGGCACAAAGAACTATTGGCACAGGCAAATCTGGAGAGCGCGGACTAAACCCGCCACCGAAGGGGCACACGATTTAATACCGAAACGCCTGGAATCAGGTCTATCCGTATTATTGTAATCTCTCAGGTACCAAGGACAGATGGGGCGCAGCACGAATTCGTGCTGCGCCTTTTTTATTTATATATTTGCCGAAAGCAACCATGACGACTCTCAAGACAACTCCTTTAAATGCAGCACACCGCGCTATGGGCGCAAAAATGGTGGATTTTGGCGGCTGGGATATGCCGGTGAACTACGGTTCACAAATAGACGAACATCATCAGGTGCGCAACGATTCCGGCATGTTCGACGTATGCCACATGCGCGTGGTTGATATTAAAGGTGCTAACGTAAGAAGCTTCTTGTGTTACTTGCTCGCTAACAACGCCAACAAGATCACGCTGCCCGGCAAGGCGCTGTATTCCGCGATGCTGCGCCCGAATGGCGGCGTAATCGATGACCTGATCATCTATTTTATGACAGAGCAATGGTTTCGCATCGTAGTCAACGCAGGCACGGCCGATAAAGATATTTCCTGGATGAAAGAACAGGCCGCGGTTCATGCGCCCAACCTTAGCATCACCTCACGCGATGACCTGGCTATGGTCGCGGTACAAGGTCCGAATGCACGCACCAAGGTGTGGCAGGTATTGCCACAGACCCAATCTGCAACGGAAGGCTTGCAGAATTTCCAGGCTGCCGATTGCGGTGAATACTTCATCGCGCGCACAGGCTACACCGGCGAAGATGGTTTTGAAGTCATGCTGCCCAAGGAAAAAGTCGAAGCATTCTGGTACGACTTGAACAATGCGGGTGTTAAACCGATTGGTCTTGGCGCGCGCGACACCTTACGTCTGGAAGCGGGCATGAATCTGTACGGTCAGGACATGGACGAAACCGTCGGCCCGCTAGAATCAGGTCTTGCCTGGACGGTAGATTTGAAGAGCGAGCGCGACTTTATCGGCAAAGCCGCGCTGCTGGCCAATCCGCCTACCAGCAAGCTGTGCGGACTATTACTATTAGATCGCGGCGTATTACGCGGCCATCAGAAAGTCCAGACATCGCACGGCATTGGTGAAATCACCAGCGGCAGTTTTTCTCCTACACTGGAAAAATCTATCGCCCTGGCGCGCTTGCCTATCAATATTGCAATCGGCGATATCGTGCAGGTCGAAATTCGCGATAAGATGCTAAATGCGCAAGTAGTAAAGTATCCGTTTGCGCGCAACGGTAAAAGCTGTTTGTAGTCGTAACTTAACACTCGCGCCAGACCCGACTAACGATTAACACCTAATAACTTACCATTGATTTTGGAGAACTTATGAGCAACCCGTCCAACCTGAAATACACCGCCTCCCACGAATGGGTCAAAACCGAAGATGACGGTACGGTCAGTATCGGCATCACGCAACACGCACAGGCCTTGCTGGGCGATATGGTATTCGTCGAAGCGCCTGCTGCCGGCCGTCACCTGAACGCAAAAGAGGAATGCGCTGTCGTTGAATCCGTCAAAGCCGCCGCTGACGTGTATGCGCCCGTATCCGGCACAGTAACCGAAATCAACGGGGATCTGGACAGCAGCCCGGAAAACATCAATACCGACCCTTACGGTGCGTGGATATTCAAGATGAAACCTGACAATACCACCGATGTTGACGCCCTACTCGAGGCAACCGCATACCAAGCCGTCATCGACAGCGAAGCACACTAAAAGCCGGAAGGGTAAAGGGAACGCCGCTACGGCGCTCAAGAGGGAAGGGTAAAATGATGAGCGCGCAATGCGCGCCACCCTTATCCCTTACCTGCCCCCTTCCCCAACACCACCCTCCAAAATTCAAGCGAAATCCCATGAATCCCGACCAATTTGTAAACCGCCACAACGGCCCGTCCGAAACAGATGTTCAGGATATGCTCAAAGCCATCGAGGCACCATCACTCGAGGTACTGATAGAGCAGACTATTCCTACTGCAATCCGTTTAAAAACACCGCTTAATCTACCAGAAGGTATGTCAGAGCACAGCTACTTGCAACACCTGCGTGGCATTGCGGCGAAAAACAAGTTATATAAATCCTACATAGGCTTAGGCTATTACGACACCATACTGCCACCGGTGATTCAGCGCAACGTACTGGAAAATCCGGGCTGGTACACCGCCTACACCCCTTATCAGGCGGAAATTGCGCAGGGTCGATTAGAGGCATTGCTTAATTTCCAGACTATGATCGTTGATCTGACCGGTATGGAAATCGCCAATGCTTCCTTACTTGATGAAGCAACCGCTGCCGCCGAAGCGATGACCATGATGCATGGCCTGCGCACACGTGAGGCTGCCACCACCGGAAAAAACAGCTTCTTTGTATCACATGAATGCTTTCCGCAGACCATTGAGCTGCTCAAGACACGTGCCAAGCCCTTAGGCATTGAGCTGGTCATCGGCGATTTCAAAACCGTCACACTAAATGACAAAATTTATGGTGCATTGCTTCAATATCCGGCAGCCAACGGCATTGTGCATGATTATGCAGATTTTGTCGTGCGAGCAAAAGAACACGGTATGACCATCGCAGTCGCTGCCGACATTTTGAGTCTGGTACTACTGGTGCCGCCTGGCGAATGGGGCGCAGATATTGTACTGGGTTCTACGCAACGCTTTGGCGTGCCGATGGGCTACGGGGGTCCTCACGCAGCTTATTTCGCCTGCCGCGACGCCTACAAACGTTCGATGCCGGGACGAATCATCGGTGTATCGCGTGACGCCGACGGCAACCCTGCGCTACGAATGGCGCTGCAAACCCGCGAACAGCATATTCGCCGCGAAAAGGCCACGTCAAACATCTGCACAGCACAAGCGCTGCTTGCCATCATGGCCAGCATGTATGCCGTGTACCATGGTCCGCAAGGATTGCGAGGCATCGCGCGCAAGGTTCACCTGTCGACCGTCGCACTGGCGAATGAGCTAAAGAAACTGGGCTACCAGATTGCCCACGACACTTACTTCGACACACTGAAACTGATCCATACCGACAACGTGAAGATTCATGCCTTAGCAGAAGCAGCAGAAATCAACTTCCGTTACAGCGGTGAAGGCTTGGGAATCGCGTTGGATCAAACAACCAGCATTAACGATTTAAACGCAATTCTCGCCGTATTCGCAAAGGCGGCAGGAAAAACCGCGCCAAGATTAAGCGAGTCACAGGTGGCAGCTTGCGCGATGCACCTGACAATACGCAAATCGGGAATTTTGCACCATGCAGTATTCAATTCTTACCACTCCGAAACATTGATGATGCGCTACATCAAGCGTCTGGAAAACAAGGATTTATCACTGACGCACTCGATGATTGCGCTGGGTTCCTGCACCATGAAATTGAACGCCGCATCCGAATTACTTGCACTGACTTGGCCTGAATTCGCCAGCCTGCACCCCTTCGTACCGGTAGATCAAGCTGAGGGTTATCAGGAACTTATCGCCGGACTTGATGCTGCGCTATGCGAAATCACCGGCTTTGCACAAATGAGTTTTCAGCCCAACAGCGGAGCATCCGGCGAATATGCCGGCCTGCTGGTGATTCAAGCGTATCACCGCTCACGCGGCGAAGGCCAACGCAATGTTGCTCTGATTCCGTCCTCTGCACACGGCACAAATCCTGCCAGCGCGGCGATGTGCGGCATGACCATTGTCGTAGTCAAATGCGACCAGAACGGCAATATCGACGTCTCCGATCTACGTGAAAAAGCCGAGCTGCACAAGGACGACCTCTCCTGCCTGATGGTCACGTATCCCAGTACTCACGGGGTATATGAAGAATCCATTACGGATATAACAGGAATCATCCATACGAACGGCGGCCAGGTTTACATGGACGGCGCCAACATGAATGCACAGGTAGGACTGACCAGCCCGGGCAACATCGGCGCGGATGTGTGCCATTTAAATCTGCATAAGACTTTTGCGATTCCTCACGGCGGTGGCGGCCCGGGCGTTGGCCCAATCGGCGTAGCAGCACATCTAACGCCATTCCTGCCCTCTCATCCTTTGGTTAAAACCGGCGGCGATCAAGGCATACACGCCGTATCGGCGGCACCTTTCGGCAGCGCGCTAATCCTGATGATTTCCTACGGCTACATTAAGATGATGGGTGGTGCAGGTCTCACACAAGCGACCCGCATGGCAATACTGAATGCAAATTACATTAAAGAGTCGCTCAAAAATCACTACGCGACACTGTATCAGGGTGCTAACGGCCGTTGCGCGCATGAAATGATCTTGCAATGCATCGACTTCAAGCGTGAAGCAGGAATAGAAGTTGCCGACATCGCCAAGCGGCTGATGGATTTCGGCTTCCATGCACCAACCACCTCCTTCCCGGTAGTAGACACGCTGATGGTAGAACCGACCGAAAGCGAATCAAAAGCTGAACTTGACCGATTTTGTGAGGCGATGATCGCTATACGCGGTGAAATAGACGAAATTATCGCCGGTCGGGCGGACAAAAAGAACAACGTGATCAAACATGCTCCACATACTGCGAAAACCGTAGTATCAAGCAACTGGGAGAGGCCGTATAGTCGTGAACAGGCAGCCTACCCGCTTCCCTGGGTACGCGAAAACAAATTCTGGCCTTCTGTCGCAAAAATAGATAATGTCTATGGTGACAAAAATCTGGTTTGCGCCTGCCCAGGTATTGAGTCCTACATTTAACCTAAAGGACACACCATGACCCGTAAAAAGGAAGCATCCAATAAAGTTGCCGTTACACTCGATGGCAATCCCGTCACGTTATTTGGGACATTTCCCGTATTAAATCAGACCGCACAGGCCTTCACGCTGGTTGATAAAGAACTAAAGGATGTAACACTGCAAAGTTTTATCGGTAAACGCAAGGTACTTAACATCGTGCCAAGTTTAGACACCGCTGTCTGTGCAACCTCGACACGTCGTTTCAACGAGGCGGCAAATTCGCTCGACAATACGGTAGTGCTGGTGATTTCTGCCGACTTGCCCTTCGCGATGAGCCGATTTTGTGTAGCAGAAGGACTGGATAATGTCATCGTGTTATCGCTGATGCGCGGTCGTGATTTCATGCGCAATTACGGGGTAAAGATTGCCGACACGGTATTAGCCGGACTCACTGCTCGCGCTGTATTAGTACTTGATGAAAATGATCGCATACTGCATGCTGAATTGGTCGATGACATCACACATGAACCTAATTACGGTGCCGCACTTGCTGTACTGCAATAAACTTATCATTAACAGGGCTTACAACATGAACACTCTAATCTGCGGCTCCATGGCTTATGACACCATCATGGTATTTAAGGATCAATTCAAAAATCACATTCTGCCCGAGCAGATCCACATCCTTAACGTCGCATTCTTAGTGCCGGAAATGCGTCGCGAATATGGGGGTTGCGCAGGCAACATCGCCTACAACCTGCATTTATTAGGTGGAAAACCACTGATTATGGCAACGGTGGGCGACGATTTCGCTCCCTATGCAAAACGGTTAGATAAACTTTCCATCTCCCAAAAACATATCCGCTCCATTCCCGCGAGTTTTACAGGGCAAGCTTTCATAACGACCGATCTTGACGATAATCAGATTACGGCTTTTCATCCGGGCGCGATGGGATATTCCGAATTAAACAAAGTGGCTGAAGCCAAAAACATCACGCTAGGTATTGTTTCTCCCGATGGGCGAGATGGCATGATGGAACACGCAGAACAGTTTGTTGAAGCGGGAGTCCCCTTCGTTTTTGATCCCGGCCAAGGTATGCCGATGTTTTCTGGTCCGGACTTACTGCGTTTTATCGATCAGGCTACCTATGTGACCGTGAATGATTATGAAGCCAAGCTGCTGCAAGACAAGACCGGCAAGACACTAGCCCAAATAGCAGAATCTGTCAGCGCACTGATCGTTACCCTGGGTGCAGATGGCTCAATGATATACGCTGAAGGTCGTGAAATTGCCATTCCAACACCAAAACCTGTGGCTGTCGTTGATCCAACAGGATGTGGTGACGCCTATCGCGCAGGTCTGATGTATGGAATACAACAAGGATGGTCATGGGAGACGACAGGGCGCTTGGCATCGCTCATGGGATCAATCAAAATTGCCAGCCGAGGCGGCCAAAACCATGTGCTTACACGGGGTGAGATAGAGGCGCAATTCGAGAAGAATTTTGGCTACAGCATCACGCTTTAATTTATGCGAAAACTGCTCCTTGTTCTGCTACTGTCAGGCTGCGCTACCGGGTCACATCATCCTGGCACTCAAAACCCGGTTAAAGAAGTGATCAAATTCGGCGTAATCGAAAGTATTGCAACCATTGAAATGGATGCAAGTTCCAATGCAGGATCTATGGCTGGCGGCATTTTCGGCCAAGTCGGTGGTGCCAGTTCAGGTGCGGGTCGCGGATCTATCGTGGGCTCCATCTTTGGTGGCGTATTAGGCGGAACAATGGGACAGCAAGCCGGCATCAGCGCACGTCCAGGACTTGAAATTTGGGTAAAACTGGATGGTGAAGAGCAAAGCAGTTATGTGATGCAGGCGGGAAAAGCAGACACCTTCCGAGTGGGCGATCGAGTACGTATCGTCAATAAAAAAGGCAAAAACATGGTCGAAGCTGATACCGCAGGCCAGCCCTGAATGAGTATCTTAACTCCTCCCAAATTGTTAAGACCTTTGCCCCTAGCGTTAACGGCTAGGGGCATTTTTTTGGTTCGCCCTGACGTGCGCGCCAAACAAAACCCCCCGGGTTTTCACTTGAGGATTATTTGTATATAAGGCGTCTAAGGTCAAGCAGGTCGGTTGTTAAAACCGCAGCCAATAAAAAAGCCCCACCGTTTCCGGAGGGGCATTTTTATTTATAAGGCGTCTGACGATGACCTACTTTCGCATGGGTAATCCACACTATCATTGGCGCGGAGTCGTTTCAC
>CAIOSY010000124.1 GCA_903861075.1 uncultured Nitrosomonadales bacterium
GCCTGACCATTCCACACCAAACCACTAAAGGTATCAGGCGTTTCCCTCAGTCGCTTGCCACGACCCACCCGCACAACATCAATAAACTGCTGATGTATTTCAGCCAGCATTAACCTGGCATATTCCTGTTGATCAGGGCGCACAGCCGAATACGGATCCATAAATCCCTTATTTGCCCCCGCAGTAATCAATCGGCGCTCCACCCCCAACTTTTCCATCGCACCGGTGAAACCAAAGCCATCCATCAGCACGCCTATAGAACCAATTAAACTTGCCTTATCGACATAGATTTTATCGGCAGCAACTGCAACGTAATAACCTCCCGAAGCACAAATATCTTCAACAACCACATACAAGGGGATTGCAGGATATTTGGCCCGCAAGCGATGTATTTCATCATTGATCTGCCCGGCCTGAACCGGGCTCCCGCCCGGACTATTGATACGCAGAATAACCCCTTGCGTACCCTTATCTTTAAAAGCCTGTTGCAAACTTGGAATTAGATTATCGGCACTGGCTGCGCTATCGGCCGAAATAACACCCTGCATATCAATCAGCGCGGTGTGCTTGCCGCCACTCAACGCGGTTTCGTTCTTACCCATCATCGCCACAAACACGATAGCGAATAACAAGCCCAAGGTACTGAGCTTGAAAAAAATACCCCAGCGCCGCGAACGACGCTGCTCCTGCACCGCCGACATCGCCAACTTCTCCAACACTCCGCGTTCCCAATTCTCGTCTGACATTACCATTCCTTAAGTTTATTTTAGGTGAAAAAAACTACCTCATTTCACGTCCTGCCCGATCACAATAACATCGCACCACACACGCTACGCATTCGTTCTAAACCAGGCGCGCAACTGCTTAAAATCCGACACCAGCGCAAGCGGAGCCAAGGCGGACAATTGCCCTTCCGGATGGGCGCCATAAGAGACAGCCACCACATCCACCCCGGCATTGTGTGCCAGCAATACATCGTGCGTGGTATCACCGACCATCAAAGTACGTGCGGCACTGACCGCGACTTCATCCATAATTTCAAACAACATCGTTGGATTCGGCTTGGAAAAAGTCTGGCAAGCGGTTCGAGTCGATTGAAAATAGCCTTTCATACCTGTCGCTTCCAGCGCCCTGTCCAGACCGGCACGATTTTTACCCGTGGCCACCGCCAGCGTATAACCGGCTTCAAACAATTCCGCGATCGTCTCACGGGCCTCATCGAACAAGGGTATCGCCTGATCCTGAGCCAGAAAATGATGACGGTAACGCGCAACCAGTGGCTCATACATCGCTTCCGGTGCATCAGGCACTGCATGACGCAATGCCTGCATCAAGCCCAAACCTATCACATGACGTGCTGTTTCATCATCGGGTATCGTCAAGTTCAGATCCCGGCACGCAGACTGAATAGAACCTGCGATAATTGCGGTAGAATCCATCAGTGTACCATCCCAGTCAAACACGATTAAATCGTAACGTTTACGCATTATTTTTAAAATTTGCAAAGCGCGGATATTACCATCTTAGCGCCGACTCCCCAAACCTGTGACACAATGCGCGCATGAAAACGAAACAACATAAAAAACCAGCTGGCAATCCTGTTAAAAATGACGCGGGAAAATCCCGTCTCACGCCGAACAAAACAAGCCAAAAAACCGAATCCACCCGCATAGCAACCAAGCCTGCTGTGGAAAAAATCCGTCGCACACCCGCACAAATAAGATCAGCGACCACGGATAACGCCCGCAGCGAATCCCGCACACCCGGCCGCACCGCACCCGCCGCTAGAGGCAAAAGTGCGCCTGCCAAGACTCCGCCCGGGAAAATGCGTCAACCGACGGAAAAAACCAAAGGATTTTCCGCTCAAGATGAGGCTGCAAAACCTCGTCGCACCGGCACCAAGTTAACTCGCTTACTGGATTTAAATGTCGTCGCAACGCCGATGCCCGGCAAAACAATCAAATCACGACCCGCGTATGCCAGTAACAGCCCCACAACACAGTGGCTATTGTATTGCCGACCGGGCTTTGAAAAAGATTGCGCGCAGGAAGCGGTCGCTCACGCTCGCGCTCAGCGCCCCGTATTAGCAGAACAACCCGACATCATCACAGATAGCGGCTACAGCACCATCATACTCAATGAACAGTCACTTAATTACAGCGAGCTGATTTTTGCACGTCAACTCATGCAGTTGCATAACACCATTGCCCCCTTGCCTGAACGTGACCGTTTAACGCCACTGCTCCTGGCTATTAACGCATTGCCCGGAAAGTTTGGCACCCTCTGGCTCGAAGTCCCCGATACGAATGAGGGGAAAACCTTATCGGCTTTTATTCGTCGCTTTAGCCCCTTACTGGAAGAGGCTCTGCGAAAACAAGGCAAACTGGTGAATGACACGCCCGAGGCAAACCTGCCGCGCCTGCATATTTTCTTTCCCGATAAATCTTCCGCGTTGATTGCCAGCAGCAACAAATACAACAGTGCCGCCTCCCTTATGGGGATTGTTCGTCAATCTATGCCCGCCGAAGCACCCAGCCGCTCCACACTTAAACTCGCTGAAGCCATTGAAGTTTTCCTGGACAAGAGTGCACAGTCCCGCCTTTTGCGTTCAGGCATGACCGCCGTTGATTTAGGTGCAGCCCCTGGCGGGTGGACATGGCAAATGGTCAAGCGCGGCATTCGCGTCACCGCTGTAGATAATGGCGACATGAAAGGTGTTTTGGCAAAAAATCCTATGGTTGAACACCTTAAGGAAGACGGTTTTAAATTTACTCCGCGCAAAAGCGTAGATTGGTTAATCTGCGATATGGTGGAAAAACCGGGCAAAGTCGCCGAACTCATAGGCAACTGGTTTGTAAAAGGATGGTGCAAGCACGCCATATTCAATCTCAAATTACCGATGAAGCAGCGCGTCACCGCCCTGGATTCCGCCCTGGGAGGAATACGCAAACAATTGAATATGGAGGGAATCAACTACAAACTGATTGCCAAACAGCTTTATCATGACAGGGAAGAAATTACGGTGTTCTTAAGCAAGATACGCTAAGCCTTCATACGGATAAACTGACTTTAAATTTACACCATTCCTGTGCACACCCGCTTGTCATACGCCCGCCTCACACATGCTGAGGCGACAGAATATACCTAGTCAGGAAGACATCTCAGCGGATGGAAATATTACTTTTGACGTCAATTCAAGATCGAGTCTAGTGATAAAACCCGCCAACTCGGGCGGCAACGGCGCCGTAATAAACATCGGTTCACCGGTGAGCGGATGAGCAAAGGCAATGCTATAAGCATGAAGAAACATCCTTTTTAAACCCGTTTTCATGAGCACTCGATTGCGTGCAAAGTCGCCGTACTTGTCATCGCCGGCAATCGGAAAGCCCAAATGCGACAAATGCACACGAATTTGATGCGTACGCCCCGTTTTCAATTGCGCCTCTAACAAACTGATACCGGGCCATTTTTTTTGTAAAGAAAAAATAGTATATGAGGCTTGCCCCCCCTCTTTGACCATGACGCGTTTTTCACCCTGAGGCGTATCAAATTTATGCAAGGGCAATTTGACGTGCTGTTTGACGTTATGCCACTCGCCCAGCACCAGCGCAAGATAACGTTTGTCACTCACACCTTCGCGCATAATTTCGTGCATCGCTGTCAGTGCAGAACGTTTTTTCGCCAGCAGCAACACCCCGGAGGTTTCTCTATCAAGGCGATGTACCAATTCCAGAAATTTTGCCTGTGGTCGCGCGCGACGCATTTGTTCTATCACACCAAAACTCACGCCGCTGCCACCGTGTACCGCAAGTCCTGACGGTTTATTGATAATCAGCAGGGCATCATCTTCATAAATGACGGGTAACTCAACGGCAGGAATATAAACATCCGTGACAGACTCCTTTTGCGCCACCCGTACAGGCGGAATACGCAATAAATCCCCCGCCTTCAAGCGATAGGTCTGGTCTATACGTTTCTTATTTACCCTGATTTCACCGCGCAACATACGATAAATATGACTTTTAGGCACGCCTTTTAGATGGCGAAACAGAAAGTTGTCGATGCGCTGGGATTCGCCGCTCTCATCAATTGTCAGGAAAGTGACAGATTCTTTGCTTAAACTATTCATTATGCTTATACTTCGCCGTTCGCGCGTTTTGGATTAGGCAGGCTTGGGATAACTTCCCACCGAGAATTTTTTGACTCATTCATTATGTATTGGTTCAGACAGTTCGTACTGGCGCTAGGCGCCGCCGCCCGTCCAGCCGCAGCCCGGTTAATATCACTCACCGGAACCAGCAGTGATAGTAATTGATTTACGCGCTCAAAGCACCTGTGAATTCAGTGACAGGGCAGATGAATTGCAATACCTAACCGGTTGAGCCGGATTTTAGCCAAAGCCGCTATTGAGCCGCAAGGTTAAAATTCAGGCAGTATCCCCGGTCGTATTACGATGAATGCCGCATCACCCAAAACATTTTTGACCAGATTATAGAGAACCGATTTAACCAACCGTTTGTAATACACAACGCCGTTAGCACGATTGACATTCTCATACGCCTAACCGCATATAGCCTGAGTTATACCCGTGTTCGAGCGCGGGAGAAAATTTATGAAACGCATGTTATTCAATGCGACACAACCGGAAGAACTCCGTGTCGCCATTGTAGATGGTCAAAAGCTTATTGATCTCGACATTGAAATTGCAGGAAAAGAACAAAGAAAAAGCAATATCTATCAAGCGGTTATAACGCGAATTGAGCCCAGCCTCGAAGCTTGCTTCGTTGAGTACGGCGGTAACCGTCACGGCTTCCTGCCCTTCAAAGAAGTCGCGCCTCAGTTCCATCAACCCGGTTGCGGCCCGCGCCCTTCTATCAAGGAAGC
Source organism: uncultured Nitrosomonadales bacterium (assembly GCA_903861075.1). Classification (GTDB taxonomy): domain Bacteria; phylum Pseudomonadota; class Gammaproteobacteria; order Burkholderiales; family Gallionellaceae; genus Gallionella. The sequence goes on from CAIOSY010000124.1 coordinate 4,885, forward strand.
CTTACGCGAAGGACAGGAATTACTGGTTCAGATTGAAAAAGACGAGCGCGGCAACAAGGGCGCGGCGCTAACAACTTACATCAGTCTCGCAGGTCGTTACATCGTCTTGATGCCGAACAACCCGAATGGCGGCGGTGTGTCACGCCGTATCGAAGGTGATGAGCGCGCTGAGTTACGCGAAGTCCTCTCACACCTTAACGTGCCCGAAGGGATGAGCATCATTGCCCGTACTGCGGGTATCGGACGCAACGAGGAAGAGTTGCAATGGGACTTGAACTACCTGAATCAGCTCTGGACTGCCATTGCGGATGCGGCAAAATCTGAAAAAGCCCCTTCGCTCATCTATCTTGAAAGCAGCCTGGTCGTACGTGCGATACGCGACTATTTCAACCCGGAAATTGGTGAAATCCTGATCGATACCGATGAGGTTTATCAACAGGCTCACGCCTTTATGAGCACTGTCATGCCGGACAATGTCAATCGCATCAAGCGTTACATCGATGATGTGCCATTGTTTTCACGCTTTCAAATTGAACACCAGATTGAATCGGCACATTCACGCGAAGTGCGCCTGCCCTCAGGCGGTGCTATCGTTATAGATCATACCGAAGCGCTGACCGCAATCGATATCAATTCGGCACGGGCGACCAAAGGTTCGGACATCGAAGCAACCGCTTTTAACACGAATCTGGAAGCAGCGGAAGAAATCGCCCGCCAGATGAGATTACGCGATCTGGGCGGACTGATCGTTATCGATTTCATCGATATGGAAAACAGTAAGAACCAGCGTGATGTTGAGAATCGTTTGCGAGATTCACTGCGCTTTGACCGCGCCCGCGTTCAGACAGCTAAAATTTCACGTTTTGGCCTGCTGGAACTCTCACGCCAACGCTTACAACCCTCGTTAGGCGAGAGTAACTACATCACTTGCCCGCGTTGTAGTGGTATTGGTCATATACGCGGAACCGAATCATCCGCACTACATATCCTGCGTATCATTCAGGAAGAAGCCATGAAAGACAGCAGCGCGGCTATTCATGCTCAAGTGCCGGTCGACGTCGCAACCTTCCTGCTCAATGAGAAGCGAGGGGATCTGCACCGCATCGAATCGCGTTTAAAAGTGCCAATTACCCTGATTCCAAACCCGCATCTTGAAACGCCGAACTACAGCATCAACCGTCTGCGTCAAGACGAATTGAGTGGCGATACGGTGCAGCCCAGTTATACCCTGGTAGAAAAACCTGAAGAAAACAAGAGTGCACAAGAGCCCCAAAAAGGCGTGCGCGCGCAAGCTGCAGTCAAGGGAATTACACCTGTTGCACCCGCTCCGATGAAGGCAGAAGCTGCGTCCGCGCCAAGTTTGATTAGTCAGATCATAGACTGGTTTAAGGCACTTGTTGCCTCAGAACCTGCTAAACCTGCTGTCAGTCCTCGCCCCGTTCGTACGCGTACTGACCGCCCGGAACGTAGTGAAGGGGGAAACCGTAAACGTCGCGATCGTAATGACAAGCCGGAACGCGCGGAAAGACCGGAACGTGCGGACAAATCCGAACGCGCCGAAAGACCGGAACGGGCTGAAAAACCGGAACGCAATGCGGTTCAAGCGATTGAAAAACCGCTGGAAAAAGTAACGCCGGCCGAGCCTAGGCAGCCTAGACCCCCCCGTCCGCCCAAAAAACCTGCGGAACCTCGTGCTATTGAGGAACAACCGGTCATTGAACCTGTCATCGCTGCAGCCGAAGGTGAAAATGAAGCGGAAAAAACCGAGAAGAGCAATAGTCGCCGTCGTGGTCGTCGCGGTGGACGTCGTGAACGTGAAAAACGTGAAGTCCTTCCTGGCACGGATGAAGCGGGAGATAATGGCACGCCGGACAATCAGGGATCTGTTTCGTCTGCCAAGCCGACTGAGTATGTTGCAATACCAACCAGCATGAAGGCGTCCATCGTAGCCCGTCCTACGCCTGTCGCCGAATCAGTCGCTGAGTCTGTTCCCGCTTCAGTCGCTGAGTCTGTTTCAGTACCCGTCTCTGAACCTGTATCAGCGCCCGTGCCAATGCAAGTATCCGTAACACCTGCGCCAGCACCTGTTTCCGTCGCAACGGCATCTTCAACGTCAGGACTCGTACAAATCGAAACTTCTCCTGACAAAATCGCCCTACCCGGCACCGAACGACCTCAACCGGTCAATCGTCGACGCACACGCCAACTTGAAGTGTACGTCGAGAATGAACCTTTGGTTCAGATCGAAACGCACCACTGAGTTCGTGCTAAATCCGCCCTTACGGGCAATAAAAAAACCTCACTATCGTGAGGTTTTTTTATGTCCTTTCAAGTGTGATGAGACTCAATCCCACAGCTTGCAGTACTGAATGAATTGTTACGACTACACCTTAAAAACAGTAGCAATCACTGTACTGCCGTTATTTTGGTATTCCATACGATCAAAACTCAAAGACCTGGACATTGCAATCCCCCGGCCATTGAGATCAAAAACGCGTTCGTGACTAAAGTCCATATACTCTTCCCAGTTAAATCCGCCACCCTCATCTGCAATCGTTACTACACTGCCCTCATCCGTCTTTTCATAGCTAACCATGACGACCCTGTCTAAATAATAAGGATGTAGAAGTCGCGACTTAACCTCAGCCTCCCAACGACCCTCGCTTAACAAATGCCCTTTCTCTTCATAGGAAATCTCAAGATTCCCATGTTCAATGGCATTGATTAACAACTCGGAATAACCCTTAACAGTACGATCCGGCGAACCGCTTGCCTCTGCCAGCACCAAAGCCAGATCCTTCACTTCAGACAAAGTCCGGCAGCAAAATTCGGCACGCGTTAACAAACGAAGATAATTCGAATTCTGTCCCACCTGGGATTGCAACTCATTTAATCGACGCACTTCACTGAGTACGTTATGTACCACGCGCTTTAACACGTCCTCGGATGAGGGCTTCGTTAAATAGTAACTCGCGCCCAGCGCCAACCCCTCAAGGATATCTTCCTGACCGCTACTCCCCGTTAGCATAATAATGGGCAGGGCTTTCAAACGCTCATCCGCCTTAATTTTTTTCAGTAAAGAAATGCCGTCCATACGCGGCATATTCTTATCCAACAAAATTAAATCAAACTCCTTAGGATTTAACGACAACCGCTCCCAGGCAACCAAGCCATCCTCGGCGACATCCACGGTGTATCCCGCATCTTCAAGAACAGCCCGGGTTATTTCACAAATAAAGTCATCATCATCGACTATCAATATTTTTGCAGCAATCATTTATGGCTTCCTTATTAAATCAGACTAAACTTACATTAATTTTTTCAGCGGCTCGCAAAAAGGCAACCGACAAAGACGCTGCCTGTATTCTGCACTCCGCCACATCACCGGCTAATCCTACCCATTCTATACGCTGACACAAATGACCCAATTCCATGGCACCCACGGTGCGCGAACCCGATTTAAGTTTGTGTGCCAGCTCAGCAACAATGGCACACTCACCGCTACCTGCCGCAGTCTCTATCTGCGCCGTTTGTGCCTCAGCCCCGATCAGAAATCTTTCCAGCAAACGTCGGTGCATCGTTGGATTATCGCCAACCATGCGAGTTAAAGCCAACGCATCCCAGACCAGCGGAGCCGCATCCTCAATAATCACCTCTGTCTCAACCCCGGATTGCACAACCTCACCTTGCAACCACTTCGCCAGCATCGCACCCAAATCTTTCATCAGCATGGGCTTGGGTAAATAATCATCCATCCCCTTTTCCTTACAATATTCAGCTTCGCCTTGCATCGCATTGGCTGTCACCGCAATGACAGGACGCCGATTCTCACGGGTTTCCACTTCACGGATCAGACGGGTCAACTCAAAACCATCCAGACGCGGCATGTGGCAGTCTGTCAGCAACAAGGCATAATCCCCCTTGCGCCAAAGCGCTAACGCTTCCTCACCGTCGCACGCCACATCACACGCATAACCTAACAGGCGCAACTGTTCCGCTATGACATCACGACTGGTTTTAGTATCTTCCGCCAGTAAAATTTTCGGTTTTTTATCCTGCATTGATGTCAGTCTTTAAGGCGATGCCATCCATATCTATATGATGGACACGCTGATTGAAGGAATTTTCGCGACTCAAAACATCGCCACAAGCCGTGGCAATACCTAAAATCAAGTCGTGATAAAAAAGCGGGCGACTCAACACCGTTACTTCATTACCTAGCGCCTGACTTTCGCTGCGCTGCACCAGCCTAACCAGGCCAACCTTAGCCGGCAACAAGGGCAGTGATTTCCCTGCACTAAACCCCAGCACAACCACGGTGCGACCCTGAGAATGTTCCAAAAGCCGTGTTTTGAGCGCATCAAGATCCGGCACGATGGTAACCGTCGCACCCGCAGCCTTGCAATAAGCTGGCACCAACTCCACAGCACCGAGGTCCTTGATTACAGCTAACACCTGCACGCCGTCGATACGAAGTGCGGGCTCAGCGCCGACCTTAGCCGTCTGCAAGGGCAATTCAATGGTAAACAGCGCCCCCGCCCCCAGCTCACTCTTAACCGTTATCTTTCCACCCATCAGATTTAACAGATTCTGACATATCGACAAACCCAAACCCGTTCCGCCATATTTACGCGAGGTACTTACATCCGCCTGCGTGAAAGGTTCAAACAAATGTTCAATCTGCACAGGGGCAATGCCTATCCCGTTGTCTTTGACAGTAAGATGCAATACCGCTACGCCCTTTTCATCAACACCCCGCTCAGCCCGTACAATAACGCGTCCGGAACGTCGTCCCTGACGTGCTGTAAACTTAATTGAATTACTCATAAGATTTAACAGCACCTGACGTAATCGGTGTGGATCACAGACAATCGCGTCAGGCAATTCGGGTGAAATAAAGGTGGTAAAACGTATAGATTTTTCCTCGGCAGCGGTAAACATGAGTTGCGCCGCCCCTTCTATGACTTCACGCAAATTCGTCGGGATCGTTTCCACTGTCAACATATTGGCTTCAATCTTGGAGTGATCCAGCACATCATTCAAGATATGCAACAAGGCCAAAGAAGACTGCTTAATCACGGTGAGCATACGATGCTGACTCACGTCTAATTTCGTCTGTTCCAACACATCCAGCATACCGACAACGCCATTCATGGGCGTACGCAGCTCATGGCTCATATTCGACAAAAAGGCCGTTTTTGCTTCATATGCGGCATTTACCTTCTGTTCCAGCAACTTGCGCGCGGTAATATCACGAGATAAGACGATAAAGCGCGACAGCGATGCCTCTTCGGCAAGTTTAGCAACCGACAGCTCAAAATAGTGCGTTGTCGATTGCTCCAGGGTAATTTCATGGCCATAAGAAACGCCATGCGCTTGTGCTTCTGCCAGCGCGGCAAGAATCTGCTGAGCCTGAACTTGCGGCAGGACTTCATGCACCGTTCGTCCGATCAGCTGCGATACGGGTAAAAACAACAGCGCCTCATCCCCCCCCCACACATTCAAATAACGACCGTCACTATCGAGTTCAAACATCAAATCAGGTATCGCACGCAAGACCGTTTCCAGTCGCTGATTACTCTGCGCCAGTTCCGCCTCACGAAATTTGTGCTGACTAATATTGTCGTGTGTCCCTATCATACGTAGCGGCTGGCCATCCGCAGTATGACTCACCAAAACGCCACGCGTTAAAATCCACTTATAGCTGCCATTCTTGCAACGCATACGGAACTCAAGTGTGTAAATCAACGTACGACCTTCGAAATAATCCTGCACGCCCTCCAACACCTTTAACAGATCATCAGGATGGATACGATTGCGCCATTCATCCAGGTTGTTGCTTAGTTCAGGTTCGGCGTAACCCAACATCGATTTCCAGACTTTGGAATAAAACACCGTCCCTTGCTGGATATTCCAGTCCCACACACCAGCATTCGCTCCCTCCAGGGCAAACTTCCAGCGATATTCACTCTCTTGCAACAGCAACTCACTTTCCCTGATCGTTGCAGTAAGTTTTTCTGCAATCTCCTGTGCTCTAAAGCGGGTATTCACCCAGGCGTTAAGCAATAAAAACAGCAGGCCCGTCAGACTCAGCCCCGAGAACAGCGTAAACCAGACCGGATAATAGTTAATATCATTCAGGGGATCATCAAAATCGAGCTGCCATTTATGCCCGTTGAATGCCAGCGTACGCTGTTGATATAACGGGCTGTAGCCGGCTTTTGCGGCTTTATTTGAATCAAACAAGCCATTTTCAGCTTTACCGGTCTCATCAAAAATTTTCAAATCCAAATCATGGCTGTGCCCAGGCGCCCAGTTTTGCAAATTCAGCGTGATGAAATCATTCATGCGATACGCGCTGTACACCCAGCCTTGCAATGCCGCGCGCCGTTGCTCTATCGTCTCCAGCGGCAACGCATGGCGATAAATCGGCATATACATCAAAATACCCGGCTGAGTATCAATATCCGTTTCCTGCTTTAATCTGACTTTACCCGACAGCGCCACATCGCCCGTATCACGCGCCCGCTCCATGGCTTCGCGCCGGACAGGACTGCTGAGCATATCGTAACCAAAGGCGCGTTGATTTCGCTCATTGAACGGTTCAAGATAAACGATAGACGAATACAGGTCGCGCGACCCTTCAGGAAATAATGAATATTGCGGATAACCCTCGGCCCGAACGCGAGCTACATGGGCGGCCATTTGATTTTCGGGGATTATTTGTGCATAACCCACCCCCTGAATACCCACAATCGATTCATCCGCTCGCAAAGCGTCAACATAGGCACGCCATTGCGAGCGGCTTACATCATCTGAGACTGAAAACAGTGCAGCAGCACCCTTTAGCAGCAGTTCGTATGCATCAAGGCGCTCATTGATTTTAGCAACGGAGTGATCACAAATCAGCGAGAAACGCTCAGACGCCTCCTGCTTGACGTCGCGCAGGCTTTCGTAAGTAGCAAAAGCGCTCAGCAGCCCTCCTGCCACCAACACCCACCAAACCGGCCATTTTTTATTTTTGACTTTCAAATCCATCTCTGTTTTCTTGTTTAGTAAACGCAGCCCTACAGCGAGTGCTAAGGTAACAACATACGAAATCGCGCACCGGGCGCATTACTTAATTCAATCGAACCTTGCACGCCTTGCAAAGTATGCAGCGCGGCAATTTTTCGCGCCAGATACAAGCCCAGCCCCGTCCCGCTCAGGCTAACGGCAGAGGGCAACTTTCCTTCAGATTGCAGGACTTTGTCAGGATAACCCGGGCCATCATCACTGACTTCCAGCACGAATAGCGCATCTTGAGTACAGGCCGACAGGCACACTTTTGTTTGAGCATAATGACAGGCGTTATGCAGTGCATTGTTAATCGCCAGACGCACCAGCGCCTCATCGAAAAACACCGTATCCGGCACGAGCGCATCGTTTAACTCAAAAATTAACCAAGGATAAAATTCGCGAAACTCCTCCAGCACAAACACCATAAAGTCACGCGGAAAGACTGAATCGACATTGACCTGCATCGGGGATTGTTCATCCTGAAAAAGCAGCAGCATCTCGGTCAGACGGCGTGCGCAATTTAAGGCAAGATTGACTTCCTTTTCTGCATCGCCTCGCCCCGCCAGGCGCATCGCCAACTCGGTAAGCTGATTTTTTACATCGTGTATAACGACGGAATGCAGATCATTCATTTTTTAATTTCTGGAGC
>CAIOSY010000125.1 GCA_903861075.1 uncultured Nitrosomonadales bacterium
CCGTCATTCCGGATAGTGCGTTCATGGTGCCCAGACCTAAAATCTTTCCTGCCCCCAATACGGCGACACGATCTGCAACACGCCACAATAGGTCAAGATCATGGGTGACTAGCATAATGGTTAATCCAAGTGCATCACGCAAGTTTATGATGAGTTCATCAATTCCTTCTGCGCTTAATGGATCTAGCCCCGCCGTGGGCTCATCAAGAAACAGTAATTCCGGATCCAAGGCGAGGGCGCGGGCAAGCGCTGCCCGTTTTCTCATGCCGCCGCTGAGTTCGCTAGGATATTTTAATCCTGCATCTTCAGGTAAGCCGGTGAGTGCGATTTTAAGTCGTGCGAATTCCTGGATTAAATATTCATTCAGTTGCGTATGTTCTTTGAGTACCATACTGACGTTTTCAATAACAGTCAGTGCGCTGAATAATGCACCTCGCTCGAACATAACCCCGAAGCGACGGCGCATTGGTAGTGCTTGCTGATCGTTCAGTCCGAGCACTTCCTGGTCAAATACTTTTATTGATCCTGAAACAGGCTTTTGCAGCAACAATATCGTACGGAGTAAAGTCGATTTTCCACACCCGCTGCCGCCCACAAGTGCAAATATTTCCCCTCTTTTTACGGATAAATCGATGTGGTCATGAATAATGTTGGCACCGAATCGGGTGTACAAATCACGAATTTCAACGATGGTATTTGAGGGTAAGGAACTCATATTTTGAGCCAGTTAAATGCGATAGAAAATAGGGCATCACTCAGGATAACCAGAAAAATAGCCTGTACAACACTCACCGTGGTTTGCCGACCTACGCTGTCGGCGCTGCCGCTAACTTGCAAGCCCTGGTAACATCCCACTAAGGCAATAATGGCCGCGAATACAGGTGCTTTTCCTATTCCTGTGAGAAATGAGGCGAGGCTAACGGCATCAGCCAGTCGATGTATAAACAGGGCGGGGCTAATATCAAGTTGTGTGTGTGCCATGATCATTCCGCCGAGGATGCCTGTGATATCCGCATATATGGTCAATAAGGGCAGTGCGATGATAAGCGCAATCAGTTTAGGGAGTACCAGTAATTCGCCGGGAACGATGCCTATGGTGCGTAAGGCATCGATTTCTTCTGTCACTTTCATCGTACCGATTTGGGCGGCATAAGCGGAACCTGAGCGACCCGCAACGATGATGGCTGTCATCAAAGGTGATAATTCACGGAGCATGGATAAACCGACCAGGTCGGCAATAAAAATATTGGCTCCAAAACGCTGTAATTGATCCGCTCCCTGATATGCAATCACCAGTCCCAGCAAAAATGAAAGTAGACCTACGATAGGTAGGGCATCAAAACCTGCGCATTGTAAATTGTATAAAATGCTACGCCAGCGTAGACGACGGGGTTCAGCCAGTGAATAAAATAGGCTGGTCGCTGTTTCACCTGTAAAACTCAATATGGCATAGAAGCTGAGCAAATGTTGCCAGACGCTCTGACCTACGCAAGTTAGAAAACGAATAGGGACGGGTTTGGCAGGGCGGGTGTGATGTGCATGGGCGGAAATTAATTTAATCAATGATGAAAATTCAGGTTGCAAATTAACCAGCGTTATTTGACATCCCAGTTGATTTTGTTCATGAATGAGACGAGTGAGTAACCAGGCCCCGGTAGTATCGAGTGAGTTGAGTGCTGAACAATCCAGGTTAAGTTCGCTAACTTTTGGCCAAACGAATTGTTCGAGTAGCTTTTCAAGGGATGGGATAGTACGAACGACCCATGAGCCTGTGCAGTGGACAGCATTGTACGCTATTCCATTTTTCAGGTTGGCCATCAATGGTGCATTTTCTATGACCGGTAACATTCAGATTCACTCTGCCAGGGTCGAGACGGTTTAAAAGTACAATGCACACAGCAAGGGGGAGGGTACGAAAGTATCTACGCAATCGTGCAATATATCAAATAAATTTCAGTCAAAAAAAAGACCAGGTTAAACCTGGTCTTTTTTACTCTGAACAGCGTGTTATTGGGCTGTTTCAGGCGCAACAGGGGGTTCTGCGGCAGGTGTAGCTTTGATACTCTTACTGTTTTTTTGCTTTGCTGCGATGTTTGCCTTGAGCTTAGCAATCTTCAAGTCTGCTTCAGTGCGGGCGGCATTTTCATCTACGGACTGTGTTGCTGTTTCAGAGGGTGCAAGGGGTGCCGTCTGATCAGCTTGCGCTGCATCATTAGCTTCCTGCTTGGCCTTTGCAATGGCTGCTTTTTGTTCCTGGGCAGCCGCCGCCGCTTTGGCTTTTTGTTCAGCTTTAACGCGGGCAGCTTCTATTTTTGCAGCACGAGCAGCCATCAACTTAGCTAATTTAGCATCGGCTTCCGCATGTGCCCGTTTTTCATCTGCGCTTTTAACCTGGGCTTCTAAATCAGCGGCGCTTTGCGGCGTGTCAATTGCATTCGCATCAGGAGATTGCGTTACTGCATCGTGCACAGTAATTGCATTCGTATCTTTGGCTTTTTGCTCTTGAGCTGCGGCCGCATCCTTGGCTTTTTGCTCGGCTTTTAGACGGGCAGCTTCAGCTTTTGCATCCTGTTCGGCTTTGAGTTGAGCGGCCTTTGCATCAGCAGCGTCTTGCTTGGCTTTAGCGGCAGCCGCTTTCTTCTCTTGAGCGGCAGTGGCGTCCTTGGCTTTTTGCTCGGCTTTGAGTCGGGCG
>CAIOSY010000126.1 GCA_903861075.1 uncultured Nitrosomonadales bacterium
ACCAGGCCAACGTTAGATGTGAAAGCGGGCGCGGGTGCGGCAGCGGGTGCATCTTCAGCCATTGCAATGCCAGGGGCTACCATCGCTGCAAGGATCAGGGTGTTCAATAATTTGCGGTGTGACATGATGCTTCCTTTCTTGAGGTTTATAACAAAGTGAATTTTCTGCATGAACTTATAAGCAGGATGCGTGCCACTTTTATATATTCAAAAAAATCATCAAGTTGCATAATTTAAAAATTTAACGAGCGAAAAATTACGCACCATACTCATGCGGCATGCGCGTCAAATGCACCAATAGCGTGCCCCGTTGCTGGCATTTTGCTACACTGGCACAAAAGCAGGATTCATGATCCGAAAAACCATACACCCTCTCAAGGAGTCACACCATGTTAAATGCCAGTATTTTTGATGATATATCCGCAAAGCTCAGTGCTGTTGCGGAAAGCGGGCCTGCCAAAGACATCGAAAAAAATATACGCGCCTTGTTAGCACAAGGCTTCACCAAGCTTGATCTGGTGACACGGGAAGAGTTTGAGATTCAAACGCAAGTATTATTGCGTACCCGGGAACAACTCACGACATTAGAAGCGCGCGTGGCTGAACTCGAAGCACACGCTACTGCAGGGAAAACAACGAACGATTCAATAACACCGGCAAGCAACGCGGGCTAACTCTGTTTATATGCGGAAAAGATGACATGAGTCTCGCTGTGCTGTACAGCCGTGCATTATCGGGAATGGAGGCCGAGTTGGTCACCGTTGAAGTTCATATTGCCAACGGCTTACCCGGCTTTACCCTGGTAGGCCTACCGGAAACTGAAGTAAAAGAAAGCCGCGAACGCGTTCGTGCCGCCTTGCAAAATTGCCACTTTGATTTTCCCGCACGCCGCATCACCGTTAATCTCGCACCCGCCGATTTACCCAAAGAAAGTGGCCGCTATGATTTACCTATCGCACTGGGAATACTGGCGGCAACAGGACAAATCCCCAGTGATGCTTTAGCACACTACGAATATGCCGGTGAACTGGCACTCACAGGAGAATTACGCCCGATACGAGGTGCCTTAGCGATGACCTACCGCGCCGTAAATTCGGGACGCGCATTCATCTTGCCTGACGCGAATGCCGCTGAAGCAGCGCTGGTCAAAGATGCCGTTATTTATCCTGCATTAACACTGTTGCAAGTTGCAGCACATTTATCAGGCGTAAAAAAAATACAGCCTTACCTTAGTCAGCCGCAAACAATAAACCCTCACTACGCCGATATGCGCGAAGTTAAAGGACAAAACCTCGTCAAACGTGCGCTTGAAATCGCTGCGGCCGGTGGACATAGCGTATTGATGATGGGCCCACCCGGCACTGGAAAATCCATGCTGGCAGCACGATTTCCCGGCATTTTGCCACAAATGACAGATGAAGAAGCCTTGGAAAGCGCCGCGTTGCAATCACTTGATGGCAGCTTTGATGTCAGCCGCTGGAAAACGCGACCCTATCGTGCGCCGCACCATACGGCCTCCGGCGTCGCGCTGGTCGGCGGGGGTAGTAATCCGCGCCCGGGTGAAATTTCCATGGCGATGCACGGCGTATTATTCCTGGATGAATTACCTGAATTTGATCGCGATGTTCTTGAAGTTTTACGCGAACCGCTCGAATCGGGTCACATCACTATTTCTCGCGCAGCACGCCGCGCAGATTTTCCTGCACAATTTCAACTTATCGCGGCAATGAATCCGTGTCCCTGCGGTTATTTTGGTCACTATAACGGCAAATGTCGCTGCACGCCGGATCAGATCGCGCGCTATCGCGGCAAGATTTCGGGTGCCCTGCTTGACCGCATCGATATTCAAATTGAGGTGCCCGCGGTGCCGCAGGAGGATCTACTCAACAAAGCCGCAGGAGATGCCAGCACAACCATACAAGAACGGGTCGAAATCGCCCGACGCCGTCAACAGAGCAGACAAAATAAAAACAACGCACAACTTTCTGTTACCGAGATCGAAATGCTCTGCAAGCTTGACGCTGCAGGTACTGATTTGTTAAAAAAATCCATTTCGCGGTTATCACTTTCAGCCCGAGCTTACCATCGCGTACTAAAATTGGCTCGTACGATCGCCGATCTTGCCGGCAGCGATACTATCCTGGCGGCGCACATCGCCGAAGCAATCCAGTACCGTCGCATGGATAAACAAGTTTAAAAAGGACCCAATTATGTTCGAACAAAAACTAATCAACAGCATGAAAAACTTCAATCAGCTCATCCACGTTCTGCTCGCACTCGCTTTAGGCCTTGCCTGCGTAATGGTCATCTGGGATTTTGCTGCACGCGCACTGGATGCCTGGAATGCAGGCAATGCGACCAGCGGATTTTTTCATGCGCTAGGGTCGCTGTTCATACTCTGGACACTCTCAACCTTAATTTCAGCGGAAATGAATTACCTGCAGACGGGTCGTACCTCCGTACGCGTATTTGTCGAAGTTGCCATGATTTCCGTAATCCGTGAAATGATCGTGCAACCGGTACAAATCGCCAGCTCGGGCGGCACCCATGACGCAAACTTTAGCCCGCTACACTATGGCCTGCTGTTAGCCGCCTTACTCGTAATAGGCGTGGTTTATAAGCTGGTGAGCTCTGCTAATATGGCCGAGCCGACTGCAAAATAGTATCCGCTTAAATTTAGACGCAAATCAGCGGCTTACCGCATTCTCCTCCTCGTGTTAAAATGCTCGACTTGTTTTCTGGCGGCTTTGTACCGTTTTACGCCATACCCGTCTTTCCGGGCAAATAAATCACTACTCGAATATCACATTAAGGCCATCACATGACCCAGCACCTGATTGAAAAAACTATCCGGCAACGCATTTTAATTCTGGATGGGGCTATGGGCACGATGATCCAACGCTACAAGCTAAGCGAGGCGGACTACCGGGGTGAGCGTTTTGCTCAGTGGCCGCAGGATCTAAAAGGCAATAACGACCTGCTGGTGCTGACCAAACCGGAGGTGATCCGCGCGATACACAGTGAATATCTGGCCGCCGGTGCGGACATTGTCGAGACCAACACCTTCGGCGCGAACGCGACGACGCTCAAAGCGTACGGCATGACTGAGCTCAACTACGAGCTGAATGTCGCCGGCGCACGTTTGGCGCGCGAGGCATGTGATGCCTATTCCACACCTGACAAACCACGTTTTGTCGCAGGCGTGTTAGGCCCCACTGACAAAACGGCGACCATTTCGCCCGACGTGAACGATCCTGCCGCACGCAACGTCACCTTCGATCAACTGGTGGCGGACTATTCGGATGCGACACGCGGACTGATGGACGGTGGTGCGGACACCATACTGATCGAGACTATTTTTGACACTCTGAACGCCAAAGCCGCCATCTTCGCAGTGCAATCGGTGTTCACCGAGCGCGGCACGCGCCTGCCCATCATGATTTCGGGCACCATCACCGATGCGTCGGGACGTACATTAACAGGACAAGTCACCGAAGCTTTTTATAATTCGCTCGCCCATGCACAGCCTTTGTCCATCGGTTTGAACTGCGCGCTGGGCGCTGAAGAATTGCGCCAGTACGTGGCTGAATTGTCACGCGTGGCGAACTGTTACGTTTCCGCTCACCCCAACGCCGGTCTGCCTAATCCGCTGGCTGAAACAGGATATGACGACACACCGGAAAATATGGCGGGTCACATCAAAGAATGGGCGGAGAGTGGTTTTCTCAATATTATCGGCGGCTGCTGCGGCACATCACCCGCGTTCATCAAGGCGATTGCCGAAACGGTTCAAGACATCGCGCCGCGCAAAATCCCTGAAAATCCGGTCGAATGCCGATTATCGGGACTGGAGCCGTTCAACATCAGCGACAGCTCGCTGTTCGTCAATGTCGGCGAACGCGCCAACGTCACCGGCTCCGCCAAATTCAAGCGACTGATCCTGGAGGGCAAGTTTGATGAGGCGCTGGAAGTTGCCAAACAACAAGTTGAAACCGGCGCTCAGGTAATCGATGTCAACATGGACGAAGCGATGCTCGATGGTGAAGCCGCGATGGTGCGCTTCCTCAATCTGATTGCATCTGAACCCGACATATCCAAAGCGCCACTGATGATAGACTCCTCCAAGTGGAGCATCATCGAAGCGGGTCTAAAATGCGTTCAAGGCAAGTCCATTGTCAATTCGATTTCGCTCAAAGAAGGTGAAGATAACTTCATCAAATACGCCACTTTAGTGCGTCAATACGGCGCTGCTGCCGTGGTAATGGCGTTCGATGAAGATGGGCAGGCTGACACCTATGCCCGCAAAATTGAGATTTGCAAACGCAGTTACGATATTCTGGTAGAAAAAGTCGGCTTTCCGCCTGAAGATATTATCTTTGATCCTAATATTTTCGCGATTGCCACCGGCATTGAGGAACACAACAATTACGCGGTGGACTTCATCGAAGCCTGCAAGTGGATCAGAGCCAATCTGCCCTACGCCAAAATTTCCGGCGGCGTATCTAACGTGTCATTTTCATTCCGGGGTAATGAGCCGGTGCGTGAAGCGATCCACACCGTATTCCTGTATCACGCAATTAAAGCCGGGATGAATATGGGCATCGTCAACGCAGGGCAACTGGGCGTATACGAAGAAATTCCCCGTGAACTGCGCGATGCGGTCGAAGATGTCGTTTTGAATCGCCATCCGGATGCCGGCGAAAAGCTGGTCAAAATTGCCGAGAGCGTCAAAGGCGGTGGCAAGGAAATCATCGAGGATCTGGCATGGCGCAAAGGCACGGTGCAGGAACGTCTGACACACGCGCTGGTGCGCGGCATTACGACCTATATTGTTGAAGATACTGAAGAGGCGCGACTGGCAGCAAAATTCCCGGTCGAGGTCATCGAAGATTCACTAATGGCCGGCATGAATGTGGTCGGTGATCTGTTCGGCGCAGGCAAAATGTTTTTGCCGCAGGTAGTCAAATCCGCTCGCGTAATGAAACAGGCGGTGGCTCATTTAATCCCATACATCGAAGCTGAAAAACTGCGCTCTGGCGACACGAGTACCAAAGGCAAAATCCTGATGGCAACGGTCAAAGGCGACGTCCATGACATCGGCAAAAACATCGTCACCGTGGTGTTGCAGTGCAACAACTTCGAGGTGGTAAACATGGGCGTAATGGTGCCATGCCAGAAGATTCTGGATACTGCCCGCGAACACAATGTTGACGTCATCGGCCTGTCCGGACTGATTACACCGTCCCTTGAAGAAATGGCCCATGTCGCAAAGGAAATGGAACGCCAGGGCTTCAAGATTCCGCTCCTGATCGGCGGGGCGACGACCTCGCGCGTGCATACCGCGGTGAAGATTGAGCCCAACTATCCTTCAGGCACGGTCATCTATGTCACCGACGCCTCGCGCGCGGTTGGCGTATGCAGCAATTTGCTCTCCGACACTTTACGTGACGACTATGTCGCGTCGATCAAAGCCGACTACATTGAGGCGCGCGAAACGCATGAAGCCCGCCAGTCGAAAGCCGTCTACGTTACACTCGAAGCGGCTCGCAAGCACAGGATGAAAACCGACTGGGATGCCTACACGCCGCCCAAACCGCAGTTCACCGGCGTGAGAGAACTGCACGACTACAGTTTGTCGGAGATTGCTGAATATATAGACTGGACACCGTTCTTCCAGGCGTGGGAATTAGCCGGACGTTACCCGAAGATTTTACAGGATGAGGTCGTCGGCATCGAGGCCACCAAGTTATTCATTGACGCCAAAGCGATGCTAAAGCAGATCGTTGATGAGCACTGGCTCACCGCAAATGCAGTGTACGGACTGTTTCCGGCTAACACCGTCAACCATGACGATATCGAAATCTATACGGACGAGACACGTTCTGAATGCGCCATGACCTGGCACAATCTGCGCCAGCAAACCAAGAAGCCGGAATCCATCCCGAACTATTGCCTGGCCGACTATGTGGCTCCCAAGGACAGTGGCGTTGCGGATTATATCGGCGGCTTTGCGGTCACCACTGGTATCGGCATTGATGCACGTGTGGCCGAATTTGAGGCGCAAAACGATGATTACAATGCGATTATGCTCAAAGCACTGGCCGATCGTCTGGCTGAAGCCTTCGCCGAATTGCTGCATAAAAAAGTGCGCTGCGAGTTCTGGGGCTATGCGAGCGACGAAGGTCTGGACAACGACGCACTGATCAACGAAGCCTATCGCGGCATTCGTCCGGCACCGGGTTATCCGGCCTGTCCGGAACACAGCGAAAAGGGTCCGTTGTTCGCCATGCTTGATGCGCCTCATCGTGCCGGCATCACCATCACCGACAGTTTCGCGATGTTGCCTACCGCCGCTGTTTCGGGATTCTATTTCTCGCACCCCGAGGCAAAATACTTCGCGACCGGTAAAATAGACCGCGATCAGGTGGCAAGTTACGCCGAGCGCAAGGGCTGGGACATCGAAACCGCGGAACGCTGGCTCGCACCGGTGTTGAGCTACTAACGTAGAAGAATCGCCGCTGATTACAAAGTGACCGAAATGAGTCATCATGTTGCATACCATTGAGGTCGAGCTAAGGAATAAGACATACCGACAATACGAGAAATTTCTGGTTCTTATCGGCTGTTCTTCTTCAGCTTTGATTGCGGCGAGCCTAAACATATTCATATCCAGCGTGAACGCAAAGTATGCAAATACTCAAGGACAATCGCATCAAAATACTGGAGGCTTGGAATGAACACTATAGCGTTAATGGTTGAACCCAGAATTGCCGACCTGCGAATTACTGAAGCAGAAATCACGGCTTATCTGATGGACGGCAGAACGGTCAGCGTGCCACTGGCCTGATGTTGATGAAGATATCAGTGTTGAAGGCATGCTTTACGGCGCGCCTGCCGCAAGACCGATGGTGCATGCGTAACGGAAGAACCTTTGCCGTCGCCGATTATGCGAAGCGCAAGAGCATGACGCGGAAAGAGGCGGCGCTGTGGTTGGTGCCAGTGTTGAGCTACCAAGGTCAAAATCATCCCTTGATTGGGAATCTATTAACAAGCTCTGTGAACAAAATCCCGATTTTGATAAATTCCTTGAGGATGTAAAAATTGATTTTGAATCAAAGCGTATCCACAGAACAGAATATGACGATGTTCTTCAAGACATTGAATCTTATATTTCAAATAAACTGAAATAGTAATCATCCGATACACTCGCAACTCACTACCAAATTCAATACTAAGGAAATACGCAACATGACCAATCTCATTAAAGTTGACACTAAACTGGGCGAAGGCGCGGAGGCGAAGGCGGGACAAACCGTTATCGTGCATTACACCGGTTGGCTGTTCGACGAGAATGCACCGGACAATAAGGGCACGAAATTCGACAGTTCGCTCGACCGCAACGACCCGTTCGACTTCCCCTTAGGTGCCGGGCGTGTCATTCAAGGCTGGGACGAAGGCGTTGCAGGCATGAAGGAAGGTGGAACACGCACGCTGCTGATTCCGCCTGAAATGGGCTATGGCGCACAAGGCGCGGGCGACGATATTCCACCGAATGCAACGCTGGTATTCGACGTAAAACTGCTCAAGGTAATCAGAACTGAGATCGTGGATAACGCCGTCGGTGAAGGCGCGGAGGCGCAGGCGGGACAAACGGTAACCGTACATTACACGGGCTGGCTGTTCGATAAAAAATCGCCCGAAAACAAGGGCACGAAATTCGACAGTTCACGCGACCGCAACGAGCCGTTCGAATTCCCCTTAGGCATGAGCCGGGTTATTTCCGGATGGGATACGGGCGTTGCCGGCATGAAGGTGGGCGGCAGCCGCACACTGACCATACCACCGGAAATGGGTTACGGACGCCGCGGTGCGGGCGGGGTCATACCTGCTAATGCAACGCTGGTCTTTGATGTGGAATTGCTCGGTCTGCGCTAAACTGCTAATTTTTAAGATGACCTCGAGATATAAATGAAAATAATTCCCAAACTGACTATTGCACTGCTTTTGGCGGCTGCCTTTTCAACAACCGCGTGCTCTGAACAAGCCGCAACACCTAATCCTACACCTATCCCTAAAATGGAGAAAAGCAACATGAGCGAACTTATCAAAACTGACGTAAAACTGGGCGAAGGCAAAGAGGCTGTCGCCGGACAAAACGTATCCGTGCATTACACCGGCTGGTTGTATGACGAAGCCGCTGCGGACCACAAAGGCAAGAAATTTGACAGTTCACGCGATCGCGGTCAGCCATTTGAATTTCCATTGGGCGCGGGCCACGTCATCAAAGGCTGGGATGTCGGCGTGCAAGGGATGAAAATAGGCGGTCAGCGCACACTCATCATTCCGTCAGCCATGGGCTACGGTGCTCGTGGCGCAGGTGGCGTCATTCCTGCGAATGCCACATTGGTTTTTGACGTAGAATTACTGCGCGCCAACTAATCTGTACGCTGAACTGGCGTAGAATGTTACGCCAGATAGTTCAACAGGAGGATTTGCATGTTCCAGATTCGAGTTCATGGGCGCGGCGGGCAAGGGGTCGTCACCGCAGCTGAAATGTTGTCCGTCGCTGCATTTGAAGAAGGGCGTCATGCTCAAGCCTTCCCCAGCTTCGGCTCGGAGCGTACCGGCGCACCGGTGGTCGCTTTTTGCCGAATATCGGATAAGGAAATCCGTTTGCGTGAACCGATCATGGAACCGGATGCCATCATCATTCAGGATCCAACCCTGTTACATCAAATCGACGTATTTGCCGGATTAAAACCCGACGGCTACGTGCTGCTCAATTCGCACCACAGCATTGAAGCGCTGGGACTGGCAGAACTTGTCCACGGCCGACAGGCCGAACGATTCTGCACCTTGCCTGCCACTGAGCTTGGATTAAAACATATCGGTCGCCCCATCCCTAACGTACCGTTGTTAGCCGGGTTCGCCGCTCTGTCTGGCATCATTCATCTGGAATCGGTGATCCTCGCGATCAATGAACGATTTAGCGGTAAAATCGCAGCGGGCAATATTGCCGCCGCAACAGAAGCGTATGAACAAGTACAGCAACAGATGAAGGAGCTGGCAAATGCTAAAGCAGACTGAAGGTTCAAAAGCAGTTGCCGAAGCCATTGCGCTGTGCAGACCTGAAGTCATCTGCGCTTATCCAATCTCACCGCAAACTCACATCGTCGAAGCCTTGGGCGAGATCGTCAAATCGGGCGAGTTAACGCCGTGTGAATTCATCAATGTCGAAAGCGAATTTGCCGCCATGTCGGTCGCCATCGGCGCCTCTGCCGCCGGGGCGCGTTCTTATACCGCGACCGCCTCTCAAGGCTTGCTGTTTATGGCCGAAGCCGTATATAACGCCTCCGGCCTGGGCTTGCCGATAGTCATGACGGTGGCAAATCGCGCCATCGGCGCGCCAATAAACATCTGGAATGACCATTCCGATTCACTCTCGCAACGCGATTCGGGCTGGATGCAGTTATTCGCCGAAACCAATCAGGAAGCAGTTGATCTACACATCCAGGCTTTTCGGCTAGCAGAAGAACTCTCCATGCCTATCATGGTGTGCATGGATGGCTTTATCCTCACTCACGCCTTTGAGCGCGTCGATATTCCTGAGCAAGCACAAGTCGACGCTTATCTGCCACCGTTCGAGCCGCGTCAGGTACTCGATCCTGCCGCACCTGTTTCCATAGGCGCAATGGTAGGTCCCGAAGCATTCATGGAAGTGCGCTATCTGGCGCATGCCAAACAGATGCAAGCCATCGAGCGCATCCCGCAACTGGCGGCCGAATTCAAGGAGATTTTCGGGCGGGACAGCGGCGGGCTGCTCCGTAGCTATTGCACGGAGGGCGCTGACACCATCATCATCGCCATGGGCTCGGTGCTGGGCACCATCAAGGATACAGTGGATGAGATGCGTGCAGAAGGCCACAAGATCGGCGTGTTGGGTATCATTAGTTATCGCCCTTTCCCTTTGGAACAGGTTAAAGCCGCGCTAATCAACTGTCGCCGCTTTGTCGTGCTGGAAAAAAGTCTGGCGGTCGGCATGGGCGGCATTGTGGCGACCGATGTGCGCATGGCGGTAACAGGCACCGGCCTCAAAGGCTATACTGCGATCGCAGGACTGGGTGGGCGGCCGATCACAAAAGCCTCGTTGCACAAACTGTTCAGGGAAGCCGAAGCCGAAACGCTGCCGCCGGTGACCTTCCTCGACCTGGACTGGATTGCTGTCGACAAACAACTGGCGCGTGAGAAACACACCCGCCGCTCAGGCCCCGTCGCCGAAAACATATTGCACGACAAGGGCATCGTTTCAGCGAAGTTCGGTTAAGGAGATCAGCGTGGGATTTCAACCAGTAAAGTTCTATCAGACCGGCACGTACACTGTCGGCAATCGTCTGCTCTCTGATGCCGAGCGCAGCGTACAGGCCGGCGAGTCGCGCAGCAATTCAATCAACTCCGGCCACCGTGCTTGTCAAGGCTGCGGCGAAGCGCTCGGTGCGCGCTATGCGATTGATGCGGCGATGGCCGGCAGTAACAATCAACTGATCGCCGTGAATGCCACCGGCTGTCTGGAAGTCTTCTCAACGCCCTACCCTGAATCGTCCTGGCAGGTACCGTGGATCCATTCGCTATTCGGCAACGCACCCGCCGTGGCAACCGGTGTCGCAGCCGCGATGAAAGTCAAAGGAAAAACAAACGTTCGTATCGTGGCTCAAGGGGGCGATGGCAGCACGACCGACATCGGTTTCGGCTGCTTATCCGGCATGTTCGAGCGCAACGACGATGTGCTCTATATTTGCTACGACAACGAGGCCTATATGAACACCGGCGTGCAAAGATCGAGCGCAACACCGCCTGCAGCCCGCACCGCGACGACCATGCCAGTAGGATCAGAACCTGGCAACGCCTTCGGACAGGGCAAAAATCTGCCGGAAATCGCAATGGCGCACGGCATTCCTTATGTTGCCACGGCAACCGTAGCAGACCTGCGAGATCTCGAATACAAGGTGCGCCGCGCCATGAATATACGCGGTGCGCGCTACATCCACCTATCCGTACCTTGTCCTTTGGGATGGGGGACTGCGTCCAACGATACAATACGCATCGCTAGACTGGCAAAAGAATGCGGGATGTTCCCCGTGTTTGAAGCTGAATACGGGGAAGTGATTAGCGTATCAAAAATTCGCCATCCAGTGCCAGTTGAAGATTATCTGAAACCGCAAAAGCGCTTTGCGCATCTGTTCGGCAAGACGCCGCATCCCGAAACAGTCGCGCGCATTCAGGCCATTGCCGACCGCAATATACGCAAGTACAGATTGCTGGAAGAAGGAGAGAACTAAGATGTCCAACCGACCTTTTGCAATCACCCTAAAACCCGGCACGTCGCTTGCCAATCTGACCGGCACCTGGCGCACAGCCCGTCCTGTTTATCTGCATCGCTTACCGCCGTGCAATAACGCCTGCCCGGCTGGCGAAAACATCCAGGGCTGGCTGTTTCATGCCGAATCAGGCGACTACGAGCAGGCTTGGCGCATACTGGTAGAAAACAATCCTCTGCCCGCTGTAATGGGACGCGTGTGTTATCACCCTTGCGAGGGGGCATGCAATCGCGGACAACTGGATAGTTCCGTCGGCATCAATTCCGTAGAACGATTTCTGGGCGACGAGGCGATTAAACAAGGCTGGAAATTCGACGCCCCCGCTGCGGCTACTGGCAAACGAGTTTTAATCGTCGGAGCCGGCCCGTCCGGACTTTCCGCCGCTTATCATCTGACACGCATGGGGCATTACGTAGAAATCCATGAAGCCGGGCCACTGGCGGGCGGCATGATGCGTTTCGGTATTCCCAAGTATCGACTGCCGCGCGAGGTATTGGATGCGGAAGTTCAGCGCATACTCGATTTGGGCGTAACATTGAAATTGAACACCCGCATTGAAAATATCGAACAAAGCATGAAAGCCGGCAGTTTTGATGCCGCTTTTCTGGCTGTCGGCGCGCATATTGCCAAACGCACCTACATCCCATCGGGGGATGCCGCACATATCGTCGATGCCGTGTCCGTGTTGCGCTCGATGGAAGGCGAAGATAAACCGATGCTAGGTCGCCGCGTGGTGGTGTATGGCGGTGGTAATACCGCAATCGACGTAGCGCGCACCGCAAAACGGCTGGGGGCAACAGAGGCTATCATTGTCTATCGCCGCACCCGTGAGAAAATGCCTGCGCATGATTTTGAAGTGGAAGAAGCGCTGCAAGAAGGGGTGATGATCAAGTGGCTATCCACGATCAAACAAGCCGAGGAAGGCAGTCTCACCGTTGAAAGAATGGAACTGGACGAGCATGGCGTACCACAACCGACCGGCGAATTTGAAACCATGGAGGCCGATTCGCTCGTGCTGGCATTGGGTCAGGATGTCGATCTGTCGCTACTGGAAGGAGTGGACGGTCTGGAAATTGTGAACGGCACGGTACAAGTCTCAAGCAATATGATGACAGGGCATCCCGGCATATTCGCGGGTGGCGACATGGTGCCATCGGAACGTACCGTCACTGTAGCCGTTGGCCACGGCAAGAAAGCGGCTCGACACATTGATGCTTATTTATGCGATACCCTTTATAAGCCTGCGCCCAAACACGAGTTGGCAGAATATAACAAACTCAATCCGTGGTACTACTCGGACGCCGATAAAACCGTGCGCCCCATGCTGGACGTGATACGTCGTCAGACCAGCTTCGACGAGGTTCAAGGCGGCCTCAACGAAACCAATGCCCTGTTTGAGGCACGTCGCTGCCTGTCTTGCGGGAACTGTTTTGAGTGCGACAACTGCTATGGTGTGTGCCCCGACAATGCCGTCATTAAACTAGGTCCCGGTAAAGGTTTTCAATTCAACTACGACTACTGCAAAGGCTGCGGTTTGTGTGTGACAGAATGTCCATGCGGTGCAATTACGATGGTACCTGAAGAAACCTGATGGGCTTGATTTCTCAACCGCTGCTGGTCACCATACTCATGTTGGCCATCTCCAACCTGTTCATGACCTTCGCATGGTATGGACACCTGAAGAATATGACCGCCTCCCCCTGGTATATGGCCGCGCTGGTCAGTTGGGGAATCGCCCTGTTCGAATACCTGATTCAGGTGCCGGCGAACCGCATCGGCTACACCGAACTTAACCTCGGCCAGTTAAAAATCCTGCAGGAAGTCATCACGCTGCTCGTGTTCGTGCCATTTGCAGTGCTGTATATGAATCAGCCGTTAAAATGGGATTATCTGTATGCCGCGCTCTGTATGATGGGCGCGGTATATTTTATTTTTAGAAACTGAAAAACAATGAAAAAACCAACACATATCCATATTCTCGGCATCTGCGGCACGTTTATGGGCGGCATCGCGGCTATCGCAAAACAAGCGGGCTATCGCGTCACCGGGTGCGACACCAATGTGTATCCGCCTATGAGTACACAACTTGAAGCGCAAGGCATAGAGCTGATTTCAGGTTTTGGCATCGAGCAACTCAACCTTAATCCGGACGCGTTTGTCATCGGCAATGTCGTCACACGAGGCAATCCGCTGATGGAAGAAATTTTAAACCGTAACCTGCCTTATATTTCCGGCCCGCAGTGGTTGTCGGATACCTTGTTGCGTAATAAATGGGTGTTAGGCATCGCCGGTACGCACGGCAAAACGACCACAGCCTCAATGCTGGCCTGGATACTGGAATACGCAGGCCTCAATCCCGGTTTTCTGATTGGCGGTGTGCCGCAGAATTTCGATATTTCGGCCCGCATTACCGAATCGCCCTTCTTTGTCATCGAAGCCGACGAGTACGACACAGCCTTCTTCGACAAGCGTTCCAAGTTCGTGCATTACCATCCGCGCACGGCCATTTTAAACAATATGGAATTCGATCACGCCGATATTTTTGCCGATTTACAGGCCATCGAAACCCAGTTTCACCATCTGGTACGCACCGTGCCGGGCAACGGTCTGATCGTCAGTAATGGCCGGGAAGAATCGCTGCATCATTTGTTGCAACGCGGTTGCTGGACACCGGTTGAGCGCTTCGGCTGCGACAGCGGCTGGAACATAGACGCAGACAATACGGTGACGCTAAATAGTGTCAATCAAGGCAGACTGGACTGGGCGTTGCTGGGCGAACACAACAGGATGAATGCGCTGGCTGCCATGGCCGCCGCTCGTCACGTCGGGGTGTCGGGCGCACTGAGTTTAGCAGCACTGAGTGAATTCAAAAATGTGAAACGCCGCATGGAAATTCGCGGCGTAGTGAACGGCATTACTCTTTATGATGACTTTGCCCACCACCCTACCGCCATCGACACCACGATCGCGGGCCTGCGCCACAAGGTCGGCTCAGCACGCATACTCGCCGTGCTGGAACCACGCTCCAACACAATGAAACTCGGCGTAATGAAAGACGCACTGCCAGGCAGTTTGAAAGAGGCGGATTTAGTGTTTTGCTATTCGGGCAATTTGGGTTGGGATGCACGCGGCGCGCTGGCACCTATGGGTGAAAAGGCAGTCATTGAAGATGATCTCGATGCTCTGATCGACGCGATTGCCAGTGCAACGGTTCCGGGTGATCACATTCTAGTGATGAGCAACGGCGGGTTTGGCGGCATACATGACAAACTGCTCAAAAAACTGGCATAGAGCAAGTCCGAGGAAATACCCGTGACCTGTTCCTTCCGCAAGGACAAGTCACGCTGCTTATTTTTACTCCGTCTTAGCTTTTTTTTCACCTTCCTTGGGCTTTGCTGATGTCTTGACCGTTGCTTTAGATTTTACCGGCGTCTGGAGTTTTTCTTGCGCTTTAGCCTCCCTGGCAGCTTCCTTATCCTTCAGTATCTGCATCATCGCTCGCCATTTTTCAAGCTGCTCCTCTTCCAGTTCCAGTTGTACGGCCAACGCCTCTAATTGACTGACCTTACCCTTCACCAACCTCCGAGGAAGTTTGCCTGACATTCTGGATAGTAAGCGTTCCGTTTCTTCTTCGGTCAGTAGTTCAGCTTTAGCCAGATATTCCGGCTTGCAATCCTTTACCATAATTCACTCCCCCAATATGCTATAAATTTCTAACTGGCTCAATACGCGCGAAATTTATATCCACAAATTCGCCTTTGTAAGGCTAACGTTTCCGTGGTTAACACACAACTGTAATATGTATGCATCGTGACGATTGCTGTTAATTAATCACACCACGAATACTTTCATATTTCTGTCACACATTTACCTTATAGTTTTTCAGTTCGAAACAACATAAAGGAATACCAATGGAAATAAAAATGGAAGATATAATCAGCCAACAAATTTCAGCAGCCATTGACGCGCTCAACCGTGCAAGAACGAGGATTGCAGATACTGAAGTCGATTTACATCTGGATGTTGCCGCTTCTTTTATTCAAGATATACAGTTCAATCTGCTGTTTCTAAAAACAGACCTGTAAACATCAGCCCGCTAAACGTCAAGATGTGTGTGCCAGCGTCAAAATATTGCGCTTTTGATTAGTCGAACGCGTTACCAAGCAATAAATTATTCCAGCCCCTCGATTCTTTGATTCATATAGCTCCGCCACACTCGTGATTGTGATTTACAATGACACACTGTCATACAAAAAACGGGGGGATTACAAGGATGACCTCTATGTTCTTGCCAGACGCGTGTTGTAATTCAACATCCTGAATATACAACATAAAATCTGTATTTTACTTCCGCACAAGTACAATTTTGTATCGTATCTCTAACTGGACTTGTTTCCTCGTGACTATCCTCATGAACCTCCGTCCTAATTTCAACAGCATCACCACCCGCATAGTTTTGCTCGGCACGGCTATGCTTATTGCCGGTGCGCTTGGTCGGGTTTTTATTCTGACCGATTACCTGCGCAAAGACGTCAGTGAACTGACATCGGCTCAATTGCTGACGATAGCGAATTATGTCGCACAGGATATTAACCGTGACATCGTGCAGCGCCATGAATTATTGACTCGTGTTGCGGAAAAATTCCCGCCAGCGTTACTGCACAACCCGAAACAGTTGCAGGCATGGTTAGGTGAACATCACGACATGAACCCGCTGTTCTCATTAGGCTTATTCGTTCTTGATCCCTCCGGTATTGTGCTGGCGGACTACCCCGTGCTACCCGAACGAACCGGCAAGTCTTATGCGGATCGTTACTATTTTCAACAAGCCATAAAAGGTGAGAGCGCAATTGATTGTCCCGTCATCGGTCGAGCCTCTAATGTGGCCGCATTACCGATGGCCATGCCATTACGTGACGGCACAGGAAAAGTGCTGGCCGTTCTGGTAGGCGTTTCCGCACTCCATTCTTCTAATTTTATGGAAGCGCTATACACAACCCACATCGGCAACACGGGGGGCTTATTGTTAATTTCACCGCGCGATAAATTGTTTGTCGGCGCGTCAGATACAAGCATGGTTCTGCAACCAACGCCGATGGAAGGGATAGATAAATTACACGATAAAGCGATGAAGGGATTTCGTGGTGTAGGGCTAACGGTCAATTCGCGTAACGTCGAAGAGTTGGCTGCGTTCGCTTCCGTCGCTAATAGCAGCTGGTTTGTCGTAGCCAGGCTGCCAACCCGTGAAGCATTCGCCTCCGTTACCCGCTTGCGCGATTTTATTATTAAAAGTGCGATGATCATGCTGCCACTTTTTATTCTCTTCATGGTGTTTGCTATGCGCCGTGTTCTGCGCCCGCTCATGAATGCGGCCCACCATGCAAACCAAATGACGCTCGGTGAAATGCCTCTCGAACCTCTTCCCTTGGTGCGCAATGACGAAGTGGGACACCTGACAATTGCGTTCAATCGCCTTTTGTCGAAATTATTCGCAAGCCGCACCGAACTGGAGAATCTTGCGCACCACGACACACTCACCGGGCTGCCCAATCGGCAACTTTTGGCAGATCGTATGAAACAAGCCTTTGCACGCGCACAGCGTAACCAGTGGCAAGTTGCCATATTGTTCCTGGATTTGGATGGCTTCAAATCAATCAATGACAGACTGGGACATGAAGCGGGGGATACCGCTTTATGCGAGGTGGTCAAACGCCTGAGAGGCGTAATGCGACAGAATGATACCTTGGCTCGCGTGGGGGGCGACGAGTTTGTTATTCTGCTGTCAGACCTGAATGAGAATGTTCGAGTTGCTACGGAGTCAGTCGCAAATAAATGCTTGAACGTATTTCAACAACCCTTTGTTATCCGGGATAAAACGTGTCAATTAGGAACATCCATCGGCATTGCCTTGGGTGATGGGGAATGTGCCCCGGAAAAATTATTGATTGCGGCTGATCAGGCCATGTATCAAGCCAAGAAAGCAGGACGTGGACAGCTCTGCTGGGCAAGTAGTCATTATCACGAATAACGAACAGTATATTGATCTCGATAGAATGCACAAGCGCCATACCAGAGTCAAAAATGGCCAAAATCAAGCGGATCGTGCGGTTAACCCCAACCCCTCTTGCAGCGTGTACGGCGGCGTCCAGCCAGGTTCGCGACAAATTTTACTGCTACCAACCTGACGCGATTAGCCCGGCTTGCTTTTTCATACATTCGCACGCCCGTTCAATGAGCATCTTGTCGGCCCCCTGTTCCCGTAAAGCATCCTCATAAGAATCTCGAACCGTCTTTACAATTTCGTTGATGAGGGCGTTGGCTTCAATCAGTGAAATGCCGAAATGCGGTGCCGCCTCACGGGCCAAATCAAGATTAGCATCAAACCGTCCGGGCAAGATAGGCAATTGTTGATACCCCAGATTACTCATCTGCGGGACCAGATCGAATGCCGGAGAGAGCAGGTAACCTTTATTTCCCGCACGCAGTACATCATGATTCTTCACATGATCATCGGAATTATCTATCGCCAGATTAAACACCATGCGCCGGTATAATTGATGCAAATCACGCGCCGGATCAGCCGAGACACAGCGCAGTGTTTGCGCAAACTCAATATAGCTGCCGCCGCTGCTCTCATATGGCACGTTGAGCAGGGCGGAGGCAGACAAAAAGTGTATGCGTTGCTCGTCACCTACCGACCCCTGCCGATCAAATCGTCGCAGCAACAAGGCATGCCCGATATGGAGCGGCTGCACAAAAAATTGCGGCACCGTAATACCGCATTGCCGGGCAAGGTTCAGTGTAGCCGCTTCCAGAATTTCTACATTGTATTCATCACCCCGCGCAGGAAACTTCGCCATCCAGCGAAACGCATCGTGAATGAAAGTCGCTTTGGGCCTCGCCCCGCCCAGCGTCCCCCCGCGCTGCAGCAACCGTTTCATCGCAGGTGTTATTTCCATCGCAAATTCAAGCTGGCGAACCGCATCGGCCAGCGCATCGAGACTGATCAGATCAATTACTGACAAATCGGATTGAATAGGCAAATGCGCTGAAAATACCATCGCGCCCACTCGATCAGCGTTAGTAAGCAGCAGAACATCAATGTCAGACAACCTATTTCCGTACTGCGCTTCGAGCACCCGACGCCCCCAGCTATCCGGCAGCGCATCGCGAAAAGTCAGCGGCAAGGCTCCCCCATCACGAAGGCGTCGCTCCGGAAGCGCAACCGATGCCGACTGTAACGGTAAATAATTCGGATTCAGCGCCCATGCTTGCGGGGATTGCAAATATCGCTGGCCATAGGCGAACTCCCCCGACTCGATAACACCACGGCGTGCCAGCTTCAAAATACCCATCGGCGCTATCGGTGTGCCGACAGATGACTCAACGCCCACATAGAGCGTGCGCTCAGAAATCACGCTCATCCTCTCCAATCATACCGGCACCAGGCTTACCTGTACGCTTACGCACTCGACGACCGGCAACCATATCGACCGGCACGGGTGCTACATTTTCCAGCGTATCAATTTGCCCAAACAACCACAACGCAGTGATCAGTATGCCTATACTTGTCCCCGGTTTGCCGGCTTCAAGCGCGCGATAGGTCGTTGGAGAACACAACACGCGAACCGCCATTTCCTTGACTGTCCAACCCTGCCGTATCCGATGAGAACGCAACCGAAGTCCCAGCCGAACTAATGCCTGCTGTGTTTCAGGTGGGGAACAGCCGAGTAAATCCTTTGAGCGATACATCAATATTTTGTCTATTAACTGTCTTAATGGACAGTATATTGGTCTTGCGAAAATATTCAAGTGCCATGCGTATCTGAGTCAACATGACAAGACTCAAGATGGCAGAGCGGTCAGCTTTAATCCATTATGCAAGCTAAAAGGTGACTGCCAACCCAATTCCCGGCGGATTTTACTGCTGTCCACTTGCAGCGAGCCTAACAGCCTCTCAACCTGATCGGCTTTTCCTGTCAGACTCCCCACCAGCTTCAACAAAGCCTGCGGACAAGGTAGCAGGCGCGCCGGATGACCCATTGCATCTCCCAACTGACGCAACAGGTCGGGCGTAGAAATATCTTCTCCGTCGCTCACCAGATAAGTCTGCCCTGCGGCTCTTGGGTGCGTTGCGCACAGGATTAAGGCGTCCACCAGATTCCCGACATAGATCAGGCTGCGCCGGTTATTCACTGAGGCGAGCGGTAGCGGAATACCTTTAGCTAACACTTTGAGCATTTGAGCGAAGTTACCTTTCACGCCGGCACCATAAACCAGCGGGGGACGGACGATCACAACCTCTAAACCTGTTTCTGCGGCAACGCGATGCAAAGCCTGCTCGGCCTCATATTTTGAAACACCGTAGGGATCTTGCGGATCAGGCGCATCCAACTCGGAGAATTTCCTGACACCGTCTGTCGCTTCGCCGTTAACTTTAATCGAGCTGACATACACCAGCCTTTTAACGCCTGCGCGCGCGGCTTGCCGCGCCA
>CAIOSY010000127.1 GCA_903861075.1 uncultured Nitrosomonadales bacterium
AACACGGGATTTCATATGTTTTCCCTAGCACTCAAAATCATGCCGCCCCGATTAACGTGGCGGCGATTTATCAGGCCATCCGCGACTGCGGATTAAAACATGGCACCATTAGTATTTCATTTAAGCAGCTTCCGTCACAGCATGGATTGGTGGTTGGTTTCGCCGAATCACCAAACTTCGATTATTTAATCAGCGCCAGCTTGCC
The DNA here is from genome assembly GCA_903861075.1 of uncultured Nitrosomonadales bacterium. GTDB lineage: Bacteria > Pseudomonadota > Gammaproteobacteria > Burkholderiales > Gallionellaceae > Gallionella. The sequence goes on from CAIOSY010000127.1 coordinate 206, forward strand.
TCTGAAAAGTGTGATCGATGTTTTTTTATTCAGTAATCGCTATTTACTGTTATATATTTTCCTCTCTATTTTATTCGTCTCGTATCTTTTTTTACGGCTTTACCGGCAATATATTTTGCTGGAACAGCAGCAGTTTATTTCACGGCATGACGCACTGACCAAGCTGCATAATCGTTGGGCGCTGAATGAAGAATTGCCGGTATTTTTACTGGAGGCGATGCGTAATCAAACACCAATTAGTTTTTTATTTTTAGATATCGATCACTTCAAAAACATCAACGACACTTTAGGCCACGATACCGGTGATCTGGCGCTGGCGGCGGTGGCTAAAGCGATCGAAAGTTGTTTGCGTCGGCCACGAGATTTTATGTGTCGCTGGGGGGGTGAAGAGTTTTTAGTGATTATGCCAGATACATCGGAAGATAGCGCGGTGATGCTGGCGGAAGCGATGATGGCGGCGGTAAAAAAAGTCCAACTTAAAAATAGTAATCTTAAAATAAGTATTAGTATTGGCATTAAAACCACGTTGGTCAGTTTGGAAAATATCAACGAGGATCTTATTAACGATGCGGAAAAAGCGATGATGATGGCCAAAAAGAATGGCCGCGATCGCTATGTCATTTTCTCGCACAATCAGTCTGCTTGAGTATGGCGATGGATGGCGAAGGCGAGAAATTTCATTTTTAAAAGATGCATGGGCTGATCGGGCCGGCGGCACTTCGGGCGCTGGCTTTGCGCACGTGGAACGGTGCGTTGAGCGATGTTGACGCGATGACTCCGGATGCGGTTGCAAGGTGCGAAGGCAGGACTTGCAGCTATCGTGTGACTCGTGCAGCCAAGACTCTGGTCTATGCCTGCGCCCCGTTGGCGATAGCGGTGTGTGGAAATTGCCGCCTGATCTATCAAATCGGATGCGTGGCAATAATTTTTAGCATGTCTGTTATTCGCTGGATGGGCTGCGCTTGTAAGAGGCGTTTGTGTACGGTCTATGGTAAAATTCACGACTAATCTTTTTTCTAGGACTCTTACGTTATGTTCTCCAGTAAAAACACCATTGCCGTCACCGATCCTGTGTTGTGGGCTGCGATTCAGAATGAAAATCAGCGTCAGGAAGACCATATCGAACTGATTGCGTCGGAAAATTATACCAGTTGTGCTGTGATGGAAGCGCAAGGCACCAAGTTGACCAATAAGTATGCTGAAGGTTATCCGGGCAAGCGTTATTACGGTGGTTGCGAGTATGTAGACGTTGCTGAACAATTGGCGATAGATCGTGCAAAAGCGTTGTTCGGCGCTGAATATGCCAACGTGCAACCGCATTCGGGTTCTCAGGCTAATCAGGCTGTGTATGTTTCAGTTTTGAAACCGGGTGATACGATATTGGGTATGTCGCTGGCTCATGGCGGTCATTTGACTCACGGCGCATCAGTCAATATCAGTGGCAAGTTGTATAACGCCATTCAATACGGGTTGAACGATCAGGAAGAAATTGACTACGATCAGGTGCAGGCGTTGGCGTTGGAGCACAAGCCTAAAATGATAGTCGCAGGTGCTTCGGCCTATGCGTTGGTTGTTGACTGGAAGCGTTTCCGCCAGATCGCTGACAGCGTTGGCGCATATCTATTTGTCGACATGGCTCATTATGCGGGTTTGATTGCCGCTGGTGTTTATCCCTCGCCTGTCGGTATCGCGGATTTTGTAACCACGACCACACATAAGACTTTGCGCGGACCGCGTGGCGGACTTATTTTGGCTAAAGCCGAACATGAAAAAGCGCTTAACTCGGCTATTTTCCCTTGCTTGCAAGGGGGGCCATTAATGCACGTTATCGCAGCTAAGGCCATTGCTTTCAAGGAAGCTGCAACACCTGAATTTAAAGTGTATCAGCGTCAAGTGGTTGAAAATGCCCGTGTGATGACACGCGTATTGCAAGAGCGTGGTTTGCGTATTGTGTCCGGTCGCACCGATAGCCATGTGTTTTTGGTTGATTTGCAAGCCAAAAATCTGACCGGTAAAGAGGCTGAGGCCGCTTTAGGTCGTGCACACATTACCGTGAATAAAAATGCGATACCCAATGATCCTCAAAAACCATTCGTAACGAGTGGTATTCGTATCGGTAGTCCTGCGATGACAACCCGTGGTTTCAAAGAATTGGAAGCTGAATTGCTGGCGAACCTGATTGCTGATGTGCTTGATGCCCCGAATGACGAAGCGGTTATTAACCGCGTTGTGCTTGAAGTGAAGAAGTTGACAGCACAATTCCCGGTTTACGGAGCCTAAGTCGAATGGTGGGTAGTAGGAAGTGGTTAGTGGAGGCGATTTCCCACTTTGCATTTTGCAATTCTCACTTTGTACGAGTTTATGAAATGTCCGTTCTGTAAAGGTCACGATACGCAAGTCGTGGATACCCGCGAAAGCGAGGAGGGCGACAGTATACGTCGTCGTCGTCGCTGCGTGTCTTGTGACAAGCGCTTCACAACATTTGAAACGGTAGAGTTGCGTATGCCGCAGGTGGTCAAGCATAACGGCATACGTTGCGAGTTTGATGTGGAAAAATTGCGCACAAGTTTTAAACGCGCTTTGCATAAACGGCCTGTTTCTACCCAAATGGTTGATGCGGCGATAGATAACGTCACACAAAAAATATATGCCTTGGGTGAGCGGGAAGTTGATTCCAGGCAGGTGGGTGAGTGGGTGATGCAGGCTTTGTTGAAGTTGGATAAGGTTGCTTATATTCGTTTTGCGTCCGTCTACAAAAGCTTTCAGGATGTGGGTGATTTTGCCGATGCGGTTAAGGCGGTACGAACCTCGCGTACTGGCGATAGTTGATGCTCGAAGCAAGAGATAGTCACTGGATGGCGCAAGCGCTTCATCTGGCCGAGCTGGGTTTGTACGGCACAAGTCCAAATCCGCGTGTCGGCTGTGTCCTTGTCAAACAAGATATTCTGATTGGGAGTGGTTGGCACCAAAAAGCGGGTGAGCCTCATGCGGAAGTGTATGCTTTACGTGCTGCCGGTGAACGGGCGCGGGGAGCGACTGCTTACGTAACGTTGGAGCCTTGTTCTCATTTTGGTCGAACCCCCCCTTGTGCCGAAGCTTTGATTGTTGCCGGTGTCAGCCGGGTTGTGGTGGCAATGTCGGATCCAAATCCCCTGGTTGAGGGCAAGGGGATTGAGTGTTTGCGAGCCGCAGGTATTGAGGTGGAGTGTGGTCTGTTGGCGAATGCGGCAGGTGCATTAAATGCAGGATTTGTCTCACGCATGAAACACGGTATGCCTTGGGTTAGATGTAAAACGGGTATGAGTCTCGATGGTCGTACTGCCCTGTCTAACGGGGTAAGTCAGTGGATTACCAGTGCCGAATCCAGGCGGGATGTACAGCACTGGCGGGCGCGTTCTTGTGCGGTGATGACAGGTATCAACACGATATTGTCGGACAATGCGCGCTTGAATGTAAGAGAAATTCAAACGCTGCGTCAACCCTTGCGCGTGGTCGTTGATAGTATGCTGCGCATGCCGCTGGATGCCCTGATTTTATCGGGCGGAGTGTTGATTTACACGGCAGTAGAAAATGAATTTAAAATTGCACCGCTGCTTGCATTAGGTGCTCAGGTGAAATGCTTGCCAGATAAGGCGGGGCAGGTGGATTTAAAAGCGATGATGCGTGATTTGGCGTTGCGCGGTTGCAATGAAATTCTGCTTGAAGCGGGTGCGATTTTGACAGGGGCTATGCTTCGAGCGGACTTGGTCGATGAATTGCTATTGTATGTTGCACCGCAATTGTTAGGTGATACGGCCCGAGGTATGGCTGTCCTGGGGGATTTAGTGACCCTGGATCAACGTGTCGATTTGCAGTGGCAAGATGTGCGCCAGATTGGTAATGATTTGCGCATCACCGCGCGGGTTAAGAGGAAATGATCGTCATTTTGTCGCTGCGCGTTTTGTTTTTTGCTGGATCCCCGCTTGTGCGGGGATGACGATATAAGGGGTTTAATTGTGTTTAGTGGAATTATTGCCGATGTCGGGATGATCAAACACGCAACAGATCGTGAGGGCGGTCTGCGTATTTGCATAGAATCTCATGTATTGGGTATGGAAGATGTCGCGCTGGGTGACAGTATTGCCGTTAATGGCGTGTGCCTGACTGTCGTTAAAATTGAGGCAAATGAATTTACTGCGGATGTTTCGTGCGAGACGTTAAACTGCACGGTGGGGTTGGCGTGTCAGGGTGGGCGGGTTAATCTGGAAAAAGCGCTGCGTCTTTCAGATCGACTCGGCGGACATCTGGTAAGTGGTCATGTGGATGGCGTAGGGCAGGTGATTGCATTTAACGACATCGGCGAAAGCTGGTGTTTAAAGGTGCGTGCCCCTGATGCGCTGGCTAAATACATTGCGGTGAAAGGCTCTGTTACGATAAATGGTGTGAGTTTGACTGTGAATAAGGTGGAGGGTAGCGAATTTGACGTAAATTTGATTCCTCATACGTTACAGATGACCACCTTAAACGAATTAAAAGTTGCCGAAAAAGTGAATCTGGAGATCGATCTGATCGCCCGGTATGTTGAACGTATGATGCAGAAAGAAGTGTAATGACCGGCATATCCCCGATACAAGAGATAATCGAAGAAATCAGCAAGGGTAATATGGTCGTTCTTGTGGATGAAGAAGACCGTGAAAACGAGGGTGATCTGGTTTTTGCCGCTGAATTTACCACACCCGAAAAAATTAACTTTATGGCGCGTCACGGACGGGGCTTGATTTGTCTGACGCTGACAGAGGCGCATTGCAGGCAAATAAATTTGCCTTTGATGGTGCAGGAAAATGGCTTGCAACTGGCAACCAATTTTACCCTTTCCATCGAAGCGGCAATCGGTGTCACAACCGGTATTTCAGCCGGAGACAGGGCGCGTACGGTGCTGGCTGCCGCTGATAAAAATGCAAAGCCAGCCGATATTGTGCAGCCGGGCCATATTTTTCCGTTGCGTGCGCAAAATGGCGGCGTGTTAGTCCGTGCAGGTCATACGGAAGCCGGTTGTGATTTGGCGCAGATGGCAGGCTTGACGCCTTCTTCGGTTATTTGTGAAATACTCAAAGATGATGGCGAAATGGCGCGTCTGCCTGATTTAATCGAATACGCAAAAGTACATGGTTTGAAGATAGGCACGATAGCAGATTTAATCGAACATCGCAGTCAGCATGAAAAACTGGTTGAGCGTGTTGCGAGGCGCGTCGTGCATACGGCCTATGGTGAATTTGATCTGGTCACCTTTGTAGATAAGACCAGTCAGCGCACGCATCTGGCTTTGGTGAAGGGTGAGATTAGTCCGCAAAACGAAACCCTGGTGCGGGTGCATGAGCCTTTGTCAGTAATGGATTTTTTGGAGAAAAAATCGCCGGGGCAATCGACTAGTGTGCATGAGGCGATGCAGAAAATGGCTGAAACAACAGCGGCTGTTCTGGTTCTGCTGCATCGAGATGAGAGTTCTGAAAATCTGTTAGCGCGTGCAACACTGGATGTGACAAGCGGTCAGTGGGATCCGCGCAGTTATGGTATCGGTGCGCAAATCTTGCGTGATTTGGGTGTGGGTAAAATGCGCTTGCTGGCAACCCCGCATAAAATGCCTAGCATGGCCGGTTTTGGATTGGAAGTGGTAGGCTACGCCAGCCACGACTAGAAAGTCTTTGTCCGCAGATTTCTCAGATTAAGGCGTATTAACAACAAATAGTCAGCGTATTTTTAGTCCATTTCTCTTCTGAAAAAGGTTAGCGCTGTTAAAGAAAGACCAAAAAATCTGCGTGAATCTGTGTAATCTGCGGATCAGCTTTGGACTTTGAGAATTTAAGGAGCAGGAAAATGAAAGAAGTTGAAAAGAATCTGAACGGTGCGGGTCTTCGTATTGGTATCGTGCAAAGCCGTTTTAATCCCGAAGTCTGTGAAGGATTGCTCGGTTCGTGTCGCGCCGAATTAGTAAGGCTGGGTGTGTTGGAAGATAATATCACCTTGGCGACGGTGCCCGGTGCGCTGGAAATTCCTCTTGTTTTGTTGCATATGGCCGATGGTGAAAAGTACGATGCCCTGATCGCGCTGGGTGCGGTGATACGTGGCGATACTTATCATTTTGAGGTCGTATCGAATGAATCGGCTCGCGGCGTCAATGATGTTCAGTTGGCGTGCGGTGTGCCGATCGCAAATGCAATTTTGACAACAGATAATGATGATCAAGCGCTGTCCCGTGTCAGCGTCAAAGGTGCAGAAGCGGCGCAGGCTGCCATTGAAATGGCAAATTTATTGCGTGATCTGGCATGAGCGCCGGGGGTGATGTTGTAAAAGCCGTTGTGCAAAAAAGTCCTCGCCATCGCGCGCGCGAACTCGCACTGCAAGGCATATATCAATGGCGGGTTTCAGGTACTGATGCCTCCGATATTGAAAAGAGTATGCAGGCCGAGAAGAATCTGGGACGCTACGACAAAGCCATGTATAGCAAATTGCTGCGTGGTGTACTGGCTCAACAAGAAGAATTGCAGATCTTGCTCACGCCTTGTCTGGATCGTGCGCTGGATGAACTGAGTACGGTGGAATACGCCGTGCTGTTATTGGCAGCATTTGAATTGAATTATCACCCCGATGTTCCTTATAAAGTCGTGATCAATGAGGCGGTAGAATTGGCCAAGACTTTCGGCGGAACAGACGGGCATAAATATGTTAACGGTGTACTGGATAAGCTGGCACCCAAGATCCGTACTGTAGAGTTTGCCAATAATCGAAAGTAGTGAGTGGAAAGTGGAAAATGCTAAGTGGTCAGTTAAATCCGCTTTTTTTCACTTGCCACTGAGGCAGGTAGTGCCGCTCAACTTACGATTTTCCGACAAAAAATGTCTGAGTTTGATCTGATCAAACGCTATTTTACCCGAGCTGCACCCAGCGCCTTGTTGGGAGTGGGGGACGATTGCGCCCTGCTGCAAGTCAAGCCGGGTGCGGTGCTGGCTGTATCGTCGGATATGCTGGTTTCCGGAACGCACTTCTTTCCTGATGCGGATCCTTATCTTTTGGGGCATAAAACGCTGGCGGTCAATCTTTCCGATCTGGCTGCGATGGGTGCTGTACCGCGTTGGGCGACACTGGCAATTTCGCTGCCGAATGCGGATGAAGCATGGCTGGCGCGTTTTTCAGCCGGATTTTTTGCCCTGGCAAGCCAGTTTGGGGTAGACCTGGTTGGGGGGGATACCACACGCGGGCCGCTCAATCTGTGTGTCACGATCTTCGGTGAAGTGGATGCGGCGCATGCTTTGCATCGCAGTAGCGCTAAAGTGGGAGATGAAATCTGGGTGTCAGGCCGTTTAGGTGATGCAGCGCTTGCTCTGGCGCATTTGCAGGGTGAAATCAATTTATCAGATGAACACTATGCTGTATGCGCTCAGGCTTTGCATCAACCGGAACCTCGTGTGGCACTGGGGCTGGCTCTATCAGGTATTTCCCGCTGCGCTATTGATATTTCTGATGGATTACTGAGTGATCTTGCTCATATACTTGATGCTTCTGGGGTGGGGGCCAATATAGATTTTTCCGCTCTGCCCGTTACACCTGTTTTAGCTATGTATTTGAATACGCCTCTGGGTCGGCGTTGTCTTTTGTCGGGCGGGGATGATTATGAGCTGTGCTTTACGGTAAATGAGCATCAGCATGAGACGATAAAAGCAATCAGTGTGCAACTGTCTCTGCCCTTGACCTGTGTTGGTCGTATCGTGGCTGGGCAGGGGTGTGTGGTACTCGATGGCAATAATCTTCCTATCAATTTTGAGACTATCGGCTATGACCATTTTAGATGAAACTCCTGTCGTACCAAGCTGGAAATTTCTGTTCAGCCATCCCGCACATTTCTTATCCTTTGGTTTTGGTAGTGGTCTGGCAAAAAAAGCGCCGGGTACTTTTGGTACGCTGGTCGCTTTTCCACTTTATTGGTATCTGGCGCCCCGGTTGTCGGATGCGATATTTTTGTCTGTATTATTTGGAGCCTTTGTTATTGGTATTTGGGTTTGTGGTATCACCGGACGTGCCTTAGGTGTGCCTGATCATGGCGGTATGGTCTGGGATGAAATTGTGGCGATGGTGCTGGTTTTATTTTTTACGCCCACGGGGTGGATGTGGTCGTTGCTGGCGTTTGTACTGTTTCGTTTCTTTGATATTGTTAAGCCGCAACCCATTCGTTATTTTGATAACAATCTGCACGGTGGTTTAGGCGTTATGTTCGATGATTTATTGGCAGCCGGTTATGCACTGCTGTGCCTGTCCGTAATTAAAAGCGTGTTGCTTTAATTCTCATACATTATGCGTCTGATTCTTGCTCCTATGGAGGGAATTGCAGATCATAGTCTGCGTGATATATTAACCCGCTTGGGCGGAATTGATTTTTGTGTGGCTGAGTTTGTGCGGGTGACCAATCATCTACTCACAGAAAAAGTGTTGTTGCGCACCGTGCCGGAGCTGGCGAATGGCGGTTGTACGCGCTCTGGTGTTCCGGTGCGTGTGCAATTATTGGGGAGCGACGCGCTGTGTCTTGCAGAAAATGCCGCGTTTGCTGCGGCAATGGGGGCACCCGGGATTGATATAAATTTCGGCTGTCCGGCGCCTATGGTTAATCGTCATGGGGGTGGCGCCGTATTGTTGGAATTTCCTGAAAAAATTCATGCCATTGTCCTTGCCGTACGCAGCGCAGTTCCCCGTCATATTCCTGTTACCGCCAAAATGCGTTTAGGTTTGTCAGACACTGCGATGGCGCTCGATTGCGCCCGTGCGATTGAGTCGGGCGGCGCATGTGAAATCACGGTTCATGCCCGCACACGTTCAGATGGCTATCGCCCACCTGCACGCTGGGAATGGTTTTCACTTATCCGGCAGGCGATTAAACTGCCTGTCGTGGTTAACGGTGATGTTTGGACTCCTCGGGACTGTGAAGAAATACGTCAAATCAGCGGATGTGATGATGTGATGATAGGGCGGGGCGTCATTATTCGACCGGATCTGATACGTCGTATAAAAACCGGCGAAGATGCCCTTGCCTGGAACGCGTTGCTTCCCTGTGTGGCAGATTATTACGATCAATTGTGTGCCAGAATGAAAGTCCGGCATGCGCCGGGGCGGCTTAAACAATGGTTAGGGATGATGCGTGTTGCGTATCCGGAAGCGCAGATGTTATATCAACTACTGCGCGTAGAGCGAGATCCGATGATCATTAAAGAAATGCTCAATGCCAGCCGGATTTAAGTTATAAGCGCCGGGCGTAACAGTCGGCTTTAGCCGGCAGGATAGGTTTCCCTGCGTATGTTGTTTTTATCAACGCGCAGAGCGTTCGCGCCGTTATCCCAATCCCCCAGTACCCAGCGTTCGCATAAATGATCGTCAACTAAATGTTCATGACGATATGCTCTATGGGTGTGGCCGTGAATCAGACGCGGATAATTATAATCTCGCAATAGATTCGCAACCGCACTGCTGTTGACATCCATGATGTCGATATTTTTGTGTTGTTTTTCTATATTACTGCGTTTACGCAATTGTTCGATGTAGGTTTTTCGATCGATTAGAGGGCGGCTTAAAAATTCCTTTTGGAATTGGGGCGCATTGACCTGATTGCGATAACGTTGATATTCAATATCATCGGTGCACAGTGTATCTCCATGGCTGAGTAGCGTGGGCGTACCATACAAATCAAGTTGCGTCGGGTCGTTTAGTAAGGTTGCATTGCAGTGAGTGGCAAGTATCTCGCCCATCAATAAATCTCGATTGCCCCGCATGAGATAGACGCGGGTTGCGTAAAGACTGCGCAATGCGCCGGTGACCTGCTGGAAAAATGGGTCATCCTTATCATCATCTCCTGCCCAATAGTCGAACAGATCCCCCAGAATATAAAGGGATTCTGCCTGGGGGGCTTTTGTGGCAATAAAATGTAAAAACGCCGCCATACTTTGGGTATGGCAGGCGCTTAAATGCAAATCAGAGATAAATAAGGAATGAGGGAGATCAGAGTTCGGTAAGCGCGGCGCAGCGTTGCCGGCCGCACCCTGAATTTTAAACTCTGAAGTTTGCATCCTAGTTATTGACGAGTTCTGCCTTGGTGATGATGACATCGTCGCGAGGCACATCCTGATGGCCTGCATTGTTGCCGGTTTTTACTTTTTGGATGGCATCAACGACATCCATACCTTCAATAACCTTGCCAAATACGCAGTAGCCCCATCCATCCTGACCCGGATAATTGAGGAAGCTGTTATCAGCGCCGGTGTTGATGAAAAATTGTGCTGTCGCAGAATGCGGATCGTTGGTACGTGCCATTGCGATGGTGTACTTGTCATTTTTGAGGCCGTTCTTGGCTTCGTTCTTGATCGGTGCATGGACCGATTTTTGATTCATGCCGGGTTCAAAACCGCCACCTTGAATCATGAAACCGGGAATCACGCGATGAAAAATGGTGTTTTCAAAAAATCCAGCCTTAACGTAATCAAGAAAGTTTTTGACGGTTTCGGGTGCTTTTTCAGCATCGAGTTGTAAAGTGATAACGCCGTGGTTGGTGTGTAGTTTTACCATGATTTTTTTGCCTTGAGTTGATGAATTGTGAAGAGGGGATGCATAGCAAAATTGCATTGCGCAGCATAAAGAAAACAAGAGGATGAGAAACTTTTTCATTTTAAACAGTGCCTTCGTAAACGATTTTCCAACGGTTATTTTGCTTTATCCAGTATTGGCGTTTTGTTGAATGATGAGTCAAGTTATTGCTGCCATAATCTTGTTGGAAATTAACGACGACCATGCCCGGTTGTTCCGGATAGTTGAACATACTCAGTTGGGATAAACTCAGCTTGACCCATTTTTTACTACTGTTGAATGTTTTTCGCTGACGTGACCAGGCGGTAAAATCGATGCTTTCACTGCTAAAGTTGCTCGCATAATGCGCAAGATAGGCCTCGTTATTCATACTGGCCCAATCACGACGCCATAGCTCGATTTCATTGAGTAATGCGGTGCGATCAATTTGATCGGCATTGCTGATAACGGCCATTTTGTTGGTAATAATGACGGGCGTTATACCCACTTGCAAGTATGGAGCCAGTTTTGTCAGGTCGTCATTATTTAATACCACGCAGCCGTTGCTTGCACGCGGAGGACGCGTGTAGGTATCGCTAGGCGTGCCATGTAACCAGATGCCATTTCCGGTGCGATTGTTTTTCTTGTCCCATTCATTAGGGTAACTTAGCGGGAACGCTCCGCTGCCATACATATCAGCTAATTGCTTTTTGGGTAAATTTGCCTGGATGAAATAGACGCCTATAGGCGTGCGTTTGTCTCCAGACACTATTTTTTCTGTGCCTAGTTTCCCTATGGTTACATAAAAATCGGTTACATAACGGGGTTCGCCCTTGATGTTTTCATACACGTATAACGTCGATCGGCTGGTATCTACCACCAGGGCGTATTTCTGTTGCTCATTGAGTTGCCACAGATAACCCGGGTGCTGTGTAGGGGCAATAGATTGAGTCCGTTGCAAACGAACGCGTGCCTCATCCCGCAGATCTTCAATCTTGTCGCTGGAGGCATTCGCTGCACTGCCAAAGCCGGTTATTTGTCCCGCTTTTGCCATTAACAAATCGCCTTTAACTAATTGCGCGAGTTTGTAATTAGGGTTAACACGCAGCAGACTGTCCACTTCGTTCATTGCAATATCTAAATGGTTGTTTTTTATCGCCATTAAGCTATTTGCCAGTTTTATTTCAGTGGAGCGCGAATCCGTTTCGGCTTGAGCTGTGCCTATCAATGTGCAAAAGAACAAGAGGATAAACAGTTTCATTAGTACGCCCGCTCTTCCTGAACTAACCAGTTGCCAGACGATTTAACCATCACCATGGTTTTCGTCCCTTCTGCTTTGAAATGGCTGGCGCGATAATCCTGATGGAATTTTACGGTAACGTGTGTGCTGTCATTGATATTAACAATCACGTTACTTACATTGACGTCGATATGTTTTGGTTTGCTGATGCGGTCGCGACGGGTCGCAGCCCAGTTAGTACGGGTTTCACCATTGGGTGTTTTAAAGTCGCTGGCATAGAATGACAGGTATTTTTTAACGTTCTGCGCAGCCCAGGCCGCAGCCCAGGATTCGAGTGTGTTTTGTACTTCACGCGATTGATCTGCTACGACAGGTTTTAAAGCTTTGGTCGGTTTTACTGCATCAGCAAGCTTCGTGACTTCAGGTTTTTTTACGACTTCAACCGGTTTTATCACTTCCGGTAGTTTTTCCACTCCAATTGGTTTTACTATTGCAGGCGGTTTGAGTGTGTTGCTGGCGATTTTAGCGGGCGTTTCATTCGTGGCGGGAGCGGGTTTCGTGCTATCAGCTTGTATGGAGTTCAGGAAATTTCCTGCACTCGCAGGTTTAGTGCGCGATTTGTCGGAAACTAATTCTTGTATCATTGCCAGTTTAGCTTGGGTTGCCGTGTTACTGCTATCGAGTTGTAAGGCGCGGTCATAGGCCAGGCTGGCCATCTTGGCATAAATAACGCCCAGATTTTCCTGTGCGGTCGCATAGCTGGGATGCGTCCCTATCGCCATTTCTAGTGCTGATTTTGCCTTGTCATATTGGGATAGTCCGGCATAGAGTGCAGCGAGATTGTTATAGGGTTCAGGTAAGTTGGGGTAATCCTTAGTCAGTTCAGTATAAATTATGATGGCTTCATGGGTTTTCCCCTGTTCAGATAAAATCAGTCCCTTTAGAAAGCGACCCTGGATATCCTTGGGTTTGTTGACTAACCAACTATTTACTTTTGTCAGAGCCTGGTTTGCTTTCCCCAGTTTTCTAAGTTGGCGTGCGTCCTGGAGTTCATCCGCGCACAAATTCAAACTCAGTAGCAGCGTGCTAATGAAGAGCGCAGTCGCCAAGAGCGTTAAACGGTTTAATAGATTCATTGTTGATTCAGGTCGGATGAAAATGGTTGATGCTGTACGCTAACGCAAAGTGTTTTTGATTCTACCAAAAAAGCTCTCGTTTTACACCGTTAATATAACTCGATACTTTTCCTGTGAGGCTGTGGCTGTTTTTTCGGGTAAAATCAGCGCTTATGATCGTTCAACCTTGATACAAGAGAGTTCAGTATGAACAGTACGCCTGTTGCAGCATCCAATTTCATCCGTACCATCATTGATGGTGATCTGGCCAGTGGAAAACACGCTAGCATAGTGACGCGTTTCCCGCCTGAGCCTAACGGTTATCTGCATGTTGGGCACGCTAAGTCTATTTGCCTTAATTTTGGTCTGGCGCAGGATTATCAGGGTAAGTGCAATCTTCGCTTTGATGATACGAATCCTGAGAAAGAAAGTGAAGAATATGCACTTTCCATTCAAGAAGACGTTCGTTGGCTGGGCTTTGCCTGGGAAGGGTCTGTGCATTGGGCATCGGATTATTTTGATGATCTTTATAACTTTGCCGTAGAACTTATCAACAAAGGTTTAGCTTATGTTGATGATTTGTCGCCTGAACAAATGCGTGAATATCGTGGCACCCTGACTCAAGCGGGACGCAACAGTCCGAACCGTGATCGTGCACCAGCTGACAATCTCGATTTATTTGCGCGCATGAAAGCCGGTGAATTTGCCGATGGTGCGATGGTGTTGCGTGCCAGGATCGATATGGCATCTCCAAATATGAATATGCGTGATCCTGCAATTTACCGCATACGCCGCGCTCATCACATCCGCACCGGGGATCAGTGGTGTATATATCCCATGTATGACTACACACATTGCATCTCAGATGCCCTGGAAGGTATCACCCATTCCATTTGTACACTGGAATTTGAGGATCACAGACCGTTGTATGACTGGGTGTTGGATAATCTTTCTATTACGTGTCATCCGCGTCAATACGAATTTTCGCGTCTGGAATTGCAATACACTATTACCAGTAAACGAAAATTGCTTAATTTGGTGAATGAAAACAAAGTGTTAGGCTGGGATGATCCTCGTATGCCAACGATTTCCGGTATGCGCCGTCGCGGTTACACGCCTGAGGGGATACGGGAATTTTGCCGTCGTATCGGTGTATCCAAGAGCACTAATAATGTGGATATGGCCATTATGGAAGGTGCGATACGCGAGGATCTGGAAGCGCGTGCGCCACGTGTGGTGGCGGTGATCAATCCGCTCAAGGTAATTATCACCAATTATGAAGGTGCAACTGAGCGTGAGGCTGATTTTCATCCCCAGCATCCCGAATTTGGCAAACGACGGGTGGCTTTGAGTTCTACGCTGGTCATTGAAGCGGATGATTTTGCGGAAGTTCCGCCTGCAGGCTGGAAACGTCTGACACTGGGTGGCGAAGTTCGTCTGCGCCACAGCTATGTGATGCGCTGCGATGAGGTGATCAAGGATGCTGACGGCAAGGTCATTGAGTTACGTTGCAGTATAGATCATGCCACCCTGGGCAAGAATCCGGAAGGTCGTAAGGTCAAAGGGGTGATACATTTTTTGTCATGCCAACATGCGCTGCCTGCCGAGATCCGGCTTTATGACCGCTTATTTACGGTCTCCGAACCGGATGCAGATAAAGATGTTAATTTCTTTGACTATTTGAATCCGGAATCGCTGACCGTTGTGCAGGGCTTTGTTGAAGCGGTCGTGCAGGATGCAGCGACTGAGACTCGTTATCAGTTTGAGCGACTGGGCTATTTCTGCACGGACAGACGTGATCATCAACCCGGCGGTAAACTGGTATTTAATCGCACCGTGACGCTTAAAGATTCCTGGATAAAATAAAACGCCCCGTTAAGGTATATATGTTAAAAATTTATAACACCCTCGCCCGCGAAAAGCAGGAATTTGTTCCGATTGAAGTCAATAAAGTTCGTATGTATGTCTGCGGCATGACGGTTTACGACTATTGTCATCTCGGTCATGCACGGGTGATGGTGGTGTTTGACCTGATCTATCGCTGGTTTAAAGCGAACGGCTTCGATGTGACTTATGTTCGCAATATTACCGATATCGACGATAAGATCATACGCCGCGCGGCTGAAAACAAGGAGTCTATTCATCAGTTAACTCAGCGGTTTATCGATGCGATGCATGTGGATGCGGATGCGCTGGGCGTTATGCGTCCCGATCATGAGCCGCGAGCCACGCAATTTGTCGGGGAAATGCTGGATATGATTGCAAAGCTGGAAGTCAATGGTTTGGCCTACCAAGCGGCAGATGGCGATGTAAATTTTTCGGTGCGCAAGTTTGATGGCTATGGCAAGTTGTCTGGTAAATCGCTGGAAGACTTGCGTGCAGGCGAGCGTGTCGAGGTGACGACAGATAAGAATGACCCTCTGGATTTCGTGTTGTGGAAACATGCCCGTGAGGATGAAGCCGAAGAAGTGAAGTGGGATTCCAAGTGGGGGCGAGGTCGTCCCGGCTGGCATATCGAATGTTCTGCGATGGGTTCCAGCTTGCTGGGCGAGCATTTTGATATACATGGCGGCGGGGCGGATTTGCAGTTTCCTCATCACGAAAATGAAATAGCCCAGTCTGAGGGCGCGCATCAGTGTCGTTCTGTCAATTACTGGATGCACAACGGTTTTGTGCGCGTGGACAATGAAAAAATGTCCAAGAGTCTGGGTAATTTTTTCACGATACGCGATGTATTGAAGCAATATGATGCGGAAGTGGTGCGCTTTTTTATCCTGCGCGCCCATTATCGCAGCCCGCTCAATTATTCCGATGCGCATCTGGACGATGCTAAAAAAGCGCTGGATCGCTTGTACACGGCGCTCAAGTCGGGCGTGGACAATGGGGATCTGTTAGTCGACTGGACGGCACCTTATCCTGCACGTTTCAAGGCGGCGATGGATGATGACTTCAATACGCCTGAAGCCGTGGCGGTTTTATTCGATCTGGCAAATGAAGTGAATCGCGGTCAGTCTATGGAGTTGGTCTGGCAACTTAAGGCGCTGGGCGCTGTGCTGGGTTTGCTTGAGCGAGATCCACTGGTTTTTTTGCAAGGTGGTACGGGTGTGCAAGCATCAGATGAGGCTATGATCGCCACGCAAATCATTGCGCGTAACGCGGCCAAGCTGGCTAAAGATTACGCAGAGGCAGACCGTATCCGCAAAGCGCTTTTGGCTGATGGCATCGTATTGGAAGACAGTGCGGCCGGAACCCATTGGCGGCGGGCATAGTGGGTTTTTATCCAGAAAACACCTGAATTTCCAGTGGGAATGATAGGCTGGTTTTTTCGCCGTTGGAAATCCGGGTGATTTTTCATTATTAAAATCTGCCGCAACAATCTGGCTCAGACTTTAAAGTCTGTTTCAGGCGCTTACCGCACGCATTCTGTCGATTTTCTCGATGGCAGCTTGATAGAGATCATGGTCGGAATCAGGGTTGTTGCGGTCTGGATGATGGGCGCTACGAATCTTTTTCAGTTTAGTCATGCAGTCTGGCAGATCATGCACACGGGTCACCCGATCACCGTTTTTTTCCATCACACGCTGGAGCTCAGCTTCCGCCCCATCGCGTGTGTCATATAATTTTTTACTGCCCAGACGCCAACCATCCTGGTTTTTGCGCGGGGATAGCTTTTCCTTGCCATCAAACCAGATCCATCTGCCGGTATCGGGATCCATTTCAAAATTAATGGTGGTGATGGCGTAGGTGTAAACAGGCGGCTCGATGTCCGTGGCGAAGAGATTGATGACCTTGCCGACCGTTCCCACAGTCACAAGGTAATATGCGCCTGCTTCATGCGGACAGAATCCGCTGCTGTGCGTTGATGCCGGTTTGATGTCGTTACTTGCAGCATTCATTTCAGCCATGCGGCGGAGTGCTTTTCGTTGTGCGTTGGTCACTGGTATTGCTCCTTATATTAGTTAAAACCCACCGGGTTCACCCCTTGTTTAAGGGGTCACCCGCTGGACTCCTGGATCGCTAAAACAGCGTCGAAGCGATTTTGCGATCGAGTCATTTTTGAACTCATCGTCGCTGACGGTTAGAGACTGATCCGCTCGAAAAAAAAGGCCACCTCAAAGGATGGCCTAATTGCCTACTTTGTTTGATACCCCGCGTGGAATTTAAAACTATGACCTGACAGTTAAGGGCCGTATTTTTAAGTTGCTATTGGAGCGTCAATCAATCAATTAAATAAATTAAATCAATGGCATGATTATACTGCACCTGATGTAAATATGCTGCATATTGCCGAGTCTAGTTCAGGAAATAACAAAATACAAGCCATAATCTTTAAAACCTCAGTTCAATCCGCATCAATGATTGCAAAAGCATAGCTCTTAGCAGGAATTGAATAATTTCATCAGATTACGCAGATTCCCGCAGATTCCCGCAGATTTTCAAGCAGTTACAGCTATGGGTGATTTCACCTGATGGATTGCCATACGCTTTCTTGTAACTCTTTGTTTTAATAGGTTTTAATCTGCGTAATCTGCGTAATCTGCGGATAAATGCTTTTAATAGGATAATCACCGCAAAGGGTGCCGTTACGCAGCAACCACTGCACGGATGGTTTCCGCTGCCCGTGGGTTCAGGCTTTTGCCTTATCTAATACGGCAGCGGTTATCGCTTCATGGGTTTGAGGATCAAGCCGCAAACGGGCTTTATCGATGCTCAAAACAGTAAGCAATTACAGTAGCTTGCAGACCGTGTAAGTGTTTGGGTCTACATAACTTCCTCCAGTGGGTGCCGCAGCCAGAGGGCTAAGGTTACCTGTCCCTATTACAGCACGCACGTTACCGGTGGCAGGATTGCCGTCATCGAAACTGGCATCGATTGCTTCTGCAGCCTTTGCGGGAAGGTTGCCAAAGCACAGGTTAGTACCGACCAGAGCACCCCAGCCCGCGGTGGTAGTGGCATTTTGCACGACGCGGATCACTCCGCCATAGGCATTAACCGGGTCGGCGGGATTGGCAGCGCCTGTGATCAGGCCCGCTAGTCTCAGGTGGTGGATGAAACCGCAGTTTTCTGTCGTGGATACGGTAGCCGCGCAAGATGACCAGGTGTCAACGGTTCCGATGATCCCATCCCCATTACCGGCCACAGCGGCAGGGTTAGGTGAAACTGCGGTTGTCCACCGCAGCAGCGCCTTGGTATCATCGCCCGGAATTGCGTTGTAACGATCACGGTAGGCATAGTAGGCGGCGGTGACGCCTTTGACGTCGTTTTGCAGGTTTTTGATCTTGCCGTTTTCGATCATTTCCTGCCCCTTTAGCACGCCACCGAGCAGCAGGCCGATGATGACCAGTACAATGGCGAGTTCAACCAGCGTAAAGCCGGATTGATGATTTTTGTGGTAAGTCGACATGATATTCTCCTTGTAATTATGAAAAGTACATTGCTATAGCCTGCATCAGCGTGCGGAATTTGAGTTGTATTGGCTAGATTTTCATGCAAAGTGTATGCAGACCTTCAGTCGCCGGAATTGCCACCGTCGGGCCATATGCGCCAGAAACGGTGGTTGCTGTAGGTATGGCGCCGGCGAGACCCGAACGAATGCTACCGGTGTCGCTATTCCCGTCGTCAAGTTGTGTGTCAACGGCGATCGCGATTTTTAAAGGGACATTGCTGGAACACACTACATTGCCGGTCATGGCAAAAACAGGGGTGGTCGTTGATCCACTTTGAACACCGAGAACCCCACCCACCGTATTGTTAGGCGGTAGTGCGACCGTTGCGGTGGCACTGCCAGTTAGAAAACCAGACATGCGGGTGTGTTGCCAGAAATTATTAGTTTCGGTTGTTCCGTCTGCCGGTGTGGCCGTTGCATTGAAAAGACCAGAGATGATGCCATCACCATTACCGTTTACCGCACCGGTTCCCGCATGTGATGCAGCCGCGTTATCATCGCCGGGAATCGCTTTGTAGCGATCCTGATAGGCGTAATATGCAGAAACGATACCTCTAAGATCATTCTCGACACTTTTAACTTTGCCGTTGTTAATCATTTCCTGCCCTTTCAGTACGGCAGCGAGGATCAATCCGATGATGACCAGTACGATAGCCAGTTCAACGAGCGTAAAACCGGACTGATTGTTTTTCTTAAACATAATATTCTCCTTTATAAATATGGATGTATGAGCAGGCTATACGGTTCGTGTTTCAACTTCCTGATTGCCGTATTACCTTAAGGTTGTGTATTTATTCGTGGTTGAGGTTAGGGTTTATTAGGGTAAACATGCTGCCATCTGCTATTTTTTGCTTTAGTAAGGCAAGGGGTTATGCGCCAGGCTGCATAGGCAATTTGACCCGGCAACTTGTCGTTCTGAGGTTCAATCATGGCAATTTCCCCGCTTGCACCATGCGGTTGAACAGCGTGTACTGGGACAGCCAGATTAGTTGGTCGTCAAAATACCCAGACTCTGCAGGATTGGCTGAGTGACTGACAAAAGTTGTGTGTCCAACGATACTGACAGGTGCATTGGCTTGTTCATCCGCGCTTGCTACTGCTGCAGCATTGGGCATGCCAGTTGCATTGATTGCACCCAGCCCGTTTTTACCGTGTGAAACTATCACCGCAGGTACCGCGGTGACGATGGAATTGACGGCGGCGGCAGAGTCATACACATTGATGTCGCCGACGAAAGTGAGCTGAATTCCTGTCGAACTGTTGGAAAAATGGTCCGTGACCCGGTAGCGTAAGCGGTTGGACCATGCGTCGGTTTGAGGTGTCAGACCCAGCGTAACCCATGGCAGGTTTCCTTCCTGAACAACGCAGGAGCCTAAGGTTGTACGATCTTCCTGCCCATCGTTTGCCGTACCTGTACCTGTGGCACTTGTTTTGTCGGGGCAAGGAAGATAGGGTGGGGTTTGAGAGAGTGCAAAGCCAATCAGCGCCTCGTTCGCCGCAATGAGCAAGGCATTGGTGTCCTCGATGCGTCTTTGATCTTGTTGTGCGGCAAGCAGTGTCAGCCCGGCACCTAATATAAATGCGATGATAGCCAGAACAATAGCCATTTCGACGAGGGTAAAACCTGTGTGATCGGTTTTCATGGTATGCACTTCAGCAGGTCTACGCTTGGGGTGTTATAAAGAAAAGTTGAGGCGCCGCTAAAGTTGTTGCTGGCGGAAGTAGGCGTAGCAAAACTACTCAAGTTTGCACCTTCAAGATAGTTGGCTGGATTGGATTTGTCTGCAACGGTCAGCCGAACCTGGTTAGCTGTTTTTTTTCCGCCGAAGATCAGCACGCGACTACAGTTAACATTTGCTACACCATCGATGACGATAGCTGAGGATGAGGGAAGCTTGGTGAACAGCAGTATTTCCAGCCAGTTGGTGCAGAACGTCTGATTGGCGGTGCTGGTGTTAATGCTGTTATCCGAATTTTTGCAATGGACATTATCTGTTCCTTTATTTCCGGCAACGATTAAAGAGGGTTGTTGTAGGTAGGTTATGAATGTCGTATCGTTTAGCAATGAGGTTATTTGGTTGGCGAAATCACTGCGCTTGATGACAGTACGGAAGATGTCATCAACAGTGACGATCAAAAAGCGGTCGTTATGCGTCATGATGAAGGCTTTGTTGTCGGTGTTGAGTGAAACGCGATTATTTGTGCTGCCGGTGAAGTAAGAATTGAGGTAGTTGCTCGCATCGTAGTTGCCGCCGCAAGACGTATAAACCGGATTGGACTGTGCACGGTTTTGTCCTGTCCGGGTGCGACCGGGCGCCACGAGCAAGGCGGCGACATTGCTTGCGACAGAATTGTTGTTTTCGTCGATGACGTCGATCTGACCTGGGGTGTCCCAGTTGAATATATCTGTTTTCGGGGAATTCTTGATGTGACCGGAAACGACATACCAGAGGCACTCACCTTGCCCATCGCGCGGTGGTGGAATATCCAGTGACTTCCAGGGGGTTTTTCCGATTACCGAGTAATCTGAGCCATTCTCTAAAAAATTTCCTGCTGCATTTCCTTCCGAATAATTTAAGCCAGATCCTATGTCCGGTAAGGGTAGTTGTCCTGTCGAATTAATCGCCGACTGTGAGACAGCTCGACCAACCAGCGCATTTTTTGCCTGTGCCAGTGCGGTCGCTGTGATTTTGTCACGGGCGATCTGCGTGTTTTGGCCAGCGTTGTTCAGCGCCTTGATGGTTAAGGTGGCGGCCGCGGTTGCCAGTGCCGTGACAAATAGCAAGAGCGCAAAACCTTGTTGTTTTGTAAACTTTTTCATGGTTTAACCTGAACGGCTTTCTCAGGAAGTCGCAAGGTGCGCTGGCCGGAATTGATGTCGAGTGTTTCGCCAACCTTGATGACTTTTCCTTCAATCAGAACATGGTCGCGCAGGATGACCAGCGTCGGGATAATAGGATCGGGGGGGATTTGGGTGACGGCGCGACCGTTGATCCAGGCCACGCTCTTTCCTTCTTTGCGTAAGGTGATACCGTTCAGGGTGTAGGTTGCTGTTTGTGAAATGCCACTGCGCGCTGCAATAAGTGCGATCCGTTCCGCAGGCGAAAAAAACACGGTGCCTAGCGTCTGTGCCTGCGCTACGTTGCCCAGTAATAGGCAGATGAGTACTGTTTTTTTCATCATTCCTCCGCTACTTGCTTTACTTCCCCGGCAATGAATAGAGCTGCACGGTGCATTTTATTTGCAGCCCCGTGAGTGGATCGTCGTCGCGCGACATTTGACAAGTCTCGATCCGGTAGGGTGCCTGCCAGTCTCGACTTAGTTTATGCATGAAATCAGTAAATTCAACTTCATGTATGCCCGACAGTTCCAGTGTCAAATCATGATGAGAGACGTTGTTTTGATAGGGGACAGCGGTCTCCAGTGCCTGAGGATTGATTAACTGGGCGGGCGCCAGCGTGTAACGCAGGGTAGGTGGTAACTGCATCTGACGGTAAATGGAATCCAGTCGTTGTACCCAGCCATCCCTATCGGGTACACCGATGAAGCCTAAACTTGCCAGTTTCCGGTATTTGAGTGCAAGTTGCTGTATCGTTTCAAGATCATAGCTTAGTTTACGGACATTTTTTTGCGTATCGGCTAACTGCTGTTCAGTTTGTTTGAGACTTTGTTCTTGATTATTTCGATAGCGGTGTAAGCCCGTAACCAGGAGTAATGCGGCGAAAATAGAAAGTGCAAATAATATCAGCGCAAATTTTGCCGGTTTAATGACAACGCCATAGCCATTCATGGCATTTCTCCTTTCCAGGGAATACTCATACACCAAAGGTTATCAGTCTGGGTGGTGTCCATGCCTATCCCCCCTTTTAGTGTGTTGATGAGCGAAAAAGCCGCCGGGTCTTGCATTAACTGCACTTCTTGGTGGTGTTTGATTGCGGCAGAGAGTCGTCTTTTAATGTCTATTAGTGTGGCCGGTGTTTGGCTGTTATTTTGTAATATCGAAAATTGTAATTCGGTGTAACGCAGCGCGATTTCATTGCCCGTCTCGCCGGATTTGCCGCCGGAAGCTGAGTTGATAGAGAGTCTGGGGATTTCGAAAATGCTTGATCCCTGACAGTAACGCTCACCGTGTTTAGGAAAACGGTAAGTCAGCGTCTTGATGCGCACTTCAGGCAGTTCAGACAGCACGCTTGCGGTGAACTGAAGTAATTTATCGGTGCCGGGAGCCGCCTCGATTTCTCGCTCGGAAAATTGGGTCGCTTGACGTACCAGCGCGGGATTCATTCCTGTGGCATAGATCTGTCCTGTAATCTGCGTGCGTTCATTTTCAATTTTTTCCAGTGCCGCATTCAGGTGCGTTTCCCGCGCATGTAAAGCGACAAGTTCACGCGCATCCTTCTGGCCGAATATCAGCAGGCACAAGGCACTGAGAACGATTCCGGTATAGGCGATTTGGCGCAAGCTTTTTGCCAGGTGACGAGCACGCAATTGCAAGGGCGCTAATTGACCGCAGGGTGAGGTGGTGACGCATTCGAATAAGGGATGTAAATAAGCGGCATCTCCCTTGGGGGTAAAAGCATCGGGCAGTGCGAGTTGTGTTATTCCTGCGCGGCTCAGATAGTCATTTACAGCGGTGGTGTCACCTAAGTATAGAACCGGTGGAATCTGGTCGTGCTCAAAAATTTTGCGATTATCCAGATGCTGGCGGGTACGCACGATTTCATTAGCGTCATTTTCAGGATCCGTCTCTTCAGTGTAGCGATGGATACAACGCGTTAGTACGGGCAATCCATTTTTTATTGCCACTATGCGTAAAAAATGTACGCTGGGTAATGCAATCAATACATTGTTTATGTGAAGTTTATTGATTGTGAGTGCGAGCAGTATCGATATGCCCCATACGCCAGCGATGGGCATATCCAGTGGGTCAAGTTTGGCACTCACCGCATCTGCCAGCGTCAAGCCCGTAATTACGGCGGTGACGGGCGTAAACAGGTTGCCCTTGAGTACCGCCGCTGCGCGGTAGGTGCTGCGTGGGAAATTGGCGACTAAACGCCGTTCCAGCAATTGTTTGCGATCACGCCAAAACATGAGCGGTAGCGACATGATATCTAGTGTTTCTTCAGGAATATTGGTAATTATCCAGAGGCGGTCATGCGGCTCCGGTTGCTTGACCAGTTTCCAGAGGCCGTGCTCGCGCCGGTAATAGCGTGCACTTGAAGAATTAATAAACAGGACGGTTTTCATGTCAGTTTAAGTTTGCTGATGGTGTCGTAAATCGGCCCTAGCACTGCCATCATGATCCAGCCTAAAATCAGGCCAAGTACAATGGTCAGTGTGGGTTCAATGAGTGCTTGTATGCGGGTGATTGAATCGTTTATGTCACGGTTGTAAAAGTAGGAAATGTTTTTCAGTGATACTGCCAGATCACCTGTTTCTTCGCCGACTTTGATCATGCGGATGACTAGCGGTGGAAACAATTTTTGTGCGGAAAATCCTATATTGATGGGCGCACCGTTGGCGATGTCGGTACGTGCGCGCTCCAGTGCCTCTTGCATAATAATATTGCCGGCAATGTTGCGACAATAGTTCAATCCGTCCAGTACCGGTATGCCGGTGCGATAGGTAAGACCCAAGGTGTCGCTTATGCGGGCAAGGATGATTTTTTTGATGATGTTGCCCAGATAGGGGATGTGTAATTGTGCGACATGCATCATGCGTTTGAAGCGATAGTTGATTCTAGCGAGCACTATCAATAACAGCATGACAATGAACGGGGCCGGTATCATGATCCATCCGTATACGACAAATAAACGGGAGACAAACAGCAGAAGTCGGGTTTGCATCGGCAGCGTGCCACCCATGTTGGCGACAAAGCCGACTATTTGCGGTACCAGATATATCATCAAAAAAATTACCACTGCACTGACAATGAGCGTGACAAAGGCGGGATATACCAAGAGCTGTTTGGTCTTGGTGGTGAGTTCATCCTGCCATTTAAGTGAGGCGACGATTTCGCCCAGTACATAGGGAAGTTGCCCGGTGGCTTCTCCGGCGCGTACCAGATTGACAACCAGTTCAGGAAATATGCCGGGGTTGGCGCCGAAAGCTTCCGATATCGTTGAGCCTGCATCTATTTTTTCATACAGATTCGCGCATAGGGCTTTAATGTGCGGAGTTTCTGACGTCGAACGCAAATCGGACAGTATGGATTGAACAGGCACGCCTGCACGGAGCAGCATTTCCAGTTGGAATAAAAATTGAATCAGGTCGCGCCGTGAAAGTTTGTGCAGGATGTGATTGCGTTTTTTGACGGGTTGCGCGCGAATTAAATCCAGGTTGCTTTTCTTGAGTTGAACCTCCAGCACTCGCTCGTTAAGTGCATCAGTTTCCCCGCAGGTGATTTTCCCCGAGATGTTCACGGCGCGATAACGGTAGAGAGTCATGATGCTATGGTTCTGTCACTGAAATCGACGACGCGGCGAACTTCCTGCAGCGAGGTCATTCCGCCGCGCACTCGTCGAATGCCGTCGTCACATAAAGGGGTGAAGTGATGATTTAATACGTATTCGGTTATTTCCTTCAGGCCTGCACCGCGAGTGACCAGTTCGACCAGCCCTTGGTCAAATCGCAAGATTTCCATGATGGCAAGCCGACCCTTATACCCCTGATACTCGCAATCCGCACACCCTGTTTGTCGATAAATCGTGATTTGTTCGGTTGCGGAGATGTTCATGATTTGTCTCTCTAGTGCATCGGGTATATAGCCCACCTTACACAAAGGGCAGAGGCGGCGTACCAGACGCTGAGCGATGATACCGATCAGGTTTGAGGCAAACATTTCTTCAATGATGCCCAAATCATGCAGACGTGCAATTGAACCGATGGCTGAATTTGTATGTAGCGTAGAGAACACCTGGTGACCGGTCATCGCCGCGCGCAGTGCCATTTCAGCGGTATCATGGTCGCGGATTTCACCCACCAGAATAATGTCGGGATCCTGACGCATCAGGGAGCGTATGCCGTTGGAGAAGTCCAGCTTTATGGTTTCGGCAATAGAGGTCTGACGGGTAAGTTCTAGCGGATACTCTACCGGATCTTCCAGCGTCATAATATTGACGGCATCGTTGTTCAGGTGGCTGAGGATGGAATATAACGTAGTGGTTTTGCCAGAGCCTGTCGGGCCGGTCACGAGTAGTATGCCCTCCGGACGTTCCAGCATCCGTTCGAGTAATGTCAGTTGAACCTCAGTCATGCCGAGTTTATCCAGGCCGACGATACCTGATTTGCGATCGAGTATGCGCAATACAAAATTTTCTCCATGTATCGTTGGATGAGATGCAGCGCGAAAATCGATTTGACGACCAAACAGTGAAAGAGACACGCGGCCATCTTGCGGTGCGCGTGTTTCGGCGATATTCATGCCTGACATGACTTTTAACCGTACGAGTATCGCCATCCAGTGAGCTTTTGCTAGAGAGCGCACGGCGCGTAATACCCCGTCTATGCGATAGCGCACACGTAAAAATTGGGCTTCCGGTTCGAAGTGAATATCAGAGGCGTTACGTCCGACCGCATCGGCCAGTAGTGCATCGGTCAGGCGGACAATGGGGTGGCTATAAGAGACCCCGGTTTGCATCAAGGCATTGATATCAAGTTCGCCCCCTTCGAGCTCAAACATAATGCCGTCGATGGACAGTTCGTGATCGTAGAATTTATTGATGGCAGCCAGCACTTCTGAACGGGGTGCGATACGCCAGACGGGAATTACGCGCCGCGCCGTGATTTGGGCTGCTTGAATCAAAAAGGGGGCAATGGCATCTCTGGCCATAATGTCGTCCGGATTCGAGGCTGAAATGACGAGTTCTGAGTTCTCAATATTAAAACTGACGGGGAACAGGATGTGTTTAATGGCGATGGATTTGGGTATGAGCGCCAGAGCGTGTGCATGGGCGACGATGCCTGATAGATCGATGGCTTGATATCCGGCCGCTGCTGATACGGCGACGCGCATATCGTGTTCAGTGATGAAATGTAAATCCAGTAGCTCTTCGCCTAAGGGTTTGTTGTCGCTTTTTTGCCGCTGTAAGGCGATGTTCAGCTGATCAGTATTGATCTGACCCAGGGCAATCAATGCTTCACCGATGCGCTGATGAACAAGCGGGGCGTTATGCGTATTCATCGTGCTACAGCCTGCTGCTCAGTTGTTGTATCCTGCGATTAAGAGCCGTATGATCCAGTGTCGAATCTCCCGCTTCTATCAGTGCTGCAGCTTTTTCGTAGTATGTCAGTGCGATGGAGGTTTGATGCAAACGGTCGAGTGAGACGGCCAGGTTGTAAGCGTATAGTGCGTTGTCAGGTGCCAGATTGTAAGCTTGAAAATACGCCTGTTGTGCCTCGCTCCAGCGTAACTGACGCCCCATGACGCCGCCCAGGGCATAATGTAGTTCGGGTGCAGTGGGTTTTAAATCAATCAGTTCTTTGAGTTGGCTTTCTGCTGTGTCGGCAGCGGCTGACATATATACCAGTCCTGCGGCGGCTATGGTATTGCCTATATCTTCACGTAATACTTGACGGTATAGACTGGTGGCACGTGCTGTTTGTAGTTTGCGTTGGGCAATCACCGCCAGTCCAAGCAACGCGTCCTTTTCATGAGGATGTAGCGCCAGTACTTGTAAATACATTTGCTCAGACTGATCTATACGGCCCCGGGCGAGCTCGAAATAAGCGGTTTTGAGAGGTTCGTCCGTGCTCGGGAGGGATGCGGGCGGGGACTTGGGCTTTACGGTTTTAGTTCTTTGATTCTTCGCTGTCGGGTATGTCTTGTGAGTTGAATTGTTTGTGTCGCTTGCCGGGGCAGGCAGGCGAGCCGTTGGCGCGAGCTGAGTCGTTTCGCTGATGCTCGATGTTCCCGCCAGGGGTAGGGGCGACGGCGTGGTTTGCGCGGCGCGAGTCCATTCATTTTTGTGCGTTGAAACAACGGTGTAGTGCTGATATATAAACCACGTAAGCGCTAACAACAGAACAATTGCGGTGGGATAAGCCCAAAACCGATGGCGTGCAGGTTGGGTTTGTACGACTGTTTTATCGACAGTCGAGCTTGCCTGAGTTGCATCGAACGGGACTTCATGGTCTGGCGCGAATTGGAGCGTGTCGAGTATAGGATTCATGGTGTTCCCCGTTGACTATTTTGTTGCCATTCTTTATCGCTGACGGGGTCTTTGAACTGGTGCACAACGTTGTATTGGCTTTCCGGATTCAAGATGACGGGGCGCAAAAAGATCACAAGTTCCGTCTTGGTATTGGTATCGGTGCGCGCCTTGAATAATTCGCCCAACCCCAAAATGCTGGCCAAACCGGGTATCTGACTGGTGTTTCCTGAACGAGTGTCCTGCATTAAACCGCCCAGCACCGCGATATCGCCATTGCGAATGCGCAGGATGGATTCCATTTCGCGGGTCTGGATTTGCGGGATAAGATTTGTCACACTCAGTGCGGGTGTTGCCTGATTGATCAATGCGGGATTGGGATCTTTGGCGTAGCTCAAGATGCGGGTGATCGTTGGTCTTAAGTTGAGTGTTACTTCAGAATCTGCACCTATTTGCGGCGTGATGTACATCATAAAACCAACCGGTATGGTATGTATGGTTGAGGTATAGGTTGGCAGCGTGAGTGGGGTATTATTGACGCCATAGGTTCCTTGCGTGACGTCGATGGTGAAATAAACTGACTCATCGACCACTTTTACAAGTCCTGTCTGGTTGTTCAGTACAGACAGCTTCGGACTGGACAGTACGTGCAGTTTGCCAAAAGTTTCCAGCAGTTTGATGGAACCGGTTAAATCGAACATGCCGCGTGCTGCGCCGTTGTTGGTGTAGCTGATTGTTCCCATCGCGGCTAATGCACCTACGGGAGAAGTCTGGGTCAGGCTCAGTCCGAGTGTGCGAGCCAGCGACCAATCTATACCTTGTTGGTATTGATCTGAGAGCGTGACTTCGACGAGGGTTGCTTCGATTAAAACCTGACGGTGTGCGTTGTTCATCACCTTGTCGATGAATTCGCGTACATAAGCATGTTGGCGTGATGTAGCACGCACGCTGATGATGCCGGTTTCCGGGTTGGCAATGACATAGGCGGCTTCACGATAGGTGACACGACGGGCGCGACTGGTGTTCTGGCTCTGAATCTGGGCGGGAAGTGTGGCGATAGCGCTCTTCTTTCCGGTGACATCGGTTGCCGTCGTGCCAGTTTGCGGCGTAATTTGCTGCTGATTATTTTGTTCTGTAACCGTTTCGCTGGCGCCTTCAGGTAATTTTTTGTCTGTTTCCCGTAATAGATCCTTGATATTTTCGGTCAAAGTCCCCCAGAAATCGTTATTGGAAATATTGTCAATATTGGAAGTAGAGCCATTGCTGCCCCCGCTAGCGCCCTGACTCTTGCCGATTACCGCGATACTGGTAGACATGTTGATGCTGTTTTTGGCATTGCGTGCCACATTGGGATATTCAATCTGATAGCTTTTCAAAAACGGGCTATCGGGCATGATGGCCAGATTTCCTCCATTTAACTCATAGCGCATATCCACTTGTCTGGCAATTGCATCGAGAATTTCCGGCAGGGTGCGATCTATCAGATTCATCGTTACCGTGCCGCTGATGCCAGGATGGATTTCAATGTTGAGTTTGGCGTCTTTGGCTAATGCAAACAGGATTTCCTGAGCCAGCACATTATTAACCACAATGCTGTAACGCTCGGTGGCTCGCGTTTGTTTGGGTGGGGGCGGTAAGGGTGCAGTTTGGGCGAGCGGGGGGATATTGTCCGGGAGAGATTCTTCGGGGAGTTTGATATGCTGATCCGACGCTGTCATTCCCACAGGTAAATGGGTGCAGGAGGCTAATAGGCTGCATAATAATATGCCGGGTAATTTGTCGCTTCTGACTTTAAGGTACATAACCTGTTACTCCCCGATTTTTTTGTAAATCCGGCTTGCAGTTTTTCAGTTTGTAACGTGTTGGTCAATATGCCTGACGGTCTATGTATATATAGGCTGACTAGGCCGAACGGTCTAGGCGGCTTAAGCCTTCGTTCCCGTCGAACAGGTGTTTTAGTCCACTATTTTTGGCTATGACTTGCCCGTTTGGATAATTTGCGTTTTAATAGTCATCGTTATTGACTATGCAAAAATAAAAATGAAATTTATTGAAGGGTTGTTTGAAGGCACTTTGTGGAATAGCCGGTTTGTCATTCTCAGCGCTGTGATCGGTAGTCTGGTAGCAGGGTTTGTGATTTTTTATATGGCCACGGTGGATGTGTATTTTCTGTTTCAACATGCGATTCATTATGCTGATGCCAGTATGACAGAGGAGGCGCGCAAGGCACTGCATGACAGTACCGTTTCACACATCGTGGAGGTCGTCGATGGATATTTACTTGCGACGGTGATGTTGATTTTCTCTCTTGGTTTGTATGAACTTTTTATCAGTGACATCGATCAGGCTCACGGTAGTAAGGCTTCGAGCAAAATATTGGTGATCAATAATCTGGATGATTTGAAGGGACGTTTGGCTAAAGTAATCTTGATGATTATGATCGTCACATTGTTTGAAGAAGCCTTGCACATGAAACTTGAAAATCCACTGGATCTGGTTTATCTGGGTGCCAGTATTACTTTGATTGCATTGGCATTATATTTTAGTCACGCAGCGGAGCACGGCACAAGCAAGTCTGCCGAAGAATCTGATACGCATGAGCATTAAGCTGTGATTCGCATTGCGCTGTGGTGTTGTTTTGTATGTCTGTCGTCAGTCACAATGGCGGCAGATTTTAAGTTTGTTGATATGCAGGGTAAAGCGCAAAATCTGGTCGATTTTAGGGGTAAGTGGGTGTTGATTAACTACTGGGCGACTTGGTGTCCACCTTGTCAGCATGAAATTCCCGAGTTGAAAGCGATGCATGGAAAAGATCTTGTGGTGATAGGTGTTGCGGTGGACTATCGCTCAGCTAAAGATGTGGCACGCTTTGTCCAAAACTATGACATACATTACCCCGTTGTTCTGGGTACACAAGATGTCACCTCACAAATCGGCGAACTCGATGTGTTACCGACCAGTTATTTATATAATCCATCCGGTGTTCAGGTGAGTACTCAAAAAGGTGAAGTGAGTCAGGAAATGGTTAAGCGTTACATCAAGCGCCATTAAGCCGTAAGTTGGATGCGTTCAAACCCCACGCTCGTGAATAATATTATCCAGATAGTCTGTTTTGCTACCATAAGAAGCGACGGGGTTGATGATCCCCGTTTTTTCATCATTTATGCCTATCCATGCCAGATCCATTCCGCCAGATTCAGTCACAACCTGACAAATTTTGTTAAACAGGCTGATTTCATCTTTGCTCTCAATGAGTGCCTGGTTGGTCTGAGATTGCGTAGCGCAAATCTGGGTAAGAAATTTTATTTTATTTTGATCCCGCTTCTGTTCGGTGATGTCAACGCTTGAGCCTGTCATCCGCACCGGTTTTTTTGTGCGGTCAAACTCAAGTTCAGCGCGGGAAAGTATCCATCGATATGAACCATCTTTGTGCCGAAATCCGTATTCGACCTGGTAATCGGGCTGAGATTTATCAATATAAGCGCGCAAAGAGGTTAAGACGCGATCCAGATCGTCAGGATGTAACCGGCTTTGCCATTCACTGAAGTCCTTTATGGTTTTCTGATCTTCATTGTCGAGTTGTTGCTTCCATCCTTCAGAATAGCAAACTTGATTTGTGCATAAATCACAGTCCCATAAACTTATGTGCGCGGCACGCAGAGTGCGACGAAGGTGTTCAGTGTTTGTATTCATGGTCTTATTCTTGTCGTTGAACTGTTTTGTTGCAATTTTTGGAGGCTTGGAATAGAGGGGCGCGGGATTAGCCGTTTTTCATGTTATGAAGAACGGCTGCCTCCTCTGTTTGGCGATCAGTACAGATGCTGAGCCTCTCGCTGCTATCAGGTGATATAATGACGCCTCGATAAGTCCTCGTAGTTCAATGGATAGAACACGGTCCTCCTAAGACTGAAATGTGGGTTCGATTCCCGCCGAGGACACCAGATCCTAAAGAACCTGTTGCTGTCCGGGGTTTTTGAATGTTGCTGTTACTTGCGGATCTATAGCTTTTGTCTTAAATAAAAAACAATGGCGAGCTTTTGTTGAGTATTTTATAGGGAAATGCGCTTGTAAAGTGATAAGCCTCCCCGCGTGACTTGTGTAAAACTGCAAGCCGGCCTTAATATTTATTAGGCTGCGGAGGTGTTTAGCGTGGTCAAAAAGTCTTGTGCGCTCATAATCATGCCGTCAGCGACGACGCCGGGATTCACTTTGAATGTGTCCGCAGCGACGTCGGCTTTGATTGCAGCAACCTTGGCGAGATCTATGGGTACGGGCAGTTTGTTGACGGCTTGCATAGTTTTTAATTCATCTGATTTGCTAATAACAACGGAGTCGGAGTTCTCGCTTAATGCCGCGCCGATTGGGTTGCTAGGGATAGAATCGCTGGGTTTTGTAAGGATGCGCTCTACATTGGCGCTGGGTAGCGCGCTAATGTTATTGTTATTGTTGATTTCCATGATAATCACCTAATCCTTTCGGGTAATGCTGGTTTGTATAGCTCTTTATCGGTAATTATCGGGAAAACTTTAATATAAATGCGTGCTTAGCGTGTTTTTTTGTAAGCGTTTCCCGTAATTTAGTGCGCGGAATCGATGCCTCTGTTTCTGACTTCGACGACGCCCCCTTTTCTGGCAAACCCTTGCACAATGCGACCATTTGAAACCTTGACCTGAACCATTTGATTTTCAACGGCATCGCCTAGAGCAATACCTTCATAGCCAATTTCAAAATTTTTACCTATACTCAAAACATTCACGGATTGTCCTCGCTGAATGACGTTCGGTGCTTTGATCATTTCCTGTCTGAGTATGCT
Source organism: uncultured Nitrosomonadales bacterium (assembly GCA_903861075.1). Lineage (GTDB taxonomy): Bacteria > Pseudomonadota > Gammaproteobacteria > Burkholderiales > Gallionellaceae > Gallionella. Next base: position 32,547 of record CAIOSY010000127.1, read on the forward strand.
GCCGGCGGGGAGGGATAGTGCTACGGTGTGACCGAGCACATGAGTCAGACTGGTATATATTCCGGGTGGTAGTGTGGTTAAGTCGCCCTTTTGAAACTGTACGTCATTTTCGGTGATTTCATGTCCTTGTGCCAGAGGCAAGGCGGCGACTAAGTAGGCGGCGGTGATGGAGACGCGGGCTTCGACAAAAATCCGCCAGATAGCGGGGCTGCTACAGCGCACTTCGACGGTTGTTTTCCCCCATGCTCGACTTCCCGGGGGAAAAGCGGCTTCCAGTGAGTTGCATGCAGGTAGATTGAGTCGCGGGTCGGGTGGCGATACGCTGATGCCGACAGTGCCGGGTGAACCTGTGCTTTCTATGCGTAAAAAATCTTTAATTTTTAGTTGTATTTGATTTAAGTCCTGACGGCTCTCGGTTTCAGCGCTGACAGAGTGACAGAAACAGGCAAGCGCCAGAATAAAAAGAACTGATTTTAGTTTGCGATTAAGAGAATTGGAGCAAGTCACGCGTAAGCCTATTTGATCCTGGATGAGAGGGGGTTTAAGGGGGATGATGATCAATTGATTAAATAGGCTATTTTTTAACCCTCTTATTTGCAATTCAAAACGCGCCTGCGTGCAATATATTGCGTGTGAGGGCGTGTAAGGATATAAATATTACTGATAGTATCGGCAGATATTTTTTTTTCTTGAGTGAAAGTGGAAAAATAATAATGAATCGTTTGGATGCGGCATTTGCTTTTGAGGAATCAGCGTTGCGTCTTCGTGGGCAGCGGCAGGAGTTACTGGCGGCTAATATAGCCAACTCGGATACGCCGCACTATAAGGCGCGTGATTTTGATTTTGCAGCGACGCTTAAAAGTGCAGTATCCGGCGTTGCGTCTGATGGTACTCAGCTTGCCATGACGCCATCGTCGGCAGCTCCCCGGCAGGGCATGTTTGAATTAACATCGAACAATATGACCACGGCTGCGAAATATCGTGCGTCAATACAGGGCAGTGTGGATGGCAATTCGGTCGATGTGGACGTGGAGCGTAATCAGTTTACCGATAATGCGATCCGTTATGAAGCGAGTCTGACCCAGTTGCACGGGCAGATCAAGGATATGCAGGCCGTACTTGCACCTTAATTTAAAGGATTTGTGTTATGTCATCGTTATTTAATGTTTTTAATATTTCCGGCTCCGCTATGAGTGCGCAATCGCAGCGGTTAAATGCAGTGGCGAGTAATTTGGCTAACGTGGATAGCACGACGAGTGCGAACGGTCAGCCCTACAAATCCAAACAGGTTGTTTTTAGTACGGTACCCATGGGATCGATGGATGCGAGCGGCGTGAAGGTGGCGAAGGTTATTGAAGATAATTCACCCCCTAAAATGGTTTACGACCCGAAAAGTCCGATTGCCAATGCAGATGGATTTGTTGCGATGCCTAACGTAAACCTGACCGAAGAAATGGTGAATATGATTTCGACATCACGTGCTTATCAAACGAATGTCGAAGTAATGAATACGGCGAAATCAATGTTGTTAAAAACCCTTACACTTGCACAATAATTTTTAAAGGATTCCCCATGTCTACCTTACAATCTCTAGCGACTTCCTCCAATTTACCCGTCGCGGCGAGTACACCGACAACCATAGCGGGTGCAGCGGCAGCAGCCAATGCCAAAACAAAAAGCGATTTTATGACGATGTTGGTTGCGCAGATGAAGTATCAGGATCCGACCAAACCGGTTGATAGCGCTCAAATGACATCGCAGTTGGCGCAATTGTCTACGGTGGATGGAATCAATACCATGAACACAAACATGAACAGCCTGATTAGCAATTCTCAGTCTAGCATGGCATTTCAGGCTTCCGCGTTGATCGGTCATACCGTTGTGGTAGCAGGTAATAACGTTGCCCTCAATGGCGGGCAAGGCGCGATGAATATCCAGTTACCCGCCAGTGCGGATGCGATGAGTGTGACGATTATGGATGCCAATAATCAACCGTTAAAAGTAATCAATTTGGGCCCGCAAGCTGCAGGTACAGTGCCGGTAAATTGGGATGGAACAAATTCGGCAGGAACCGCGGTGGCTGCAGGTAACTATACTTATATGGTGAATGCGACATCCAAGGGGCAGGCCGTTGCGGCTACCGGTACCAGTACCGCGCAAGTGAGTAGCGTTTCTCAGGCTGCGACGGGTCTTACTTTAAATTTGAGTAACAATAGCACTGCACCCGCATCCAGCGTACTGCAAATTCTTTAATTGACTATCTGATTGATAAAGGGAGATAAACATGTTTTTTGATGTAGCTTTGAGTGGTGTGAATGCCTCGTCAGCCCAGTTAGCCACAACGGGTACCAATATTGCCAACTCGGGTACGGCGGGTTTTAAAACCTCGCAGTCGATATTTTCCAATGTGATGTCCGCGAACATGAATGCGGGTACTCAAATGTCGACAGTGAGTCAACTTTTTAGTCAGGGTACGATTACAACGAGTGCCAGTCCGACTGATATGGCCATCAATGGCGCCGGTTTCTTTGTCGTTAAGGATGCGTTGACAGGTCAGACTACCTATACTCGCGATGGTCAATTTACAGTCAATGCAGCGGGGAATCTTGTTAATACAAAAGGCGGGCAACTGGTGGGTTCGACAGGCGCACCTATTGCGATCAGCAATGCACCCTTTCCATCTTTAACCAGTACGGCAATTACGACCTCTCAATATTTGGATCCGACCACAGCTGCGATTCCTTCGACAACAACGTTTAATCCTGCGGTTCCTGCCAGTTATACCACGATGAGTTCGGTGCAGGCTTTCGATGCGCTGGGCAATGCGCAAACGGTCAATCTTTATTATGCCAAGGCGGTAGCAGGTAACTCTACGGCGGGGACGGGGGATGTTTTTAATGTCTTTAGTACCAGCGGTGCACCTTCTTCGATACAGACTTTAGGTAGTATTACCATGAATCCGCTTACCGGCGGCGTTATGAGTTTTAGTCCTATAGTTGCGCCTATTACGGCAACTGCAGCTAATACTACGGCAGTGGCTGTGTTGAATGCATCAATTGCAACAGATACGACAGCGGCAGCAGGTATTACAACCGGTGCACCTTCTGCTGCAACATTGGCTGCATACAGGGCTGTATATGGTAGTGCTGCGGTAGCGCCAGCATCTATTGCGGCTGCGGCTACGCCACTCGCGCCGTTAGTAACAACAGGTACAGCTGCGCTTATGGGTACGGCAGGAACTGCGACTGTAGCAGGAAGTGTTGCGGCCTCCACAGCAGCAGCAACAGCTAATACGGCGGCACTAGCGTCTTTAACAACTGCTAATACAGCGGCATTTAACGCAGCTGCTGCAGTCACAGCAGCTGGTGCGGCAGTTACTGCAGCTCAAACTACTGCAGCTACTACTACTTTAGCTGCATTAAATACACAATATGCAGCCGTTTATGGTTCGGCGGTCGCACCAATTACAGTTCCAGTGGCTGCGATTGTTCCTCCTGCACTTGTCGTTACGGGTACTGCGGCGCAGATGGGTACGGCAGGTGCGGCAGCAGCTGCAGTGACATTAGCGGCAGCCGCAACACCTACTGCGGTGAGTGCGGCTACTCCGCTTTCTATCGGTGGGGTTTCTATTGCAGGTGGTGCTGTGGGCGCACCCACAGTGACGATCAATATGGCAGGGGTTTCAACGGCGTTACAGACCGTCAATAGCATGACACAAAACGGTTATGCGGCGGGTGCATTGAATGCCTATACGATAGGTAACGACGGTAAGATCAATGCCACTTATTCTAATAATCAGACTGCAGTATTGGGTACGGTAGAA
>CAIOSY010000128.1 GCA_903861075.1 uncultured Nitrosomonadales bacterium
CAACAGAAATTGGAACGTAATAATTTTGGTTCTCAGCAAATGCGCTCTATTTTGAAACCGATAAAAATTCGAGGAAATACCATGCGTTTTGAAACAACTTTACTTGCCAGCCTTGCGCTGCTTATGCTGGCCTCACCTGTGGTTGCAGCCGAAAGAAACAAGGCCAAGGCTGCGACTGCTCCAGTTGTGACCGCTCCGCCCGTGGTGAATAATGCTGAGCGTGCCGAGCAGAAATCTACTCTGGCAGCACAAGCCTATAAGGCGGGGGACTATCCAGCTGCCGTTATTCATTTTCGCAACGCTATCAAGTTTGATGCACACAACGCAATGACTTGGCATTTCCTCGGGCAGTCGCTTACTAAAACAGGAGATCTTTCAGAGGCGCAGAAGGCCTATGATCAAGTGCTACAACTACAGCCCGATAGCGAAGTTGGTAACCGGACGCGCGAGGCGCTGGTCAAGTTGTCCATTGTCAAAGAAATAGCCGATGCGATGGTCACGATCCCGGCCGGAAGCTTCATGATGGGCAGTATGGAAGGGAAGTATAAGTTTGGCCCCGTGCATCAAGTCACATTTAGGCAACCTTTTGCCATGAGTAAGTTTGAAGTTACACAAGGGCAATGGAAGGCGATTATGGGCAATAACCCCAGTGAATTTGCTAGTTGTGGTGACAATTGCCCTGTCGAACACATTAGTTGGGACAGTGTGCAGGCATTTATCCGGCAGTTGAGTCTGCAAACCGGACGATCCTACCGTTTACCAAGCGAAGCGGAATGGGAATATGCCGCGCGTGCGGGCAGTACGACACAGTTTCCCTGGGGAGATCAGGCCAGTCATGAGTATGCCAATTACGGCAGCGATAAGTGTTGTGATGGATTTGCACAAGGACGTGATCAATGGATTAACACCGCGCCAGTGGGTAGCTTCCCGCCCAATGCGTTTGGTTTGTACGACATGATCGGCAACGTGTTTGAACTTGTGCAGGATAGCCCGTACCATGGCCTCGATGTATTTAGAAGTGGCTCTACGGACTATGAAGGAGCCCCTACTGATGGAAGTGTATGGAATGATGCCGACAGCAGTAAGTGTCGAGTCTACCGTGGGGAGGATTGGCGTGCGAGTATTGCGAGTATTCAGAAGAGTGTAGCTTATCGATTACGTAATTGCAATGCTATCACGTTAGATATTCCTGTAGGAGTGGGGTTTCGTCTCGCGCTAACCCTGCCATAGCAGCATGGTCCGTTGCTATGCACCATAGCCAAGAAGCAGGCGGTAAATTACCGCAATTCATACTATGGTAATTTATTAAAATATGACGTAACACTATGATATAAAACATTTTTCAATGTGTAATATTCATTTGAACCGGAAAAACATGACTGCCAAAGTGGATTCTTGGTTCGGTTAACTAATTAGAGCCTGCATGCTTTACCAGTACAGTTATACAACTAGGGAGATCATCATGCACTACACTTATAGAATCAGTTTTTTCCTGGCGGCAACGTTACTAGCAACACAAATTTGCGTAGCCGGCGCGCTGGATGAGCTAATGCAAAATGAAAAGCAGCAGGATGCAAACGTGACACGTAATGTGCAACGAATTCAAGCCGCCGAAGAAGAGAGGTTGCGCCAAAACAAGGAAAATGATGCCAGAGAACGTGCACAATGGGCGCGAGAAGCACGTCAACGGGAGCAACAATCCAATGATTGGATGACGGGGCTAATTACAGGAATAATCAGGGCGAAGGCGGAGCAACAGCAGGCCGCCAGCGGTTCGAGTGGTTCATACGGTAGCTCATCCGGCTCAAGCGGGTCATCCGGTTCGAGCGGTAGTACAGGTCTAAAACGCTGTTCGAGTCACGCTGCCGGTTACGATAACGGCAAGACTTACGACGATAGAGGATGTGTAGCTTGGGATACTCAATCTCGTAATAATGACCCAGTACCAAAATGCACAAATTGTGGTGACTCAGGCAGGACTGCAAAATAAAATTGCCATTCAGATATCACCCGACTTTTTAGCTTTATCCCAATTGCTCGGAGTGATAAGCAGAATAGTAATCAACGAAAATTTTAAAGGTGTTGTATTCAAGTTCGAAGTGCAATCACTGTTGGTTGCATGGTATTGATTCGTTATGTTTTGAGCATAACGCCTGTTGTTTTAACTGTCACAAAAACTGGGAGATTTGATTGTGAAAATTCAATGCTTAGTCACTGCTGCGATAGTTGCTTCTTGCTGTTCCTCTGTTTGGGCTGCTCCAAAAGACGAGGTTGCGAACCTTCTTGTCAATAGCAAACCGGCTGTGGTCACGTTTTCTGACGGACAGAATACATGGAGTGGTCAAACCAAGGCTGTATCGTTATTGAACGGAGGTAAGGCAGTTATTGTGCATGCGAAATTCCTAACCTTGGATACGGATGGCGCATCTAAAGAAATCCGAGCATGTGATCACAGCGCGAAAGCAGGAACTGCGCTACCTGATCTAAAGGGGAATCCAACCGACGCGAATGAGATTCCTTATTTTGTATTG
>CAIOSY010000129.1 GCA_903861075.1 uncultured Nitrosomonadales bacterium
CGCACAAGGTGCTGATGTCGCTGTTAAAGTTTATAAACCGCGCACAGTGGATGTTTCTGCACTGCGTCAGGAAATGGGCATGACTCAAGAACAATTTGCTGCAAGGTTTGGATTTTCTGTCTCAACACTGCGTCACTGGGAGCGAGGGGATCGTTCTCCTAATGGTGCTTCATTGGTGTTGTTGAACGTGATTCAGCATGCTCCTGAAGCGGTTACTGCCGCTTTAGGCTAGGCGATTGCTGTAGTAAGTACCGTACCACTTTGAAAATTCGAATGGCTTCCTGTAGTTTTTTTAGGCTGTTCTTGAGTGTGGCGATCACTGGTAAGATGTTGATTAATAGCGATTTAAATATTGCTATTAGTCAAATGAGTGATTCCAGCGTAAACGCACCGCCCGCCTAACGATTAATATCATCACGCGCATCAGGCTAGTAGTGAAGCGCTTTTCAGAAGTGCTTGGATTATCAATATAGGGGAGGATTTCCCTGTTTAGTCAGTTGTTATGTATTGCGAGGTGTCATATGAAAACGTTAGAAGTTGTAGTATTGACCAACGATGTCCCAGAAAAAATTCTTCGCCGAGGTCAGGTTGGTACTGTGGTGGAGAACCTAGCTCCTGGGGTTGTTGAAGTTGAATTTTCCGATCTGGATGGGAATACATATGCCATGTGCGCCATTTCTGAAAGTAACTTGCTGGTTCTTGTATCACATACCAGAGGCGATTGCTGGATAGGCCGTTCCTATATACTACTTGCTGCATAATTTCAGGCAGGCATCGGTAAACTAGGCTGTGAGTCGTAAGATGATTTTTATAAATCGAAAATGTTCGGCAAATCACGGCCACCGTAAACAATACGTTCTATTCTGATGACATCGCCAATGAGACGGAATAAGATTGCGTAGTTGCCAACGGTTGCCATACGCGCTGCATCGCCAATGTCTGGACGAAGTTGATATATTAGCGGTTTGCGCTGGATATCGAAAAATTTTGCGCGAATGTCCTGAATGAATGTAACTGCTCGACGGGGGTTGTCTTGGGCAATATAGTCTGCGATGTTATCCAGATCGCCTTCAATATAGCGTGACAGTTCCAGTTGCATCATTTTCCGACATTCGTATTATCGGCGATAGCTTGATATTTTCGCTCAAGACGATCTAATACGTCGTCAGGAGAAATACTTGGGGTCTTGTCGTTTAGTGCTTCCTGCCAGACACGACGCAATTCGGTAACGCCTTGCTGACGCAAGTTGCGTTTGTATGTCCAGTCGCGTAGTGCATCACGAATGACTTCACTGCTTGATGCATATTCGCCTGTTGCAACGGCACCACGAACGATATGCACCATTTCAGGTGGCAAGGCAATACTGATTTTCTCGGCGGTAGCCATTGGAGTTCCTTTTAGCTAATGGTAGGAATAAGTCATACCATAATAGCAAATTTGGATAAAATGGTAATAGAAAGTGGTAAAAAGTTTATGTGTCGGGGGGAATAGTTTCATGCCGGACTTTTGACGGTCTTGGTTATGCATCGTTGTGCGCTGTAGTGCATGGTTGTAACGGAAGACCATAGCGCATTGTTAATTAAATCAATAGGTTACTATTTGAATTCTATTTCGACATCCAAGGGGTCAGCAGTTCGAGTCTGCTCGTTCCTACCAAGTAAAATAAGGAGTTAGGTCAAAAGCCTAACTCCTTAATTATTTCCTGCGCTACCCTTGCGCTACCGGCAGGATCAAATTAGATGTAATTCGAGTGCAATTGATTTCGCAATAGCAGGCCATTACTGCAATTACCCTGTTGAATCTCACATGGCAGATTGTTTTGTAGGCCGCTTATTTGCTCGTTGGCGCAGTCGCTGCCACGGTTTAATGCTAAGGGTTTTCGATGAAGCGGACATCGTAATCGTAAGCTATTGATATAAAGGGCGTATGTTGTAACTTCGTACTACGAACCAAGGGGTTGGGCGTTCGAATCGCTCCGGGCGGCACTATAGATTCAAGGGAGGGCTTGGTAGCACAGCAAAGCTCCAGCCAAGTGTCCAGTTGAAGGAGATTTGAAGGAACTGGGCTGTTGAATGCATTTCTGCTCGTTCCTGTCAAATTACTGTATTAAATCAATCGCTTGGGATTTTTTTTCTAGGCGATTTTTCTTTTCAGTAAAGTCATTGCCGGACTTGTCCCGGCAGACACGATTGACGGCTGCAAGTAACTCGTCGATTTCAGGTGCAGAATAGTGCGATGTAATGTCACCATTCTTGTGGCCTATTGGTAGATTTAATTAGGAGGCTAGTCATGAGTAGCGCTATTCACGCTGAAATACCCGATCAACTTTGGCAGCAGGCGCAAACCCTGGTGAAACAAGGTTGGGCAAGTAACATGGAAGAAGCGGTCAATGAGTCACTGCGCCGCTATTTGGAATCGCATCAAGATGCGCTAACTGAGCCAATATAATTAAGTATAAATCTCCATCATTGCTCACGCGCCAGGCGTATCATAGCTGTCATACCACAACACCTACTTGCGAGTACGAGTTTATAACGAACAGTGTAGTGTCGGCGCGTGATATCCACTTTACGCGCTATCGTGTCGAATATAATCTTTTTGCCAATTTGAAATAATACAGTGTCATGAAAACACTCACGGTTGCAACTTACAATATCCATAAGGGTTTATCTCTTTTCAATGGACGGGTAGTCATGCACGATTTACGTGATCGCTTGCGTGAATTGAATGCAGATATTGTCTTTTTACAGGAAGTGCAGGGTGAAAATAGCCGCTGCAGAGAGCGGTTTGTTAATTACCCCGAAGGCGAGCACCATGCGTTCTTGGCAGATACATGCTGGCCCCATTTTGCTTATGGCAAGAATGCTGTTTATGCATCAGGCCATCATGGCAATGCCATTCTAAGTCGTTACCCCATTATTCGAACGCACAACACTGATATATCCGCACATCGCTTTGAGAGCCGCGGATTGTTACATTGCGAAATTGCGTTGCCAGACGGGCAGAGGGTACATGGCTTGTGTGCGCATTTTGGTCTGTTTTCCCAGGGGCGTCGTGTCCAAACGGCTACGTTGATAGACTACGTTAAAAATGAAATTCCAGCCGGGGCTTCCGTGATTATTGCCGGTGATTTTAACGACTGGCGTAATAATATGACGGCCTCTATGTCCGACAAAGTTGGCATGGACGAGGTGTTTTATACTCATGGAGGTCAGTTGGCACGAAGTTTTCCAGCGAGATTACCTATGTTTCGTTTGGATCGTATCTACTTGCGTGGTTTTCGGGTGTTAAAAACAAAAGTGCATACTGGCGGGCTGTGGAAACGCTTGTCAGATCACGCCGCATTATCTGCGACTTTGGAGTCACAATGCCTGAATGCTATCAGGTAGAAGAGAGTTCATTGACACTGCTGCAAAATGGGGGCGAATATTTTCCTGCGCTGTGCGCGGATATTGATGGCGCGAAACTCAGTGTTCATCTAGAGACTTATATATTTTCAGCTGATAAGTCGGGGTTTGTGGTCATGGCGGCATTGCAGCGTGCAGCACTGCGGGGTGTGACGGTGCGCGTGTTAATGGACGGCTTCGGATCTTCTGATTTTCCAGTGGAAAAGATGGACGAAATGCGGCGTGAGAGGGTAGAAGTCTACTTTTTCAGACCCGAACGTTATCGTTTTAAGTTGCGCCGTCATCGCTTACGTCGTCTGCATAGAAAACTGGTCGTAATCGATCTCGATGTTGTTTATATAGGCGGTATCAATATCATCGATGATAAAACGCACAATGGGGATTTTGCAGCGCCTCGTCTTGATTTTGCGGTACGGGTGCAAGGTCCTGTTGCCGGTGAAATTTATGCGGATATGCATCGATTGTGGTGTGCGGTTTTACGAACCAAATCACTTAAAAATCGAATTAAATATGCCTGCTTGTTTCAAGTTAAGCCTATCCCCTCCGCGAAGATTAAAGTTTTGCTCAGAGATAACTTCCGTCATAGGCGTGATATTGAACGCGCTTATCTTGAAGAAATTAAAGCTGCTCAGCGAGAGGTGATTATTGCGAATGCCTATTTTTTACCCGGGGCACGTTTTCGTTATGCCTTGATACAAGCGGCGAAGCGGGGGGTGCGCGTCGTGTTGTTATTGCAAGGCAGGGTTGAACAGCGTCTGCTGCATTATGCTACGCATGCCCTGTATGAAAAATTACTGGCGGGCGGTGTGGAAATATATGAATATCAAGCAAGTTTTTTGCATGCCAAGGTCGCTGTTATCGATGGAAAGTGGGCAACGGTAGGTTCTTCAAATATTGATCCTTTTAGTCTCTTATTGGCACGGGAAGCTAATCTGGTTGTGAAAGATGTCGATTTTGCTCTGGATTTGCGTGAAAAAATATTTTCAGCGATTGATCATGAGGCGCGGCAAATAAAGTCTGTGCATTGGCACTGGCGTGCTCGTTTTCTGGCAAGCTTGAGCTATGCTGTGATTCGGATCACTGTAGGTCTTTTGGGTTATGGTAAAAGTGAGAAATTCTGGATTTTATCCCGCCTTAAGCGCTCAGTTTTTAAAACTAACGGATCCCGGCGGGTGACGGGTGCGCGCAACATACGACGTTAGCCGGTGTAAAGATTGCTAGTTAGTTTGTGCGAACCGCTATAATCAAAACTTAATATCTCATTTATTCATTATGCAATCACACTCATCTACTGCAGCCGATCACAATACCCGGGGGGGGTGGAAGACACTGCGTTCTTTGACGCCTTATTTGATGGAGTTCAAGGGGCGAGTAATGATCGCGATGAGTCTGTTGATTCTGGCTAAGCTTGCCAATGTTACGGTTCCTCTCGTTCTTAAACAAATTCTTGATGCGCTGGATAAATCCCATGCGGTGCTGATGGTGCCTGCCATGTTGATTTTGGGCTATGGTCTACTGCGTTTGATGAGTACCTTATTCGGTGAGTTGCGTGACGCCGTGTTTGCGAAAGTGACTCAGCGCGCCATTCGTCGCGTGGCCTTGCAAGTCTTCGAGCATTTGCATAGTTTAAGTTTGCGCTTTCATCTGGACAGGCAAACCGGCGGGGTGTCGCGCGATATAGACCGGGGCACGCGCGGCATAGGATTTTTGCTAAATTTTATGTTGTTCAATATTTTACCAACGCTGTTAGAAATCGGGTTGGTCGCAGGTATTTTGCTACATAAATACAACCCATGGTTCGCGGGCATTACTTTTGTGACATTGATTATTTACATCGGTTTTACTTTGTTTGTGACCGAATGGCGTATGGTGGTGCGGCGAACCATGAATGATCTGGATTCTAAGGCCAATAGTCGCGCCATAGATAGCCTGCTTAATTATGAAACGGTAAAGTATTTTGGTAATGAGCGCTATGAAGCGCAGCGCTATGATAAAAATATGGCGCACTGGGAAACGGCTGCCGTCCGTAATCAGACTTCACTTGCTTTTTTAAATGCAGGGCAAAGTGTCATTATCGCTTTTGGTATCACCATTTTGATGTGGATGGCCACCGATGAAGTTGTAAAAGGGACAATGACCCTGGGTGATTTGGTGCTCATTAACGTGTTTATGTTGCAGTTGTATATGCCGCTGCATTTTTTAGGATTTGTTTATCGTGAAATTCGCAATGCCCTGGCAGATATGGAGAAAATGTTCAGTTTGCTTCATGAAGAACGTGAAGTCGCGGATACGGAAAAGGCGCCTGATTTAATCTCTGAAAATGCCGCAGTACAGTTTGAAGAAGTCAGTTTTAGCTACAACCCGGATAGGGAAATATTACATAAAGTCAGTTTTGAGATTCCTGCAGGACATACCGTTGCGGTGGTCGGGTCCAGCGGAGCGGGTAAGTCTACATTGTCGCGATTGCTGTTTCGTTTTTATGATGTGCAGGAAGGTGTTTTACGTATCAATGGACAGAATATTCGCGAGGTTACGCAGCGGAGTTTGCGTGCTGCGATAGGGATTGTGCCGCAAGATACCGTGTTGTTTAACGATACGATTTATTACAATATTGCCTATGGAAGACCGGATGCAACGCGTGATGAGGTGATTTCAGCCGCGCAATCAGCGCATATCCATCTCTTTATCGAAAGTTTGCCGCAAGGCTATGATACCCGTGTGGGTGAGCGCGGTTTAAAATTGTCAGGCGGAGAAAAACAACGCGTGGCAATTGCGAGGGCGATATTAAAAAATCCGGTGATATTGATTTTTGATGAGGCAACCTCAGCGCTGGACTCCAAGTCGGAGAAGGCCATTCAAGCAGAATTACGAGCGATTGCACAGAACCGAACTACCTTGATAATCGCACATCGACTGTCTACGGTGGTGGATGCCGATCAGATCCTTGTGATGGATAAGGGACGCATCATAGAGCGTGGAACGCATGATGCGTTGCTTGGTCAGCAGGGTTTGTATGCGCAAATGTGGAATCTTCAGAAACGTGCGGAACAGGATACGCTTGCGCCTTGATTTATATTGGTTTTAGGGTATTCTATGCGCCATAGTTCGTTATTGTGGGATTAGGGAATGAAAAAATATATTTTGATCGGTGTGTTGAGTTGTTTCGCTATGGTTGCCCAGGCGTCGGAGCCTGTCGCTCAACATCATGCGAAACACGTTGCGCACCATCATGTTAAACATGCAGCCGTACGTCATGCGCATCACGCGCACAAACACCCGTCTCGTGTCGCTCGGGCTAAACATGAAGTCGTTGTCAAACACGAGAGTGTCGCCGAGGAAAGTCGGGTTGCTGCTAAACTTTTAGCATCCGGGGATGAGGCATTTCAGCCTGCCTCTAGTCCAAAACTGCTTTCATCTATCGCACTTATCTATGATGAACAGTCGCAACGTCCGCTTTATACCAAAAAACCGGATGCCGTTGCGCCGATTGCTTCTATTACTAAGCTTATGACGGCGATGGTGGTGCTTGATGCAAAACCGGATCTGAATGAAGAAATTAGTGTGGATGTGGCAGATTTGGATAGTTTGAAAGGAACACATTCTCGTTTGGGGGTTGGTACGACATTCACTCGTACTGAAATGCTGCGCCTGGCGTTGATGTCATCTGAGAATCGGGCGGCATCGGCTTTGGCACGCAGCTATCCGGGCGGTACGGTAGCGGCTGTTGCGGCGATGAATGCCAAGGCGCGCAAGTTGGGAATGCTTAATACGACTTTTCGGGATCCAACCGGCTTAAATAGTGCGAATGTTTCGACTGCGCGTGACTTGGTTAAGATGGTGGCTGCTGCGCGTAACTACGCTTTGATTCATCAATATACGACGACGGCGACGCATTCTGTCGAAGGGATAAGTGGTCGCGAACTGACCTTTAATAATACGAATCCCCTGGTGAAAAGTGCCTCGTGGGATATCGGGGTGAGTAAGACGGGTTTTATCAATGAGGCGGGACGTTGTTTAGTGATGCAGGCGCAAATTCGTCAGCGTCCGGTGATTATTGTTCTGTTGGATTCAGTGGGTAAAAGCACGCGGGTAGGGGATGCGAACCGCGTTAAGAAATGGATAGAAAGTTCCAATACGCACACTCGCGTGACGCGTCGCGGTTAAGTACTAATGCAGGGGGCGCGTAGGCGTCCCTTAGCGGGTAAATATGTACGAAGGTCTTATTCTTCTGTGTTTGGTGGTCGGGGTGGTTGTTCTGATACGCCCTAAAAAGGACGGGTGTCTGGATGCGCCTGTTGTCATTCGGCGCTCAGGTGTATATCACGCAACGCTTGCCCCCCAGTTGGTACGGGCGCAATTATTTCTTGAAATAATCATTGATCAATTGGCTCAAGATCCCTTGCCCGCAGGTGATATCGACTCGCAGTTTTTTTTGGTAAGGGATGAAGTGGGGGCGTATCTTCTGGCTGTGGGACGGCGTGGCGATGTTTTGTATTTTCAGGCTATTTTGCCCTTGCTAAATGAAACAGACACTGACGTGATACGGCAGTTTTCCGGGCAGGTTATGGTGAATTTAAAAATGGCTGTCGTAGCCGATGAGCAGGTCAGCGTTCAATTACGAACCGCCGTTCAAAACGCAGCAAGTGACGTGAATAATCTCTGCTCAACTCTGGGTTCGGCTTGATTTAAAGTAAGACCAGATTGTCCCGATGAATGATTTCAGTATCCCCGCCATAGCCCAACAAAGCCGGGATTTCACTGCTGGCATGTCCTGCGATGAGACTGGCATCCTCACGATTATAGTTTATTAAGCCGCGCGCAATATCGTCCCCTTTTTCACTTAGGCACGCCACTACCGAACCGCGTTTGAAATCACCCGCAATACCCTTTACCCCGATAGGTAGCAGACTTTTTCCTTCGTGCCGTAAGGCGCTGATTGCACCTGCATCGAGCACCAGATGTCCGGTAACTTGTAAGTGGCCTGCCAGCCATTGTTTCCGGGCGGCCAGCGGCAGCGTAGGGGTTGTAAGTAATGTGCCGATAGCAACACCTTCAAAGAGCCGTGCCAAGACATTATGTTCATGGCCTGAAGCAATGACGGTGTGTGCCCCGCTGTGAGATGCCCGTTTGGCTGCCAATATCTTGGTTAGCATGCCACCTCTGCCTATGCTGCTGCCAGCGCCACCTGCCATGCTTTCTAACTGAACGTCGCCGGCTTGTGCAAAAGCGACCAGTGTGGCGTTCGGATCGCGGCGCGGATCGGCTGTATAGAGTCCGCTCTGATCGGTGAGTATGATCAGCGCATCGGCGTCTATCAGATTGGTCACTAATGCGCCCAGGGTATCGTTATCGCCGAATTTTATTTCGTCGGTAACAACGGTGTCATTCTCATTGATAATGGGGATAACACGTAGTTTTAAAAGTGTCGTCAGGGTTGCGCGAGCATTCAGGTAGCGTTCGCGATCTGCAAGATCAGCGTGTGTTAATAATACTTGAGCTGCATGTAGTCCATGCCGGCGAAAACAGCTCTCATAGGCTTGAATTAAACCCATTTGACCGACCGCTGCGGCGGCTTGTAACTCATGAATCGCGGTGGGGCGGGTGCGCCATCCTAGCCGCTGCATCCCTTCGGCAATTGCGCCGCTAGAGACCAGTACAACTTCATAACCCTTTGCATTCAGCATCGATATTTGCTGTGCCCAGTTACTCAATGCATCAAGATCGAGTCCGGCTCCCTGGTTGGTAACCAGGGAGCTGCCTACTTTGATGACAATGCGACGACAGGAAGTTAATACGGTTTTCATCGTTAAATCCTCAGTCCTGTTTACAGCGTACTTGCATCGGTTTCCTGAGCGCTGTTTGCAGTCGTTTCCAGTTCTCGCGCTTTGACTTCCAGTAAGTGTTCCATGATGGCGAACGTAAGTTCCTTGCACCCCTCGCCGCTGATAGCAGAGATAACAAAGTAACGATCATAATCTGAAAACTCCTTGAGGAACTGTTCTGTAGTCGAATCGCGATCCTCTAATAAGTCCACCTTGTTCAGCAACAACCAGCGTGGCTTGTCATACAAAGCCTGGTCGTACTTCTTAAGCTCGTTGAGTATGGCTACGGCTTCACCAACCGGGCTTGTTCCTTCATACATGGGGGCGACATCGACCAGATGCAGTAATAAGCTGGTTCGCGCTAAATGACGTAAGAACTGGTGACCCAGGCCTGCCCCTTCGGCTGCGCCTTCTATTAAACCCGGAATATCGGCGATCACAAAACTTTTTTCGTGCGAGACGCGCACCACGCCTAAGTTGGGATGTAAAGTGGTGAACGGGTAATCGGCCACTTTAGGGCGAGCGGCTGAAACCGAACGAATGAAGGTTGATTTTCCAGCGTTGGGCATGCCGAGTAAGCCGACATCCGCCAGCACTTTTAGCTCGAGTTGAAGTTCGCGTGTTTGGCCTTCTGTACCCGGTGTGCATTGACGCGGGGCGCGGTTGGTACTCGATTTGAAGTGAATATTTCCCAGTCCTCCCCGGCCGCCTTCGGCGAGCATCACCCGTTCACCATCGTGGGTGAGATCGGCGATGACTTCGCCACTGTTGATGTCTGTGATAACAGTGCCAACCGGCATATGTAATATCACATCATCTGCCCCTTTGCCGTAGCAGTCAGAGCCCCGGCCTGTTT
Source organism: uncultured Nitrosomonadales bacterium (assembly GCA_903861075.1). GTDB lineage: Bacteria > Pseudomonadota > Gammaproteobacteria > Burkholderiales > Gallionellaceae > Gallionella. The sequence continues at coordinate 10,086 of CAIOSY010000129.1, forward strand.
CCCCGTTGCGTGCCTTATGTGTTCTGGCAAAGCGAAAGTCGACCAGTGTGTTGATATTACGATCGGCTTCGACGAATACGCTACCCCCTCGTCCGCCATCCCCGCCATCAGGGCCGCCTTTTTCTATGTATTTCTCACGGCGAAAGCTGGCGATGCCGTTGCCCCCATTACCTGCGAAGACTTCGATTTTGGATTCGTCAATAAACTTCATGTTTTTGTTCAGCCCGTTTTAAAAAGCAATTGCTTGAAAATTACCAAAAAATCCATTGTTTCCGTGTTGGTTGGGGTGTTAGCGGACGACCGGAAATCGTCGAGCTAAATACCCGGGTTGTATGCTTCGCGGGTAGATGATTTCTATGGCATAAATAAAAAAGCCCTACCTTGCGATAGGGCCAATTTTTTCAAAAGGAGCGCTTATGCGGCAACGATTGAAACGGTTCTGCGTTGTTGTGCGCCTTTGATGGCGAACACGACGCGACCGGTAACTTTTGCGAATAAGGTGTGATCCTTGCCCATGCCGACATTTTCGCCGCGATGAAACTCAGTGCCGCGTTGACGAATAATGATACTGCCCGCATTGATCAACTCACCACCGTAACGCTTAACACCTAATCGTTTCGAGTGCGAGTCACGTCCGTTACTGGTACTGCCGCCGCCTTTTTTTGATGCCATGGTATGTGCTCCTTAATTACGCAGAAATGCCGTCAATACGGATTTCGGTATAGTTTTGACGATGACCTTGATTCTTCTGGTAATGCTTACGGCGGCGCATTTTGAAAATGCGAACCTTATCGCCACGACCGTGGGAAATGATCGTTGCTGCTACAGTGGCACCCAATAACAGGGGTTTGCCAACTGACAGTGTCTCTCCGTCAGAAATCATAAGCACCTTATCCAGCACGATAGCCGAACCGATGTCTCCGTCGAGGATTTCAATTTTTAATGTTTCGCCGGGAATAATGCGATACTGCTTACCACCGGTTTTAATGACTGCGTACATAACAACCTCGTTTGAATGCGGTTTTGCGAAAGCGGGGATTATACAGAAAAATCCTTCTACGTCAAAACCCTTTTGTTTAAAAATAGAATAAAGTCAAATACTCTTCATGAAATGCGCGAAGTACGGAAATAAAAGACCCGGTGTCATTGTGATAAGGGCCGGACTGTAATCGTATTTTAGTTTCCGTGTTTCGTCTGTCTAAGTTAGCGGCGCATCGAGTCAAAGAATTCGGCGTTGTTTTTTGTTGCCTTGATCTTGCTGAGCAGGAACTCCATAGATTCGAGTTCATCCATAGGGTAGAGTAATTTACGCAATAACCAGATTCGTTGCAGTACATCTGGTTTTAACAATAATTCTTCTTTGCGTGTGCCCGAGCGATTGATATTTATCGCAGGATAAATGCGCTTTTCGGCCATACGACGATCCAGATGGATTTCCATATTGCCCGTGCCTTTAAATTCCTCATAAATTACATCATCCATGCGCGACCCTGTATCGACAAGTGCGGTTGCGATGATAGTCAGGCTGCCGCCTTCTTCTATGTTGCGCGCGGCGCCAAAGAAACGTTTAGGGCGATGCAATGCATTGGCATCCACCCCCCCGGTCAATACTTTACCTGAGGAGGGAATGACTGTGTTGTAAGCGCGTGCAAGTCGGGTGATGGAGTCAAGCAGGATGATGACATCCTTTTCGTGCTCAACGAGCCGCTTTGCTTTTTCCAGCACCATTTCAGCGACTTGTACATGGCGACTGGCCGGCTCATCAAAGGTTGAGGCAACGACTTCGCCGCGTACCGTGCGTGTCATTTCGGTGACCTCTTCCGGGCGTTCATCGATTAAAAGTACGATCAGGGTGGCATCAGGATTGTTGGTTGAAATGGAATGCGCAATATGTTGCAGCATTACCGTTTTGCCTGACTTGGGGGAGGCGACCAGCAGGCCTCGCTGTCCTTTTCCGATAGGGGCGACGATATCGATGACGCGTCCGGTGATGTTTTCTTCAGCGCGGATTTCTCGTTCCAGAATGAGAGGTTGAGTCGGGAATAAAGGGGTAAGATTTTCAAAAAGAATCTTATTTTTTGCATTTTCAGGTGGTTCGTCATTGACCTTGTCAACTTTTACCAGTGCGACGTAGCGTTCGCCATCCTTAGGGGTGCGGATTTCACCCTCTATGGAATCCCCTGTGTGCAGATTAAAGCGTCGTATCTGACTGGGACTGACATAAATGTCGTCGGGGCCTGCCAGATAGGAGGTGTCCGGTGAGCGCAGGAAGCCAAATCCATCAGGCAAAATTTCCAGCGTGCCATCGCCGTAAATGCTTTCACCTTTTTTCGCATGGCTTTTTAGCAATGCGAACATAAGGTCTTGCTTACGCATACGGTTGGCATTCTCAATTTGATTGGCCGCAGCCATTTCAACGAGTTCGGTAATGTGTTTTAACTTTATTTCGGATAGATGCATGGCAACGCGTGAAGGAAGATAGGAGATAAGTTGAAAGTGGCAGGTGATTCTATCACCTGCACGAGATCAGAGTGTACGCTTTCAACTGGCGGTACTTGGTCTGAATGTTTTGTGACAATAAACGATTTAGATGTGGCTGTCAATGAAAGCGGTTAATTGCGATTTTGACAATGCGCCAACTTTGGTTGCTTCAATATTGCCATTTTTAAATAGCATCAAGGTGGGAATGCCGCGAACGCCGAATTTTTGCGGTGTTTGCTGGTTTTCGTCGACGTTGATTTTTGCGATGATCAGGCGACCTGCATAATCTTTGGAGATTTCATCTAAAATCGGTGCAATCATTCTGCAAGGGCCGCACCATTCAGCCCAGTAATCAACCAGCACAGGCAGTGTGGATTGGGTTACCTCAGCTTCAAAAGTGGCATCGGTTACGTAGTGAATGTGTTCGCTCATAATAGTTTCTCGCTGTGAATTAGAGGGCAGGCTGTATAGCGCTAAGAATTGACTCGGGTATTGTTGCGTCGTTGCGTATCCTATCTAAAAACCAGCGCTTTGTGAAGTATATTGATCATCGTGTTGCTTAAATTTGTGCGCCAGACGGGTTATGTTGAGAGCAAGCCCCGGTCTGATGAGTTATAAATTTAGTTGCTGATGGAAAAATTTGTCTTGCTATACGGTAAATTTATCCACTTCGCGCCGGGTGCTGTCGGCAATACGGGCGAGTTCGACAACCGTAGCTGTAATTTCTTCTGACGCAGCCGCATTGCTTTGACCTATTTGATTTAGATTTGTCACGCTGGCGTTGATTTGATGTACTGCGGCACTTTGTTCTTCCAGTGCAGCCGATATACGTTGCATCATGCCATCGGCTTCTACTGAACCCGTTTCAATACGCTCCATGTCGCTCGCAACTTCTTTGACCGTTTCTACCGCTTGCTTTGCATCTGTGACCGCCTGCGCTACCAGGAGTGCAATTTCCTGTGTGCTGGTCGCTGAATTTGCCGCCAGTTTGCCCACCTCTTCCGCAACAACGGCGAAACCTCTGCCGTGTTCTCCGGCGCGTGCCGCTTCTATCGCCGCATTCAGGCTCAGTAAGTTTGTTTTATTTGCAATACCCTCAATGACATCGGTGATTTTATTGATTTTTTGTGAGTTCAAAGCAATGCTGTTTACGATCTCTATCATGCGCGCCATTTTTTGTTTGCTAACGCGAACGATTTCAACAGACTCCTGGGATTTGCGACTGGCGGCCGCTGTGTTGTTACTTACATCCGTCACCGAGGTTGCTGTTTCACGTACTGCCGTTGCTACCTGGCTGATGGCATACATTTGATTGGAAGCGCCATCGCTGATTTGTCCGATTGCCGTGCTGCTCTGATTGGCGGCTGCAGCAACCTGACGGGTGTTGTCGTTAATGTTACGCATGGTATCTGACAGGCTGATCAGCGAACGGTTAATATTGTCTTTGAGTCTGGCAAGCTCGCCGCGCCCTTCGGCGTGAATGCGCTCCGTCAAATTGCCTTGTGCCAGCGCATTCATCACCTTACCCGCATCGCCCAGCATGGTTTGCATCGCTTGCATGGCGTGATCGACAGCGCGTTTGAATTCTGCTTCAACCCGTTGATCCATTCTTTTTGTAAAGTCGCCTTGGTATAGTGCGTGCATTACCTCGGCCAGCGCCGCCATGGTGAGTTCGATATTGTCTACTGCAAAGTTTACCGAGGATTTTACACTGGCAAAATCACCGTCCATGGTAGCCACAACCCGGCGACTAAAATCTCCTTTGGTGAGTGCCGCCGTCGTTTGCGATACGTCTCCTAATACGGTTTCCACCATGTCAGCCGCATGGTTGAATAAGCCGGCTACGACACCGAGTTGGTTTTCGGCGTAATAATTGACACGGGCAGATAAGTCGCCGTGTTCGAAGCGATTAAAGGCACGTGCCATTTCAGTTAAGGCGGCTTGTGTTTCTGCATTAAACATCGCGGTCAACAGCAAGCTGGCAATAATGCCGATAATAGCAAGGACGATAGTCAGTATTGGACTTGCGCCGAAATTTACCATGATCATGACGCCTGTCATGCTGAGTGCCGCCAGTATCACGGGTGCGTATCCGCGCAAAGATAAGGGGAGCGAGCCTATGCGACCGGCGTGATTTTTGCGTGTAACGAGGGTGTTTAACGGTATTTTTTCGCCGCGTTTGATGCGTTGATATAGATTATCTGCAGCCGATACTTCGGCGCGAGTTGGCAGTTTACGTACTGACCGGTAACCGATCAATTGTGTTCCTTGTATGACCGGTGTGACGGTCGCTTTTACCCAGTAATAATCGCCGTTGGCGCAGCGATTTTTAACCAGTCCCATCCATTGTTTTCCAGCTTTAACAGTCCGCCATAAGTCTTCAAAGGCTTCAGCCGGCATGTCGGGGTGACGCACTACGTTGTGACTTTTACCAACCAGTTCCTGTTCAGAATAGCCTGCTACCTGGCAAAATGCGGCATTGGCCGTTTTGATTATCCCCCGGGTATCCGTTTCTGAAATAAGAATTTCATGGTCGGGAAAGAACTGCTCTGTCTGGGTGACGGGAAGATTGATTTTCATTGGTGACTTGCCTGAATGATTGGGGGGGGGTAAGAAAAATCTCAGATCATTGTACAACCAAATAAATTAGTTGGGTATTATTTCAAGGGACGTTTGTAAAAAGAATTTACCGGTTTAAAAATTTCAACCAAGCCATTTGTTGAGCTTTTCTTCCAATACTTCGAGTCGCACAGGTTTAGACAGGTAGTCGTTCATTCCGAGTTCACAGCAGCGTTCGGCTTCGCCCATCATGGCATTTGCGGTAACGGCGATAATCGTAAGATGCGTATCTTTTTCTTCACCCCGTATTGCGTTGGTGAGTTCAAAGCCATCCATATTCGGCATATGACAGTCAGTCAATAGCAGTGCATAAGTGCCGTTTTGCCACAATGCGAACGCCTCTGCCCCGTCGCAGGCGGTATCGCAAGGATAACCCAGCAGGTGCAATTGCTCCTGCATGACCTCGCGATTGATTTCATTGTCTTCCGCCAGCAATATGCGTTGTGTGCTGTGTTTTTTTGCAGCGGGAGATTCGACTAGCATCGCTGATGGCTGAGGCGTGAGTCTGGCGACCTTGGCGATGAGGCTGATCAGATCGTTATATATCAGCGGGGTGGTCGCAAGGGTCATCCTTTTAGCGTAGTGATTGTAAGCGACTAATTTAATAACCCCGAGTGTGGCCGGTAAGCGGGCATTTTCGTGTTCTGTGATGATGACAGTCTGTGCGGGTAAGGGGGATGTCAGTCTGTCAACATAGAGAATATCTGCTCCTTCGGCCTGACAATAGGCGGTAACCAGTTCGGCATTTTGCGGAGATAGCTCTGCGATTAGTACGCTGATGCCCCGTAGTTTACGCTCCGGTTTTTTGGAATTTGAACTGTCCTGCAAGGGCAATTCCACAGTAAATTCACTTCCCGCTCCAGGCGTGCTGCTCACGCGTATCTGCCCGCCCATGAGCTCGACAAGTTTTTGGCAGATGGAAAGCCCCAATCCTGTGCCGCCAAAGCGACGGGCGGTACTTTCATCTGCTTGTTTGAAGGGTTTAAAGAGTTGGGAGACAACCTCGGCGCTCATGCCTATGCCATTGTCGGTGATACGAATTAAAATGACCGGCTCTCCCGGTATTGATACACCGGGCTCTATTCTCAAGCTGACTTTGCCGAGGTTACTTGCTTTACCGCAGGTGAATTTAAGGGCATTGCTGAGAATATTGAACAGTATTTGACGCAGACGCATCGGATCGGACAGGATTTCTCGCGGCAAATCGGGTGAAATAAATGCGGTCAGCGTGATGTGCCTGGTTTGTGCCGTGGAGCACAGCAGGTGGGTGACACTCTCTGCAATCTCCCGCAGGGGTGTTGCGGTATGCTCTATCGTTAATTTTCCCGCTTCAATCTTGGAGTAGTCTAGTATGTCATTCAAAATACCCAATAAGCCGAAAGCGGAATCAGAAATGGTTTTGAGCATGCGTTGCTGATGCTCGGTGAGTGAGGTCTCTTGCAAGACATCCAGCATACCGATGACGCCGTTCATCGGCGTACGTATTTCATGACTCATATTCGCTAAAAAAGTGGATTTGGCATGGTTGGCGGCATCGGCCTGTAACAAGGCTTGCTGTAAATCATGGGTTTTCACACTCACCATGTCTTCGAGTTCGGTGCGATAACGTTCCAGATCCTGTTCATTTTTCGTAACTACTCGCCCCCAATTTCTCCTGCCAAAGCCATCTGAATGGCGATCATAGGGTTCACACCCTTATAAGCCATGGTTTGCAGATAACTGGTGATACGGCAAAAGGCATGAGCATAGATCTCTGAGCG
>CAIOSY010000130.1 GCA_903861075.1 uncultured Nitrosomonadales bacterium
ATCCAAATAGAATATTGCTTGCAATTAAACCGGCTGTTGCTCCCCATGAGTTTTCTATCCAGGGTTGAATGACACCTCTAAACAATAGTTCTTCTGATACTCCGGCTATTGAGGCCAATATCAATAAATCAGTCCAATGGTAACGGTGTAAGCCTGGCCCCAAGGTATTGAGAAGTAAATCCTTAATTTTAACAACTGAATCGCCTTGAATCTTTTCTAATGCAAGAAACATTGTAACTATTCAGCGTAAGTTACAGCCCTGATGTTCGCTGAGAACACCTACATCATGAAATCAGGCAGCTTTCCGGCGAACAGAAGCTCAAGAGCCGCCGTTGCAGACATATTATTTTTACGACAGGTAGACAAATAACTGCGCACGCGACAAAAAATATCCGCGCCTTCTTGTGATCGAAAACAACCTGATATTTTCTGATGTACCTTGGTCATTCGAATATCATTTTCGCCCTGATTATTGGTAAATGGCACAATGGGGTTGGTCATAAACCGAAGCACCTCCTGTTCAAAGTCTCGTAGTCGTTCTAAGAGATTGCGTGATTTGCTGCGTTTAATCCGTCCTCGCTGCCCGGGTTTTCTGTTCATCTCAGGCGGAGGGCATTCAATATCCGCTTGTTTGAGCAGATTTCGGTAACGTTCCGTATAAAGCGCAGCTTGCTCATCGGGCAGTGAACCACCGTGTGCATAAACATCGCGCCGAATGTTTTCTAATAACTCTTGCATCTCCCTGGCCCACTGTTGCTTATCCTGCTCATAAGCACGTTCTAGTTCACGGGTGTGGTGAGCATTACACAAGGCATGTGAGCAGTCCTTGTATTGAAAATAAGGTTTCCAATGATCGTGACAGAGAATGCCCCTGAACTGCGGAAGTACGTTTTTCGCATCCATGGCTTCCGTGCCACGTTTTGCATGCGCATAGAATAAAGTCAGCTGATCATTAGAAATACAATGTAGCCACTGTCTTTTACCCTCAATATTGATACCCGTTTCATCCGTGTGCAATAAAGGAGATGCCAGAAGTTTCACAATCAACTTTTGTTCAAATTGAGCTAACAATTCGAATGCCTGCTGGTTAAAGTTATAGATCGACCCAGTACTCATGGGTAAGCCAACTTGATCAGCAAAATAGTCCTGTACCCTCTGATAAGGAATCAACTGAAACTGCGACAAATAAACAGCCTGTATTTTTACGCCATTGCCATATTGCACGGCTTTGGTAACCTTTGCCGGGAAAGGTGCAGTAAATCGTTGGCCTTGTTCATTTTCCAAAATTTGAGCCCTATACTCAGTCACGATTCGACTGATATCAATATCAAATACCTGGCGACTCTCAAAACCGACTTCGCGATAATGTCCTTCGGGTAGTATCGAACGATCAACTTCAAGCAGTTTAATTTCGTCGGGATCATCGATCTTCTTTAAGGTAGTGCCGACTCTTCCGGGTTGACCTCCGCGATTTTTGTTGCCTTCTTTGGAGCCTTTATCACGTTCACGATTGGGGTCGGATGAAGGTGGTTTGCTGCTATTGCGACTGTTAAGCGTGAGTCGATTCACTAACAACTTAACGACCACCAAAAGCACATCCAGGGTTGAGCGTAGTGCAGGCGACAGATTGGGTTCTTGAGCCAAAAGCTCTTGAACACTTTTTATCGTCGCTTCTACGTCTATGTTATCAACCGTCAACTTGTTCTACCTGGGTGTTATCTCAATAGGCATTATTATAAACCCAGTTTTAAAAGTCGATTTTGGCCTCGCTGCTTGCGTTTTGCGGCGAAATTGAAATAAGAGGCGAGACGGGTATTTTACAGATTCAAACTTGTCAGGTAGCAGCACATGCCGCTATTTTGATGTGATTTTAGTCGAGCATTAGAACTGCCTGTGGGTTTTACTTTTTCAAGCAAAAACCTTGTCAAGTATTTTTTATATTATTTTCGCTGAATAGTTACTTTTCAGCAATATTAAATGCTTTACAAAAATAAGTACCAACTCCAGAAATCACCGCGAGTAACACTGCATACCCTGCAGCAGTTGTCCCGTAGTAAGCCTCACC
>CAIOSY010000131.1 GCA_903861075.1 uncultured Nitrosomonadales bacterium
ATTGCACAGGATACTCGCCTCTTGTGTCTGGATGAATTTCATATTGATGATATTGCCGATGCAATGATACTGGGTCGTTTGCTGGCGGCGCTGTTTAAACGGGGTGTTGTGTTGTTAACAACTTCAAATTATGCGCCTGATGATTTATATCCGAATGGCTTGCAGCGGCAACGTTTTTTGCCGGCGATTGAACTGATGAAACAGGAACTGAAAGTCGTGCAGCTTACAGGGGGTCACGATTACCGTATGTTACAAATGGCGAGAGATCCCATTTTTATGTCGTCTGATCAGCAAATGATGATGGAATTATTGTTCCAACGTTTAACCGCAGGGGTGGTTTCGGAGGCCGGTTATGTGGATGTTGCGCATGTTCAGGCAAAACGACTGGGGCGCGAAACGGTTTGGTTTGACTTTAAGTTGCTGTGTGGCGGAAATCACGATCAATCCGATTATATGCAAATCGCTAAGCGATATCCGACGCTCTTTTTGTCCGATGTGCCACGTATGACGCCCGACAATGCGGCCGAAGTCAGACGTTTTACCTGGTTGATTGATGTTTTATATGACAATCACGTCAAGTTGGTTGCAAGTTTTGATGTGCCGATAGCTCGGTTGTATGAGTCTGGATGGCAGAATAGTGAATCTCAGCGCATCGTGAGTCGTTTAGCGGAAATGCAGACGCATCGGTATTTGGCGCTGCCGCACCAGAGTCGGGGGAATGTACAGCTTCAGCGCGCTTAGTGGATAACGCGTCTTTCAGCCATGCGCGGCCTTTTCAATAACCAGTAGAAAATCATCTCCGTAGCGGGTGAGTTTTCCTTGTCCTACGCCACTAATACGAGCCATTTCCGTTAAGCTGCGGGGACGTCGTTCATACATTTCCAGTAAAGTGCTGTCGTGAAAAATCACATAGGGCGGCACGCCTTGTTCGCGAGCCAAGGCCAGTCTTTGAGCCTTGAGCGATAACCAGAAGGCATCTTTGTTGGCGCCGGAAAAAGGTTCACGCGATTTACCCTCGCCTCCTGTATGGGTGGTTTTACGTTTGGCAGGTGTCTCATCGCGACGTAACCAGAGTGTCTGCTCTCCTTTGAGAACAGGTCGGGATGCAGCCGTCAGGCGCAAGCCGCCGTAGCCTTCCATGTCCGCCTCCAGATAGCCGCCCGCAATTAATTGACGGTACACGCTACTCCATAGACTTGCACTGTGTTCCTGTCCGATCGCAAAAGTCGAGAGTCGTTGATGCTCGAATCGTGCAATGCGCTCAGTTTGTTTACCTAATAGGACATCGATTAAATGACCAACGCCGAAACGCTGGCCGGTGCGATATACACAGGATAAGGCCATTTGTGCAGCGCGTGTGCCTTCCCATGTTTCGACAGGTTCAAGGCAGTTATCGCAGGCACCGCAGCGCCCCGGGTGTTCTTCGCCAAAATAGCGCAGGAGGGTCTGGTGGCGACAGGCGGTGGATTCGCAAAATCCCAGCAGGGCATCGAGTTTTTGCAATTCCACACGTTTGCGTTCTTCAGGTGCGTCACCGGACAGCAGCATCTGCCGCATTGATACCACATCGCCCAGACCATATGCCATCCAGGCGTCGGCTGGCAAACCGTCCCGACCGGCCCGGCCCGTTTCCTGATAATAGCCCTCCATGCTTTTTGGTAAATCAATGTGTGCGACGAAGCGCACATTAGGTTTGTCGATGCCCATGCCGAAGGCGACGGTGGCCACCATGATGACCCCTTCTTCGCGCAAAAAACGACTTTGATTCGCGGCGCGCGTAACCGCATCAAGTCCTGCATGGTAGGGGAGTGCATCCCAGCCTAGACTTTTAAGCCGGGCTGCAGTTTCATCCACGCGTTTGCGGGACAGGCAATATACGATTCCGGCTTCATGAGCATGCTCTTTATTGATGAAGTCTTGCAGTTGGTTCAGGGCAGAGGCTTTATGGGTGACCCGGTAACGGATGTTGGGGCGATCGAAGCTGGAGACGAATTGTCTTGCTTGTTCCAGCGAGAGGCGTTCGATAATTTCGCGCCGGGTAGGGGCGTCGGCGGTTGCAGTCAGTGCAATACGCGGAACAGAGGGGAAACGGGCATGTAAAATGGTTAGTTCGCGATACTCAGGACGAAAGTCGTGTCCCCACTCTGATACGCAATGCGCCTCATCAATCGCAAATAAAGCCAGGCCGTGGCTGGACTGCAGCCGGTCTAGCAGGCCTAAAAAATTCGCATTCATGAGGCGTTCGGGTGCAACATATAACAAATCCAGTTCGCCACGCAATAACCGGTTTTGAACTTCGCGGGCGGTATCCATGGAAAGACTTGAGTTGAGGTAGGCCGCTTTGACGCCCAATTGACGAAGCGCATCTACTTGGTCTTGCATCAATGCAATTAAGGGAGAAACAACGATGCCAACACCGCTGCGCAGTAGCGCGGGAATCTGATAGCAAAGCGATTTTCCGCCTCCGGTTGGCATGAGTACGAGGGCATCACCACCTGAAATTATCTGGTCGACAATTGCCTGTTGCTCGCCGCGAAAAGAAGCATAGCCGAATACATTGTTAAGGATTTGTTGGGTGCGTGAAGTCATGGTGTTCTAAAGTGCATCGTTGGCAGGTTGCACAACCTTAAAAATGATAACATCCATTGTTGAATTTAGCTCTGAACAAGGAAAGAAATTGAAGCAATCATCAGAAAACCTGGTTGAAGTTAGCGATCTGCATTTTTCCTATGGCGACCGCCAGGTACTTAAGGGAGTCAATCTCACCATTCCGCGAGGGAAAGTGGTGGCAATTCTAGGGGTGAGCGGTTGTGGTAAGAGTACGCTTTTGCATCATTTCGGTGGGCAGCTCAAACCCGCTCGCGGTAGTGTTAAAGTGCAGAATCGAGTCATACACACGTTAAATAATGACGAGTTATATGCGATGCGTCGTGAGATGGGTATGATGTTTCAGGTCAGTGGTCTGTTTAGCGATTTGACTGTCTACGACAATTTGGCGTTTCCGATGCGGGAGCATACCGACTTATCCGAAGAGATGATACGCGATCTTGTATTGATGAAATTACAAGCGGTTGGGTTGCGTAACGCCCATGGCTTGATGCCTCGGGATTTGTCAGGTGGTATGGAGCGAAGGGTGGCGCTGGCGCGTGCGATTGCCTTGGATCCAACTCTGATTATTTACGATGAGCCTTTTGCGGGTCTTGATCCTATTTCACTCAATATCATTGCTAATTTGATCCGTAAATTAAATGATGCATTGGGTGTGACTTCGGTCGTAGTGACCTATGATATGTCTGAGTCCTTGAAAATCGCTGATTATGTCTATTTTTTACATGACGGTGTTGTCGTCGCTGAAGGGGAAGCGTCGGAGATACTCGTTTCGGCCGACCCTTTTGTTCATCAGTTTATTCACTCAAAGGCCGACGGGCCGGTCGCGTTCCAATATCCATGCGGGCCTTATGAAACCGATATTATGGGCGCGCTATCCTGAGGGTTTAATGCTGTTTGGATATCGAGATGGTTATTTTAAATGCTATTTATACAGGAAGTAAGCAATGAGTATTCTTGAGTCTCAACTTTTAGTTATGTTGGAATTACAGGCCGATATGAACGGCACGGTGAATGCCGGTTGGATTGCAGCCCATAACAATTGGCATCGAGCCATTCAGGTCGAGGCCGTCGAGGCTATTGAGCATCATGGCTGGAAATGGTGGAAAAAGCAGGAGTGCGATATGGCCCAGTTGCAAATGGAGCTCGTCGATATTTGGCATTTTATGCTGTCTTCTGCTATTCAACACAGACATGGTGCGATTGCGCTTGCCAAACGTGACATCCTGGCTGAATTACATTTGCATCAAAAATCAGTGCAATTTGATAATCAGTATTATTTATTGTCACAACTGACACTGTTGGAGAAGTTGGATCTTATGGTGGGCTTGGCAGCATCAAAGCGTACTAATCTGGCCTTGTTTGATTCACTCTTGTCCAGCTGCAATATGGATTGGCCGTTGCTTTTTAAGCAGTATGTCGGGAAAAATGTTCTGAATGTATTTCGTCAGGATCATGGCTATAAGGCCGGAACTTATTTAAAAATATGGGATGGGCGGGAAGATAACGAACATCTGATCGAAGTGCTAGAGCAGGTTGATTTGAGTTCCGGGCAGGTAAAAGATGCGCTTTATCGCGCCCTTGAAACCAGGTACGCCGTTTTGCAGGATGGCTCATATTCTTTAATCGCTAAATAAACGGTACTAAACATTGTCAACGATAAATAAATCACGGTTGTCCGACACGGAGATGGACGAACTCGATCAGTTTCTACTGTCCGATGCAACTTCTGATGAAGCAATGATGCTCGATTGTCTGGATGGTTATCTGACGGCGCTCGCGACAGCGCCTGTCATGTTATCTCCTGGTGTTTGGCTGCCTTTCGTTTGGGGTTTATCCGAAAAAGATGAGCCTGCATTCAATAGCCCTATGCAGATGGAGCGTATTACCCGTCTCATCATGAAGCTCATGAGCCATTTGATTGTGACGCTCCGGGAAAATCCGGATTCCTGTGAGCCAATATTTGATAGCGCGGTTTATCCGGATAGTTCGCGAGAATTTATCGATGGGGAAATGTGGGCTTATGGCTATATGAGCGCAGTTCATCTTCAGTCTGATTTATGGCAGGATATTTTAAAGAATCCGGAATATGCCGATATTTTGCGTCCTATTTATTTGCTCGGTACGAGTGAACTTACCGAGGATGAGGCGTTGTTGATAGAAACGCCGGAGCAACGCGAAGCCTTATCTATTTTGATACCTGAATGTGTTGCGCAGTTGTATCGATTTTGGATTCCTGTAAGACGCGTCGTGATGGATCCGCTTCTTAGCCGTGAAATGCCTAAAATTGGACGTAATGAAAAATGTCCCTGTGGGAGTGGTAGAAAATACAAGAAATGTTGCGGTTTGAACGTAGAGCTAACGCTCGGGTGTTAAGCCGAAATTCCTGTGATTTTTAGTGCGAACCTCTGTCAGTCTGCATGAGATTGGTTCGTCATTTTCAGTTAGGCTGATTTTAGATAGGCCAATTTTGATTCTGCTATGTCAGTTTAGGTTAGAATGCGATTTTTGCTTGTCACGAAAACGAGAGTCATAATGATCAAGGGAAGTATAGTTGCAATCGTCACGCCTATGCAAGAAGACGGTAGTCTGGATTTGCCCGCCTTTCGTGCGTTGATTGATTTTCATGTTGAAGCGGGTACTGACGCTATTGTGGTGGTAGGTACCTCGGGTGAATCCCCTACTGTCGATTTGGAAGAACACGAGTTATTGATCTTTGAGGCAGTGAAGCATGCTGCGAAACGGATACCGATTATCGCCGGAACGGGTGCCAACTCTACCAAAGAAGCGATTGAATTAGCGCTGTTTTCACAACGTGCAGGTGCGGATGCTTCGTTGACGGTGGTGCCTTATTATAATAAGCCGACGCAAGAAGGTTTGTATCAGCATTTTAAGGCGATTGCTGATGCGGTAGATATGCCGCACATTCTTTACAATGTACCAGGTCGTACCGTGGCTGACATGAGCAATGATACGGTATTGCGCCTGGCTCAAATACCAAATATCGTGGGGATTAAAGATGCAACCGGCGATATCGGTCGAGGCAGTGATTTGTTGCAGCGCGCGCCCAAAGATTTCGCGATTTATAGTGGCGATGATGCGAGTACCTTGGCATTGTTGTTGTTAGGCGGGCATGGCGGTATTTCTGTGACCGCGAATGTCGCGCCTCAATTAATGCACCAAATGTGTATGGCCGCTTTTGAGGGTGATGTACTGCGTGCCCGTGAAATTAATTTCCGTCTCTTGGGCTTGCATCGTAAGTTGTTCGTTGAAGCGAACCCTATTCCCGTTAAATGGGCCGTGTCGCGTATGGGGCTGATAACAAATACCTTGCGTTTACCGCTTACCCCTTTGTCTGTCACTGCACAGGGCGAAGTTGAAGAAGCGTTGCGTCAGGCTGGCGTACTTACACAAGTTAAGGAATAAAAGATGAAATTTTTGCATGTCGGTGTGTCCAGTGCTGTACTGATTTCACTGGTAGGATGTAGTGCTATAGGTCTGGGTACCAAGCGTATTGATTATGGTGCGAAAGCCGCGCAAGTCCCTACTCTCGAAGTGCCCCCTGATTTAACGGCGCCGCAAATTGATGACCGTTATAAAGTGGCGGGTAGCGAGAGCGAGTCGGTTTCTACTTATTCAACTTATCGCCAAGGTGAGGCTGCGACCGCGCAGCAAACAGCGGTGGCTAGCAAGGTTATGCCTGTTGTGAGTGGCGTGACTCTGGAACGTGAAGGGGCGCGTCGCTGGTTGAAAGTAAGCAATAATGCTGAAGTTGTTTGGCCTGTTGTCGTCGCATTTTTGCAGGAAACCGGTTTGACCATTAAGTCTGAAGATCAGTCGGCGGGCATGATTGAAACTGAATGGGCTGAAAATCGCGCCAAGATTCCGCAAGGGGGTCTGCGCAGCGTGTTAGGGAAAGTGTTTGATAGTATGTACTCTTCAGGTGAACGCGATCAGTATCGCATACGCTTGGAGCGAGCTAAAGACGGATTAAGCACGGAGATTTATGTTACGCATTATGGTAAAGAAGAAGTGCTTGATGCGGATAAAAACTTTTCGAAGTGGCAATCTCGTCCCAATGATCCTGAGTTGGAAGCGGAGTTGTTGCAGCGTTTGATGGTGCGTTTCGGGGGGGCACCTGTGCAGGCGGCGGTGGTTGCTGTTCCTGGTGCGGCTGTTGCCTCGGGCGTTGCAAATCTATTGCAAGTGGTTGATGGTCGTAGTGTGATTGTGATTAACGATGCGTTTGATAAGAGTTGGCGCAGGGTAGGGCTGGCGATTGAACGCGCGGGCTTTCAGGTGGAAGACAAGGATAGGGAAAAAGGCATTTATTTCCTGCGTACTGTCAAGCTTGAAAAGGGCTGGATGGATAAGCTGAAATTCTGGCAAGATGATGAGCCTGATAATATGCGTTATCGCGTCTATGTCAAAGACGGTGGGGCGTCTTGTGAGGTGTCAGTGACGGATCAAAATGGCGGGAGCTCGGATTCGGGTATGAAAAAGCTTGAGGCGATTTACAAGAATATAAACTTGTAGTTTTTTACTGAGTTTTGATGATAGCCCGGTATCCGTTCGGATGTCGGGCTTTTTTACGGTGATGGTTGCTCTTCTATGTACGTCTTATGTCGGGTGGTCTGGCGGTGGGGTTGAGTCGCGTGGATAGAAGTATCGGTGCGCGTTATATCCGGGGAGATAGACTCTGGTTATTCAGAGACGGTGAATTGGATAAGGGTAGTCGAGGTTTGCTGGGTTTTGCAATATGAAATCAGGGTAGGAGACAATAAAAAGCCGGCTTGCGCCGGCTTTTTATTTATAAGCGTATTGCTTATTTTGCAGCAGGTGCAGCAACTTCAGCAGCAACAGGTGCTGAAGCAGCGTCAGCTGCAGCAGCAGGTGCAACTTCAACAGCAGAAGCAGCAACTTCAACAGCGGGTGCTGCAGCTGGAGCTTCAGCAGCTTTTTCACCACAAGCGGACAAAGCAAGAGCCAACAAAGCTGCAACAAGAGCGGATAATTTCATGGTGTATTTCCTTAAGTTAAGAGTGTTTAAAGTTTTATTCGACTTCGCGGTTGGGCAAAAATCAAAGTCGCGGCATTCTAACAGTTTTATAAAAAAATGCTAGTAAAAAATTTATTTTGTGTTAATACAATGTGCTAATAAAGGGTTATTCTTCAGTGCTACTGCGCTCAGGTAAGTAACGTTGCGCGACTCTAAGATGAGTATGCTGGCTTGTGTTGTTGATGATTTCAGGGTGTCTGAGCCATTTATTTGCAGCTTGCTAAGGTATAAAATTTAGCTTCGGCCTTGCTATTTCATTGAGTCGCGACAGGTTGTCAATACGGTTACGAGTGCTGACTAAAATTAAGGTTGAGTTTTTTTGATTCTGCCTGTAAAATTCGCCCTCTTTTGAAAATTGGTTGGAGTAGAAGCATGGCGCGAGTATGTCAAGTGACGGGCAAAGGCCCGATGAGTGGTAACAACGTTTCACATGCGAATAACAGAACCAAGCGTCGCTTCTTGCCTAATCTGCAACGTCGTCGTTTTTGGGTTGAGGCTGAAAATCGCTGGGTTAGTCTTCGTTTGACGAATGCAGGATTACGTACCATAGATAAAAATGGTATTGAGTCTGTGTTGTCAGATATGCGTGCACGCGGCGAAAAAATCTAAGGAGCTAAAAAATGCGCGAAAAAATTAAACTTGAGTCTAGTGCTGGTACCGGCCATTTTTACACTACAGACAAGAATAAACGGACGACCCCGGGCAAGATTGAAATGAAGAAATACGATCCAGTGGTTCGTAAGCATGTTATGTATAAGGAAACCAAGCTGAAGTAATTCAGTTCGGCTGTTCTGTAAATAAAAGACCCGCTTCGGCGGGTCTTTTATTTCTAAAATTTCAGAAGTTGATCAGGAATGACCATATTTTTGAATAAATGATTCATCACTCATGGATAGCAGCAGAATAAACTCTATAAATGCGATAATAGCAGGGATGCAGGTCCAGAAAAATAACAGATAAAGTACGCCTAGGCCGATTTGTCCCAGGTAAAATTTATGGGCGCCGACAGCCCCTAAAAAGAAAGCAAATAGAGCCGCAGCAATTCGGCTTTTACCATTCGGTGCCACAGGTCCTAGATTGATTTGCGTAGGAGGACTGAATTGTCTTATGCCACACTTAGGGCAAATTTCAGCTTTAATTTTTATTATGGCGCCGCAGTCGCTGCAAAATTTTTCATCAACAGCCTTGGTCGTGGTTTCAGGCATGTTCTATCCTTGAACCCAGGTGCGTGCTTCTTCGTAATCAGTAAATACGCAAATTTCAGCATCGACAAAAAGGCGTGAAATCCATATTTGCCAAGTCAGCCATTGATCTTCAGTAACCACGGCAATTTTTGAGAAATCATGGTTGTGTTCGCGGTTGAAAAATTTGATCTCTTCCCATGCGACATCGACGGTATAAGCTAGCATGGCGCGTAGATCGAATAGCAAATTTACAGCGCCGGGTGAGGTTAATTTATAGATGGATTGGGTTTCGAACTCTTTAAAATCAGTGAGTGTAAATTCCCCCAGGACGGCAATATTAACAAGGTTGTCAGTTTGTTCAAAGGTAATCATTTTAGGGTCTCTATTCTTATGGGTGGTGAATGTTTTGGTGACAGGCTCAAGCTTAGCACACCACTGGCTATGATGAGCGTCATCCCCAGCCAACTTGTCAGGGGTAATATTTCCTGCCATAGGCCCACACCGAACAAACTCGCAAAAACAATTGTGCTGTAAGCTAAGCTGCCGACGACAAGTGTTTTGCCAATACGATAAGCGCGGGTCATGGCAATTTGTGCGAGTGTGGCTGTCAAGGCAAGTCCTAGCAAAATAAAAAGTTTGTCTGGGGTGATGCTATGTACAATGCTAAAGAACATTGTTGTGCCGCTTACCAGACTGGCCATCAGACTGAAATAGAATACAGTGCGCGTATCGGGTTCGCCTAGTGTGCCCAGTTGTTTGACATTAAGGAAGGCAATTCCCGCAAGAAAGCCCGAAGTCAGGCCAAATAGTCCCGATAGCCATTGCTCTTGTTGTAATGTTGGATGCAATAGTAAAATGACGCCGCAGAAACCCGTGCCAATTGCGATGCCCAGGGGAAGATGGAACTTTTCCTTGCAAACGAACATGGTGAGTAGCGTCAAAAAAAGCGGTGCGGTGTAATTAAGTGTAATTGCTGTTGCCAGAGGTAATACGGTGATGCAGTAAAAAAATAACAACATCGCAACGGTGCCGGAGACTCCTCGTCCCAAGTGGTTTTTCCAGTGTGGGGTTTTTAGTTTCACGCGCTGTGTACGCATGATGACATATACGATGATCAATCCGATGAAGGATCGATAAAAAACGAGTTCTACATGCGAAAAATGGCTTGCGCCCAGTTTGACGAATACACCCATGCAAGCGAACAAAAAACCCGCAACGAGCATCCATAAAGCACCCATTTAAATCGTCATGCGGAAGTGAATTGAAAAATCAATTGCGCCGTTCGAAATCAAAGGTGGGGGCCAAGGTTGCGGCGTAAATATTCATGAAAATGCAACATTCCATCTTCGGTCGGTGATTGATATGGGCCGTGTTCTTCAATGCCGCGTTGATAAAGAGAGCGGCGACCTTGATTCATGCGCAAGCAAATGATGTCGTCTTCTAATGCCGTCTCGTTATAAGCACGCTGTTCGGCTTCAACATAATCACGTTCAAATAGGACGATGTCTTCTAGATAATAAAATTCGACTATGTTAGTGCAAGCTTCAGCGCCTCGGGGAATTAGTGTACTGATAACGAGTGTGCCCGGATACCATTCGACCATAATGTTGGGGTAGTAAGTTAGCCAGATTGCGCCGTATTTGGGAAGTTTCCCTCCGTGATAGCGTAATACTTGTTCCTGCCAGTCACCGTAAGCGGTACTACCTATTTTTTTGAGTGCATTTTTGATGCCTACAGTTTGCACGCTGTATTGCTCACCAAATTCCCATTTCAGGTCATCACAATTTACAAAGTTTCCCAGGCCGGGATGAAATGGCTCGACGTGATAATCTTCTAAGTAGACCTCAATAAAGGTTTTCCAGTTGAAGGTATATTCGTCCACTTGTACCCGGTCGAGCATATATCCTGAAAAATCCAAATCCTGAATGACGCCGACTTTAGCTAAATCTTTGGCAATATCGCGTTCGCCTGAGAACAGCATCCCATTCCAGTTTTGCAGGGGGGATTTGTTTAAGTGCAGGCAGGGGTTGTTAGGAAAATGCGGGGCCCCTAATAATTCGCCATCTGTTTTGTAAGTCCAGCGATGAAGCGGGCAAACAATATGTTGTGCATTGCCCCGACCCTGCAACATCGTCGCCTGGCGATGGCGGCAAATATTCGATAACAATTCCACCCCGTTAGGGTTTCGAACCAGCATTTGTGTCTCGTCACGAAGAACCTGATAGTCACCTATGTTAGGCGTCATTAGCTCGTGCCCTACATAGTTAGGGCCGTCTTTAAACAGCACCCGCTGTTCCAGTTCCAATATTTTGGAGTCGAAATACCAGGCTAGGGGAGGTTGAACCTGGGACGGGTTAAGTTGATTTATGGTAGATATTTTGGACAAACCCACATCATCCTTGCACATAGTTAATACGTTTGTAACAGCATAGTGTGTAATTTTCCCTTAAATTGAGGGTAAGGGCAACAAAAATTGGCTCAGATAGTGCACGTTGGGTAAAATAGCGTTCTTTCCTACGCAGAAGATTGAAATGGTCGGAAAAACTCAGAAACCGTTGGGCTATGAATCCGCAATAGTCGAACTCGAACAAATTGTCTCCGATATGGAAGCGGGGCGCTTATCGCTGGAAGATTCCCTGGCAGCTTATAAGCGTGGAGCCGAGTTGTTGAGTTTTTGCCGCAGTCGTCTTGATGACGCTCAGCAACAAGTACGTATTTTAGAAGATGGCATGTTGAAAGACTTGCCTGGGAGAATTAGTGATGACGCTTGATTTTACCGCTTGGGCGACCGCCCACCAGGTGAGTTTTGAAAAAGTGCTGCACGATGTGCTGCCATCATCGAGCATTTCTCCCGGGCATTTGCATAAGGCGATGCGCTATGCCGTGTTGGATGGTGGGAAGCGTGTTCGGCCACTATTAGCTTTTGCCGCAGGTGAAATGTTGGGTGCCGATCAGGCGCGCGTTAATATTTCGGCAGCGGCTGTCGAGTTGATTCATGCTTATTCGCTGGTGCATGATGATATGCCTTGCATGGATGATGATGTCTTGCGCAGGGGAAAGCCAACTTGTCATGTGCAATATGATGAAGCAACGGCTTTGCTAGTCGGGGATAGTTTGCAAACCTTAGCTTTTCAATTGTTGTCGGAATTCAAATTAAATGATGACCCTCAACAGCAGTTGAATATGATTAAGTTGCTGGCGCAGGCTTCGGGTTCGCGTGGTATGGCAGGAGGGCAGGCGATTGATCTGCTCAGTACGGGTAAACAGCTCAGCTTGCCTGAGTTGGAGAATATGCATATTCATAAAACGGGAGCTTTGATACGTGCAGCCGTTTTGTTAGGTGCGCAGTGTGCTGCCGTTACGCCCGTTCAATTAGCAAAATTAGATCATTTTGGAAAATGTATAGGGCTGGCTTTTCAAGTTGTGGATGATGTACTCGATGCCGAGGCTGACACAGCGACTTTAGGTAAGACAGCAGGTAAAGATGCTGATAATGATAAGCCAACTTATGTCACCTTGTTGGGGGTGAGTGCTGCGCGGGACATGGCGCATAATTTGCACAGCGAAGCGGTAGCGAGTCTGGTGGAATTTGGTGTTGCGGCTCGTCGCTTGCGTGAGTTAGCCAACTTTATTGTATTGCGAGCATTTTAATGTACAGTCTGCTTGATACGATCAATACCCCTGAAGCGTTGCGAAGCTTGTCCCGTGAGCAACTGCCGCAGTTGGCCCGAGAATTGCGTGAGTTTTTAGTCGAATCAGTGAGTAAAACGGGGGGACATTTATCCTCTAATTTGGGAACGGTTGAGCTGACAATAGCCTTGCATCGTGTTTTCAATACTCCCGACGATAAACTGGTGTGGGACGTCGGGCATCAAACCTATGTGCATAAAATTCTGACCGAACGTCGTTCAGCAATGGCTACCTTGCGGATGAAAGGCGGTATTGCCGGCTTTCCAAAGCGTGAAGAAAGCCCATATGATACCTTTGGTACAGGGCATTCAAGTACTTCAATTTCGGCCGCTTTAGGTATGGCAGTTGCAGCGCAACTGTCAGGATCTGATCGGCGCGCAGTGGCGATCATTGGTGATGGCGCGATGACCGGTGGTATGGCTTTTGAAGCGCTCAATAATGCGGGGGCAATGAATGCCAATCTGTTGGTGATACTCAACGATAACGATATGTCCATCTCGCGCCCCGTGGGCGCCTTGAATAATTATTTAGCCAGGTTAATGTCGGGTCGTTTTTATGCTGCGGTCAGACGCGGTAGTGAAAAAGTACTCAAAGGCATGCCGCCGATGCTGGAGTTTGCAAAGCGCGCAGAAGAGCATGTGAAAGGTATGGTGATACCGGGCACGATGTTTGAAGAATTTGGTTTTAATTACATAGGCCCCATTGATGGGCATGATTTGGATGCGTTGATAGATACGCTGGGTAACCTGCGTCAATTGCAAGGCCCGCAGTTTTTACATGTTGTGACCCAAAAAGGCAAGGGATATACGCGGGCTGAGGAAGACTGCCTGCTTTACCATGGCGTAAGTAAATTTGATCGGACGAATGGTATTGTGCCCAAACAGTCTACTCTTCCGACTTATACCCAGGTTTTTGGTCAGTGGTTATGTGATATTGCTGCACAAGATCCGCGTGTCGTGGGTATTACGCCTGCAATGTGCGAAGGCTCGGGTATGTCAGATTTTGCCGAAAAATTCCCGGATCGTTATTTCGATGTAGGTATTGCTGAACAACACGCATTGACCTTTGCTGCAGGTCTGGCTTGTGAGGGGTATAAGCCAGTCGTGGCAATCTATTCAACTTTTTTGCAGCGCGCCTATGATCAGTTAATACACGATATTGCGATTCAAAATTTGCCGGTGGTATTAGCGATTGATCGAGGTGGTTTAGTCGGTGCCGATGGCGCAACGCATGCGGGTAGTTTCGATTTGTCTTTTTTACGTTGTATTCCGAATATGACGGTGATGGCACCCTCCGATGAGAACGAGTGTCGGCAGATGCTTTATACCGCAATTACCCTTGATACCCCGAGTGCGGTACGTTATCCACGCGGATTAGGGGCCGGGGTGGAGATTAGTCCGAACATGCAGGCGCTGCCGGTGGGGCGGGGTGAGGTGCGGCGTTCAGGCGTGCGCGTTGCTATTTTGGCGTTCGGCTCGATGTTGGCGCCCGCCTTGGTTGCGGGTGAACAAGTTGACGCGACGGTAGTGAATATGCGTTTTGTTAAACCCTTAGATTTTGCGTTAGTTAGGCATTTGGCACTGGAACACGAGCTGCTGGTCACCGTAGAAGAGAATGCGGTGCAAGGCGGGGCGGGAAGTGCGGTTGCCGAGTGTTTGATGCAATTGAATATAGTGTGTCCTTTGCTTCAGCTGGGATTGCCAGATCGTTTTATTGAACAGGGTGATTCCGCACAATTGCTAACAGACTGTGGTTTGGATGCCGCAGGGATTGTTGTTGCCATATCGGCTAAATTGACCAAGTGACTTTGTCGGGATTGGATATAATATCGCCTGACTGAAATTTGAAAGAAAAAATATGAATATCGCTATTCCCATTCCTGATGTGCAAAATTCGGCTGATTTGCGACAGATCGCAATTAATCGCGTAGGCATTAAAGGTATCCGTCATCCGGTCAAGGTGCGTGACAAAAGTATTGGTGTGCAACATACCATAGCAACTTTCAATATGTATGTACATTTGCCTCATAATTTTAAGGGAACGCATATGTCGCGTTTCGTCGAGATTTTGAATCGGCATGAGCGTGAAATCTCCGTCGAATCCTATGAGAGTATTCTGCGCGAAATGGTGTTGTTGCTAGAAGCCGATTCGGGTTACATCGAAATGAGTTTCCCATATTTCGTCAATAAAACAGCGCCTATTTCCGGCGTGCAGAGTTTGCTGGATTACGATGTGACACTGGTCGGGGAAATGAGAGAGGGTGTCGCAAGCATTACGATGAAAGTGCTGGTTCCTGTTACCAGTCTTTGTCCATGTTCTAAAAAAATATCTGAACGTGGTGCGCATAATCAGCGCTCCCATGTGACGATTACGTTACGTACCAACAGTTTTGTCTGGATTGAGGATGTGGTGCGTATCGCTGAAGAGCAGGCTTCTTGCGAGTTGTATGGTTTGCTTAAGCGCCCTGATGAAAAGTATGTCACCGAACGTGCTTATGACAACCCCAAATTTGTCGAAGATATGGTGCGTGATGTGGCCGCTGTGTTGAATTCGGATACGCGCGTTGATGCTTATATTGTTGAATCTGAAAACTTTGAGTCTATCCATAACCATTCGGCCTATGCGCTGATCGAACGGGACAAAATAAAGGAATGAGACGGGAAGAATGAGGATGGAGTACTGTTTGGGTAGATGATATTGAAAACGCGCGCCACTGGTTGGGAGATATACGCGCTTTTGATGCATTTCATTGGCATGGTGAAACGTTTATTTACCTGCAGGCGCGGTATGTTTGTTGTCAGGTACATATTGCATCAATCAGGGTTATACCTTGGAGCCGCATCTTGCATTGCAATGTCATATCGAGATGACCGCTGAAATGATCGCCAGTGGGTGCGAGGTTGGCGCGGCAGAAATTGAAGCTCATCTGGGGAGTCCGGCCGTTCAAACCCCAGAACATATGCAAAAACAGGCGAATTTGTCACAACTGCATGATGTTGCTGAGCGACTCTATACGCAATGGATCAGCGCACTGGTTTGTTGATTCTAAAATCTATTTCGGCATTCATTAAAAATGAACACACTCTCGATGTTGCGCAGCGGCAAGCTGGCAGGACGGGCACGGTTAGATTTATCGTGCGGGTTAACTGAATTCCCACCCGAAATATTCGAGTTGGCGGATACGCTGGAAATTTTAAATTTATCGGGCAATGCCCTGTCAGCGCTGCCGGATAATCTGCCTTTGCTCAAAAAATTGCGGGTGATATTTTGTTCCGATAACCTGTTTACTGAAGTGCCCGAGGTGTTGGGACGTTGTGTTAATTTGGAAATGGTCGGCTTTAAAGCCAATAAAATAACCCGTTTTTCTGGCGCGGCATTGCCGCGTGCGTTGCGCTGGCTGATTTTAACTGATAATCAATTGCGTGAATTGCCTGTCGGGTTGGGGCAGTGTACAGGCTTGCAAAAACTGATGCTGGCGGGAAATCAATTGCAAAGTTTACCTGAGGAAATGGCGGCCTGTCAGAAGTTGGAACTGGTGCGTATTTCCGCTAATCGTTTCGATGTCTTGCCCGCGTGGTTAACGTCCTTACCCCGCTTGGCCTGGCTTGCTTTTGCGGGCAATCCGTTTTCGGATATTCTGGAAAGTGCCGCTGCGGTCTCTCACAAGATTCCTGTTGTTTCCTGGCACACGCTTGAAGTTCATAAAAAATTAGGTGAGGGAGCCTCAGGTGTTATTCACCAGGCGAATTGGCAACAAGCGAGCGTGACTCCCGTGGCTGTAAAGTTTTTCAAAGGCGCGGTGACGAGTGACGGTTTGCCGCGCTGCGAGAAAGCAGCAAGTCTTGCTGCAGGCTTGCACCCCAATCTGATTTCGGCAACAGGCAGACTGAGTGATCATCCTGATGGTGCGGCAGGATTGGTGATGCCGTTGATTGATGTGAGTTTTGTTAATTTGGCAGATCCGCCCAGTCTGGTTTCATGTACCCGTGATATTTACGCTCCGGATATAAAATTTACCTTGGACGCTATACTTTCGATGGCCTTAGGTATTGCCTCTGCGGTCGCACATTTGCATAAGCTCGGTATTTTGCATGGAGACTTGTATGCGCACAATATCTTATGGAACGGGCAGGATAAGTGTTTGTTGGGCGACTTTGGCGCATCCTCTTTCATCGATGCCAGGCGGGATGGTCGGATGCTGGAACGTGTCGAGGTGCGTGCCTTTGGCTGTTTGCTTGAGGAGCTTTTGTCTCGTTGCATGCCCCCCCAAGCCGGTGCTGAAGCCACGTTCGGCTCGCTACGGGAATTGCAGTATCGTTGTGTGCAGATTGAGGTTGATGCGCGACCATTATTTTTTAAAATTCGGGATGAGCTGGCATCGATGCGGACTAATTTTTTTCTTTAGTTTTACCTCGATATGCGCAGCACGTTATAATCCAAAATTGTTTTTCTTCAAGGGCCCTGCGCCCTAATCACGCTATGTCATGTGCCAAAACTTATACCCTTGCCGATGTGACTCGCTGGTATCCTATGTCTGAGTTGCAAAAAGCCAAGGCTTATCTAAATTCGATTACTCAGTTAAGTGTGCAGCCGGGGAAAATTACGGCGCAGGTCAAAGGAACGGTGAAGTATCCTTATTCCGTTGAAATTATTTTTGAAGAAAATATGGCTGGCAAGCCTGGCATTAAGCCCGTGTGCAGTTGCCCGGTGGGTTACAAGTGTAAGCATACGGCAGCCGTGTTGTTATCAGCTTTATCTTTACCGCGTACTCCCGTTGTGAATCCTGCTTTGCTTGAATGGGCCGAAGCCTTTCGAAAAGCACAAGCCACGACTGCAAATAAAAAGACCAAGCCCGTCCAAAGGCCGGATCGTCTGTGTTATGTGCTGATGAAATCAATCTATTTATCCTCTTATATTGTTGGCATATATAAGGCGCGTATGTCAGTTGATGGGCAATTGCTGGGCGCGTTGGAGGAGTGGACTAATGTCGAACGTGCGTTGGTTAAGCCGCCCCAGTTTGTGACAGATGAGGATTTGCCGATTTTACGTATGTTGTGGAAACAGCGAGAAAAGTACGACGGCGATATTACAATGGGTAAACAGGGTAGCGAAATTTTAACCAGTTTGCTGGCGTGCGGGCGTTTGTTTTGCATGGAAAGAATAGCAGGTAATCGCCATATTTTGTCAGCACCGACTCGTCTTCAGCAAGGCGAGATGAGGGATGCAAGGCTGGACTGGGGGGCTGATGAGTCTGGGCGCATGGTGCCCAGAGTGATACGTAGTGGAGGTGCTGTTGTGGTGCTGCCGCTGCTAGATGCAACCTGGTATTTGGATGTGAAGGCCGGGGAAATTGGCTTACTTAAGCTTGCCCAAACCCCGGCGCAAATTGCACAGCTGTTGAGTATGCCGCCGCTACGTGAAATCGATGTGCCTGTCGTGTCTGAAATGTTGCGCGAAATTGTCCCCGAATTACCGGCGCCGAGTACGGCTAATTTACGTACACTTGATATTCCCTTAATCCCTGTTTTGTTGCTCGACACCTCCTTGCCCGCTTATATGGGACGCTATCGTAACTATGGATTTGGCACCCAGGTACGAGATTGGGCTAGCGTCGAATTTCATTATGGGGATGCCGCATTGTCCCCTGATCATCCGGGTGAATATGTTTCGTTGCAAAATGGTGAAACGGTGCGTGTTACGCGTGATTTGAAGTCTGAGCAGCGTTTTATTAAATCGTTACCCGCCTTTGGTTTTGAGGAAATGTCGCGTTTTGGTATGGCGGGAGCCATACCCGATCAGGCTATGTATGGACTCGAAAGTGAAAAAGCCTGGACTGCTTTCATGCAATCGATACTACCCAAAATGCGTGCCGCCGGTTGGGAGGTCATTATTCCGCAAGGGTTTCGTCATCATTTATTGGAAGTGGAAGCCTGGGTTGGTGAATTTGACGAGCAGGAAGATGGTTGGTTTAGTCTGAATATGGGGATCGTTGTGAACGGACAGCGTCTGGCGTTAGCCCCTTTGCTGCATGAGCTATTTAAGCTGGATTCGCGCTGGCTGGACGCAATTTTGTTAGACAGGATGGAAGATACGGAAGCGATTGAGTTGTTGTTGCCTGATGGGGGGCGTGTGAAGGTGCCGGCAGAACGCATCAAGCCGTTGGCGCGTACCCTGATTGAATTGTTTGACGGGAAAGCAGGTGGTGAGGAAATTCGTTTGTCTCGTTATGATGTGGCGCGTATCGATGCGTTAGCCGGGATGGAGCGCTGGCAGTTTAAGGGGGTTGATGCGCTGGCTAATTTGGCGAGTAAGTTGAAAAATACGGCGGGGATTCGGGCTGTTGAAAACCCGGTTGGCTTTGCCTTGCAGTTGCGAAACTATCAATTGGAAGGGTTGGCTTGGCTGCAGTTTTTGCGCGAACAGGGGTTGGCAGGGATTTTGGCAGATGATATGGGTTTGGGAAAAACGGCTCAAACACTTGCGCACCTGTTGATGGAAAAGCAAGGGGGGCGTATGGACAGACCTTCTTTAGTCGTTTTGCCCACCTCTTTGATTTTCAACTGGAAAAGAGAGGCTGCGCGTTTCTCCCCTCAGCTTAAAATACTATCCTTGCACGGTAAAGAACGGGCGGATCATTTTCCTTTGATTGCTCAACACGATGTGATTCTTACTACTTATCCGTTGTTATGGCGTGATGAGGCAGCGTTACTTGAACACAATTACCATTTGTTAATTTTGGATGAAGCGCAAACGGTAAAAAATGTCTCCAGTCAGGCAGCTCAGGTGGTACGTCGTTTGAATGCGCGTCATCGTTTGTGTTTGACGGGAACCCCGCTTGAGAATCACTTGGGGGAATTGTGGGCGCAATTTGATTTTTTGTTGCCGGGTTTGTTGGGAGATGCAAAATCGTTCACCAAAACCTGGCGTACGCCGATTGAAAAGCATGGGAACCGGCTCAGGCGCGACCTGTTGGCGCAACGCGTCAGACCCTTTATTATGCGGCGACGTAAAGAAGATGTAGCCACCGAATTACCTCCCAAAACGCTCATTGTGCGTACCGTTGAATTGTCCGGGACGCAGCGCGATCTCTATGAAACGGTGCGCATCGCGATGGATCAGCGGGTGAGGGAGGAAATCGCAGAAAAAGGCTTTGCTCGCAGTCATATCATTATCCTCGACGCGCTGCTCAAATTGCGTCAGGTGTGTTGCGATCCGCGTCTGCTGAAATTGACGGCCGCTAAAAAAGTCAAAGAACACGCCAAGCTCGATCTGTTGATGGAAATGTTGCCTGAATTGGTTAGTGAAGGCAGACGAGTTTTAGTATTTTCACAATTTACTTCAATGCTTGAATTGATTGAGTTCGAACTTGCCAA